>JBFFBS010000055.1:0-17698 GCA_041560295.1 Syntrophobacteria bacterium | reverse complement strand
GGCCATGGTGGCAAAGAAGACGAGATGGTTACTCAGCCGGAAGAACTCGCTGAGCATGACCCGAATAACCTGGGCCCGTTCTGGAACTTCTATGCCCGCCAGAGTCTCCACGGCCAGAAGGTAGGGAAGGTTATTGGCTGCGCCGGCCAGGTAGTCTACCCGGTCAGTGTATGGAATAAACTGGTTCCACGTTTGTCTCTCGCCGATTTTCTCCACCGCTCGATGGTGATAGCCGATGTCCATGTCGAGTTCGGTTATCTCCTCCCCCTCGAGGGAAACAATATAGCGCATCAGACCGTGAGTACTTACATGGTGGGGACCAATGTTGAGAATAAGCTCGTGTTCCCTGCCATCTCTCTCCACATAGACACCCGCGTCCAACGGTTGGAGTCTTTGGGCATCAGCAAGGGTGTACGGGGCCATCTCCGTGGCTCGACCTGGATGACTCTTCCTCAATGGATGGCCTTCCCAGTGGTGCGGCATTATGATCCTGCGCAGGTTCGGATGGCCTTCGAATCGAATTCCGAACATGTCAAACACTTCCCGCTCGTACCAGTTTGCGGACGGCCAGATATCGATCGCACTTTGAGTTACGGGGGCATCGCCTTGCAACCCCACCTTCAGTCGCAATCTGGATGCGGGCTCAAATGACAGCAGATGATATACCAGGGTGTAATCCGGATACTCCTGACGATTCCGGCGCGCAGACTCATCAATTACGGTCAGATCATCTAACCGTTGGAATCTAGGAGTTGCCTCTGTTTTCAGAAAACGCAGAACATCTTTGAGCCGATTCTGCTCCACCACGAAAGTAAGCATGTCTGAGGTGTGCTCGGTCTGCTGCACACTGTCTCCAAGATGGGCTTGGAGACCTTCAGCCAGGCTCTTATCCCCCTCACTCAATTCGATTCGCTGTGGTGGTGGAGTCCACATGAGGTCGGAGCGGCTGTCCTGGAATTCAGGCGGCACCACAGACGTGCCCCGTATGGCGGTTCCCTGCATGCCAGGTCCCCGCGGATCTCGCGATTTGGTTTGGCCATCCACCAGAATGGGTTTTTGAGTTCCCTGGCTCCCCCCCTGAAGGTGGAAAATGGAACGCGTTGGTCGTTCGCCGGTAACTATCTTTTCCTGTAAAAGGACAAGCCCTTGCAGTACAGCCTCAGGCCTGGGTGGGCAGCCCGGGATATAAACATCCACCGGCAGTATCTGATCTATTCCCTGCACTACACTGTAGGCGTCATACATGCCTCCACAGTTGGAGCAGGATCCCATGGAGATGACCCATTTGGGCTCGGCCATCTGTTCATAGAGCCGTAAGACAACCGGTGCTATTTTCTTGAAAATAGTACCCGAGGTGATCAGAAGATCCGCCTGCCGCGGTGATGGTCGGAGTACTTCCGCCCCAAATCGAGCCATATCGTATCGGGCGGTAAGAGCCGTTGCTTCCTCGACAAAACAGCAGGAAAGACCAAAGAACATGGGCCAGAGACTGTACTTTCGGGCCCAGTTGATCAGCAAGTCAGCCCCATTTAGAATCGGGTTATTTAATTTTTTTTCGACGTTGGCCCCCACTCGAGTCCTCCCTTCTTCCAGATGTAGAGAAGGCCAAGGAGTAAAACAAAGATGAAGAAAGATATTTGCAGCCAGCCGGCCCAGCCCAAGCTGTCGTAAGAAATTGCCCAGGAGAATATGTAGGCAGCTTCCACATCAAAGATGAGAAAGAAGATGGCCACGAGGAAAAATGGTACAGGGTATCGGAGGCGGGCCGAGCCTGTGGGAATTATTCCGCTTTCGTAAGGTCTCAGCTTTTCGGGATTGCTTTTCTTTTCCCCGAGCCAGGATGCAAGAAAAAGCAGCAATGCCACCAGGCCCAGCACTATGAGGGCGTAGATGCCCAAGCTGAAAAGACCCGGCTCCCAAGGTGACAGTGAAGGTCCATTAAGGATTGGTTGCACGCGTCCTCCAGAGTGTCACACCAAGAGTTTTTCTCTCTACGACTTTTGAGGACAAAGGAATAGAAATATCACTGATGTTCAAGGGCCATAGAAAGCCCTGCCTGCAGAAATCACAATGAGATTGAAGTTCCCTGCAGTCCCGCCAAGGCGGGACAGGGAATCTTCGAAATGTAAGGAAGTGATTCCATTTTATTGTAGTTCGCTCGCTAACCCCGTCCGCCTCCGGCGGACTACGGGGAATGCGCTCGCTGAAGCATTTTCATGATAATTGAGAGTCTTGGGGAGTGCAACCCCTTTCCTCAAAACAATCAGACAGATGTGTGCATCTTATACTGAGCTTATTGCAGGCTAATAAGAACCGGTTCTTCGCTCGCAGTCAAGCGCTTCGCCTTTGAGCCCAAAGCACAGAGCGCGGAGTGCAAACCAACCGAAACGCATTTGAAAAGAAGAGTACCTTGCGCCTAGTGCCTCGTACGTTGTGTCTTTTGGTTATCTACTTGAAATCGTTGTCGATTATGTTAGAATTTACTGATTGGAGGCAATTCATCAGCTACAATGTTTCCCTCTTGACATCTAGGAACTCCTGCAGCAATGTAAATACAATTAGGCAATCCAGAGATTAGGGAATGAGCGAATTCTCTAATTCCTTAATTCCCCAATCCCTTAATTCCTAAATTCGTTTCGTAAAGGATACCCTTGCAACAGCAGATTCAGTTTCCAAATCACTGGGGTGAAACACTGGCGGGCACCCTTCATGTCCCCACAGTGGATTCCCGCCGTGGTATTATCCTGGGTCATTGTTTTACCTGCTCCAGACATACCAGAATCCTGCGCGATCTGAGTTTGGCCCTCGTGGCAGAGGGATTCAAGGTACTTCGCTTTGACTTTTCCGGAAACGGTCAGAGTGAAGGTACTTTCTCTGAGTCTATCTATTCGAAGCAGATCTCCGACATGAAGGTTGCGGCCTCCTTCCTGACTGCTGAAAAGGTCTCGTGGTTCGGTCTGGCTGGACACAGCATGGGCGCTATGGTGGCCCTGTTGGCAGCAGCAGAGATGGCTAATGTCAGGGCGGTTTGCACCTTGGCCTCAAAGGCTTCAGCTCTGCATACCACTCACTTTCTCAACGAAAGCCAACTCCATGAACTACAGAATACGGGGCGAGTCCACTTTGTCAGTAGGGGCCGCAATTTGGAACTTACGGACGGTTTTTTTGCTGACGCGGCAAGGTATGAACTCTCAGAAATCCTGCCCTCTTTGGTTCAGCCCTGGCTTATAGTGCATGGTGAGCAGGACGAAATAATTCCAGTAAGTGACGCCTATAGACTCCACCAGTTCAAACCTGCAGATACGGAACTAGCGATCATTGCAGATGCTGATCACATGTTCAGCCAAGATAAGCAACGGCAGGAGGTTACAGAACTGGTGGTGAAGTGGTTTAAAAGACGGGCAAGGAAGGATGGATTCTAGATTGCGGATTGCGGAATTAAGGATCTTGAGATAAGAGATTCTCGATGACGATTTACCGTTTACTGCTGACACCTGAAACCTGAAACCTAAGTACTGGCTACTGACTCCTGGATTCTTTGCTTTCATATTTTAGGCACTTTAGACATTTTAGTACACTTTAGTTCATTTTAGGCATTTTCTATTTAGACACTTTAAACATTTTTGAGGAACTACTATGGCTTTGACCGGGGCTTGGAATGCCGAATTCATTGATGAGCAGTACCGACAGTGGAAGTCTGATCCCAGCAAGGTTTCCCGAGATTGGCAGTTTTTCTTCCAGGGTTTCGAGTTGGCCTCCGCCAGAGAGTCCGAGGTCGTTCTGGTCTGTGATGAGGACCAGGTCTCACGACAATCGCAGGTGGTGGCACTGACCCATCGGTATCGTGATCTCGGCCACCTGCTTGCCTGCCTGGATCCGCTTGCGGCCTGCCCAACTGATCATCCTCTTCTGAATCCTGCAGCCTTCAACCTTACAGACGACGATCTGGAGCGGGAGTTCTATACTCAGCTTTTCCCGGGCAAAAACCTAGTTGTCCTGAGTGAGATACTGAAGGCTCTCAAAGAAACCTACTGTCGCTCAGTCGGGGTAGAGTACATGCATCTGCAAGATCCCTCTGAGCGCCAGTGGTTGCAAGAGCGCATGGAACCAAACCGCAATCGACCTCTGTTGTCCAGGGATGAGAAGGCCCGGATTCTCAACAAACTTTACCAGGCCTCCCTGTTCGAGGAGTTCCTGCATAAGAAGTATTTGGGACAGACACGCTTTTCCCTGGAAGGGGCGGAAGCGCTCATTCCCATGCTGGACTCGCTGGTTGGACATGTAGCTGCGCAGGGCTGTCGAGAAATTATTTTGGGGATGGCCCATCGTGGCCGGCTCAATGTTCAGGTCAATGTCCTGGAAAAATCTTACGAGGAGATTTTTTGCGAGTTTGAGAGCAATTACGATCCCGATACCATATTTGGCGCTGGTGATGTCAAATACCACAATGGTTTTCTGGCCGATATTACCACAGCCAACGAGCGCTCAGTACGGATGTTCCTCGTCAACAACCCCAGCCACCTAGAATCGGTAAATCCGGTGGTCGAAGGCTTTGCCCGCGCCCGTCAGGATATGATTGGGAGCAGCGATGGGCACAGGCTAGTGCTACCGCTTCTCATCCACGGCGACGCCGCTTTCGCTGGTCAGGGTGTTGTGGCCGAGACGTTAAATATGTCCCAGTTGGAGGGATACAGCACTGGAGGCACTGTTCACATTATTATCAACAACCAGATTGGCTATACCACGCTGCCTGATGATGCCCGCTCCACGCGATACTCCACTGACGTTGCCAAGATGCTCATGGTACCTATCTTTCACGTGCACGGCGAGAACCCGGAAAGCGTGATTCACGTCACCACACTTGCCTGCGATTACCGCATGGAATTCGGCAAGGATGTGGTCATCGATCTGGTCTGCTACCGGCGCTATGGGCACAATGAGGGGGATGAACCCTACTTTACTCAACCACAGATGTACGAGCGCATTAGAGAAAGACCGCCTCTCTATAAAATCTATGGCGAACAACTGCTTGCTGAAAAAATTGTTAGTGAGGATGAGATTAAAGACATTGACTCTGGAATTAATGAGCGTCTGGAAGCGTCCTTTACCACCATGAAAGAAAACCAGTGCGTCCTTCCCAGTGTTGACTATTACGAAAACTGGGATGACATACATGGAGAATATTCCCATAAAGCACTGAAAACGGGTGTACCAGCAAAGCAACTTCGCTCACTTGCCCGCAAGTTGAATACGGTGCCGAAAGATTTCTCACTTCACCCTAAACTGGCAACTCTTCTGCAAAAACGGCTGGAAGCGGTGGAGAAAGGCGAAGGTATCGATTGGGCCAACGGAGAAGCTCTTGCTTTTGGTTCTCTGGTAACGGAAGCCATTCCCGTTCGCTTGAGTGGTCAGGACAGTCGCAGAGGCACCTTCAGTCAGAGACACAGCTCTTTGGTGGACACAAAAACAGGTGATACATTCGTACCTCTTAATTCTCTGGGTAAAGGGCAAGCACCGTTCTATGCTTATGACAGTTTGCTTTCCGAAGCTGGTGTCGTCGGCTTCGAGTATGGGTATTCCCTGGCCCAATCTGAAGGGCTGACTATCTGGGAGGCTCAGTTCGGCGACTTCGTCAATAACGCCCAGGGTGTGATCGATCTGTACATATCCAGTGGTCAATCCAAATGGCAGCGCTTGAATGGTCTCGTCCTGCTGCTCCCTCACGGTTTCGAAGGAATGGGGCCGGAGCACTCAAGCGCCAAATTGGAGCGTTTTCTTCAGCTCTGTGCCGAGGAAAACATCCAGGTTTGTAATCCCACCACTCCTGCCCAGTACTTCCACTTGCTGCGACGTCAGGTAAAGCGTGACTTTCGTAAGCCCCTTGTGGTTATGACTCCCAAAAGCTTGCTGCGCCATCCCCTTGCAGTCTCTCGTCTTTCGGATATGACCTCAGGTTCCTTTCAGGAAGTCCTTGACGATGAAAGCAAAAAGAAAACTTCTAGCCGCATTCTCTTTTGCAGTGGCAAGATTTACTACGAACTCTTTCAGAGACGTAAGGATCTGAAAGCAACCGATATTGGTATCATACGGTTGGAGCAATTTTACCCCTTTCCGAAGCAGCAACTTGAAAAAGTTATCGCTCAGTACGATAAGGTACATGAGTGGTGTTGGGTGCAAGAGGAACCGGAAAACATGGGAGGTTGGAATTTTGTCCGCTCACGTATTGCCTCTCTGGTCCAAAAGCACATCAAGTATATAGGCAGAGAAGCGGCAGCAAGTCCGGCTACTGGTTTTCACAATATTTATAAAAGAGAGCAAGCAGCTATTCTTGAGAAAGCAGTGGGGAAGTAATTGCGGATTGTGGAATTAGGAGATTGCAGATTGCAGATTGATGAAGGGCGCACGGCACAAGGCGTAAGGCTAAAGGCAGTAGAAGACAAAATCTTTTCCTTGCGCCTTGAACCTTGAGCCCTATGCCTCTCTGGATTCTGGCTACTAACTTTATTACATTTTAGCCATTTGAAAACGGAGCAACCATGTTGTTAGAGATTAAAGTCCCTAGCGTGGGAGAATCGGTGACGGAGGCGACTCTTGGACAGTGGTACAAAAAAGAAGGTGATCTCGTTCGAAAAGATGAGCCGCTTTTCGTCCTGGAAACCGACAAGGTCACCCTCGAGATCGAGGCAGAAGCTGATGGCGTCTTACGCATCAGTGCATCTGAGGGTGAAACGGTGGCGATCGGAACGGTTGTCGGCACTATAGATACGGAGGCAGCTCCTGAAGTGGTCGAAGAACCCGTTCCTGAGGAAGTGGCAGAAATAGCCCCAGCCGCTCCCCCTCCACCTCCTGAACCACCGACTGTTGAGCCGGTTGCGGAGATTCCGCTCGCAGCCAAGCCCGTCTTGGCCCCATCAGTCCGGAGACTTGTGGCTGAAAAGAACCTTGATGTTTCCAAGATCACAGGCACCGGACCAGGAGGCAGAATAACCAAAGGTGACGTGATTCTCTATCTGGAGCATGGTGTGCCCGCAGCACCCCCTGCAGTCGCGGTCGCGCAGCCTGCTCAGCCTCATGAGGTTACTCTCCACCCTGATGATCAAATAACGCGTAAGCCTATGAGCCAGATCAGGCAGCGAATCGCCAGCCGTCTGCTGGAAGCGAAACAGAACACCGCCATGCTCACAACCTTCAACGAAATCGACATGGCCAGGGTCAAAGAAATTCGCGCTCATTACCAGGATGCGTTCCAGAAAAAGTACGGGGTCAGGCTGGGCTTCATGTCCTTCTTCATTAAAGCCTGTGTGGAAGCCTTGATGGAATTTCCCGAGTTAAACGGTTCCATAGACGGGAAAGATATCGTCTACCACAACTACTATCACATTGGTGTAGCCATAGGTGGTGAGCGTGGCTTGGTGGTACCGGTGATCCGCAATGCAGACAAACTCAGCTTCGCCGAACTGGAACAGGCCATCATAGACTATGTCAACAAGATCCAGGAAAATAAACTACAACTGGCCGATCTCGAGGGCGGCACCTTTACCATAACCAATGGCGGGGTTTTCGGTTCGCTTTTGAGTACTCCTATTCTGAATATGCCCCAAAGTGGCATCTTGGGCATGCATAAGATAGAGGACCGCCCCATGGTGGTGAATGGAAAAGTTGCGGTACGGCCCATGATGTATGTGGCCTTAACGTACGACCACCGTATGGTGGACGGGCGCCAGGCAGTGACTTTCCTGGTGCGCATCAAAGAATTTATCGAAGACCCAGAACGGATCATGATGGAAGTTTAGGGATTAATTGCGAATTTCGGATTGCGAATTGCGAAAATGGGAGATATGGGATCTGCGATCTGAGATAAAAGATGTGAGAGTTCTGCTGGGCTAATTTGCTCAGACAGTTTTCCCACATCTCACATCCCACATCTTACATCATCAGTGTTTTATGCACTTTAGACATTTAAGGCATTTCTTTCATCTTAGTAACCTTAGAACAGAATTTTAACCTCACAATGGGATAGGATCAAAAGATGGCAAAGAAGAAAAATTACGACTTGGTTATCATTGGCTCGGGGCCTGGTGGATATGTGGCGGCAGTGCGCGCCGCCCAGCTCGACATGAAGGTGGCCTGCATCGAGAAGGAGCCCCGGCTGGGTGGGGTGTGTCTGAATGTGGGCTGTATCCCAAGCAAAGCGCTCCTTGACTCGAGTGAGTATTACCACCTTGCCAAAGATCACTTTGCATCCCACGGGATCAAGACCGGCAGGGTGCGCCTTGATTTGGCCGCCATGATGGCCAGAAAAGAGCAGGTGGTCCAGGAACTGACCGATAACGTGCGCAAACTCTTGGAGGGTAACAAGGTTGACATAATCCACGGTACCGCTCGCCTGGCCAGTGATGATCAGGTGGAGGTGTTGAAAAAACCCGGCTCCCGCCGCAAGAGTGATCGCCAAACCATCCAGGCAAAATCCATCTTACTGGCCACTGGCAGCGATCCCATCTCAGTGCCCGGGCTGGAATTTGACGGCGATCGCATTGTCAATTCCACCGAAGCCCTTACCCTCGACTCTGTCCCCAAACACCTTGGTATTGTGGGAGGCGGTTACATCGGGCTGGAGTTAGGGTCCGTGTGGCTGCGTTTGGGCTCCAAGGTTACGGTAATCGAGATGCTACCTCAAATAGCCACCACCTTGGATGGCCAGGTAGCACGCGGTCTGGAGCGCATCCTTGCCAAACAAGGTCTCACCTTTCGTTTACAGACAAAGGTTGCAGGGGCAAAAGTGGCTGGGAAAAAGGTCCAGGTGAAGCTGGAAAGTAATGGCAAGAAACAGACCATGAACTGCGACCGCTTATTGGTTGCAGTGGGTCGCCGTCCTCTTACTCGCGGTCTCGGCCTGGAAGAGATAGGGGTGGAATTGGATCCCCGCACCGGCCATGTGTTAGTGGATGAACAGTACAAGACCAATGTCAAATCTATTTTTGCAATTGGCGACCTAATCCCTGGTCCGGCACTGGCTCACACCGCCTCTGCTGAAGGTATTGCTGCGGTTGAAAACATTGCCGGTCTGCCTGGTGAGGTCAACTATGATGCCATTCCTTCCATAATTTATACCTGGCCAGAGGTGGCAAGCGTTGGGCTTACTGAAGAACAGGCAAAAGAGCGCAACATTGAGTACTGTGTCGGGACTTATCCCTTTGCCGGTGCCGGTCGGGCGCGCTGCATGGGTGAAAAGGATGGATTTGTCAAGATACTCGCTCACGCCAAGACCGATCGAATTCTGGGGGTACATATCCTGGGCCCGCGTGCTTCGGACATAATCGCTGAATGTGTGTTAGCGGTGGAGTTCGGCGCCAGCTCAGAAGACATTGCCCGGACTGTCCACGGTCATCCTACCTTTGCCGAGGCGCTGCAAGAGGCTGCCATGGCGGTAAGGAAGTGCTCGATCTATGCCTCCTAACTGTGTCGACTTTGGGAAGTAATTGTGGAGGGTTTGACCCCTTTTACACAGTAGTTCATTCCTTTATGAGCACGAAATCAAAGGTAAGGCTACGCTGGCCATCCATCGGGTATATCTGAGTGGTTAGTGTTCGGTGCCCAGGTGCGAAAACCTTGAAATGGATGTGGGGCGGACGGCCGAAGTAGCCTGGGGGAAAATCTGTTTCAAAACGGTAGCCTCCATCGCTTGAGGTGAGCTGTGCCCCGCGATGCTCATCATCGTATCTCCCTTGTGGGTTGGTCTGCCACCACTCAACCCGTGCTCCAGGAATAACCGCGCACGAACCAGCCGACCTCACCTTACCCCTAACAGTCAGTCCACGGCCAGTGTTTGCTCGAATCGGCGCTTCGGACCTATAAAATGGTCCTTCCATGTCCGGGGCCGTTGGCGGACACCCTGTTTGAGCCGCACTGGTAGGTGGGCTGAAAAGAAAAAACAGGGCTAATAATAAAGTTATATTGAAAACAGATTTCATTTCACTGGCTCCTGAAGGATTACTATAGGCAATAGTTTTTCTCATAGAGATCAAATAAGACTATAACTCATTCTGAAAGGCCAATATACCCCTCAGCCGTATCTAACCCCATCACCTTGCGAATCCAAGGCATCATCACTATATACTGAGAACTATTGTCGAGCTGTTGAGAACTGCCAGTAATAGCAATCGACTTGAATGATTAGCGGGAGAATTTGAGCAATGGCCGGAAACATCGGCAAGATATTAGTGACAGGAGCCACCGGATTTATCGGCTGCGAAGTAGCTAAACAACTCTCACAAAAGGGCCGTAAGCCCCGGCTCATGGTGAGAAGACCCCTCCGCAGTTTTGTGTTGAAATCCCTCGACGCTGAGTTGATGCAAGGCGATTTGGGACAACCAAAGAGTCTGATACGAATACTCGAGGGAACCGATACTGTTATCCACCTTGGCGCTCGTGCCGCTCTTGAACCCACGAAACGCATACGGTCTTCGATTGTCGAAGGATCAATTAATCTGATGCGCGCAGCTATACATGCTGGAGTAAGGACTTTCGTATATCCCGGAACTATTCTGGAATATGGCGAGCAACTAAGACCGATCAATCAGCAGACGAAACCGGCGCCCCTTACTGCCTACGGCAGGGCAAAACTCGAGGCAGAAACCATCTTGGCCGGAATGGCGGAGCAGGCAGATATCTGCTTCACTTCAATTCGCTTGTCTCACACCTACGGGGTGAATTCTCTCCTCTTTGACCAAATACGGAAGGGACTCATAATGTTTCCCGGGAAAGGGGACAATCTATTTTCCCACCTTCACGTTGTTGACGCCGCTCGAGCCTTGATCAAGGCTGCCGAAATGGGCAAACCCGGTATTTCCATAATAGCCGACAATCAATCCTGCACCTGGAACGACTTCTTTGCCATTGCGAAACAGTATTACCCAAGGCTTCGTGTCATCCACGTCCCCACCTGGTCCGCCCTTGCTGTGACCGGTGCACTGGATTTGCTCTACCGCTTCACCTCCTCCTGGAACAGATTTTCTCTGGCAGCAGTGAAGAGTTGGACCTCAAACCTTCCAGTGGAACCGAATACGTTTCAGACTGTCCTTGGTTTAGAACTGACGTATCCAACCATCGAAGAGGGAATACCCGCCGCCCTTGACGATTGCATTTCCTTCCATTGGTGTCATTCTCTGGTAGACAAGCATTAATAGTCTCTAATGGCCAATACAAAAACAGAACCTTTGTATTACCAACGTGCCAGTCTCACCAATATCATTTGTCAAAGTTGGATTTCGGCTGCCAGATCCTGCAGAACAGCAGGCACACCTTCGTGGATGGTGGGGAACAAAAGATTCAATCCCAAATCCCTCCAGATCAAGCCGGGCTTTACTGCGATGTTGCAGTTATAACTGCGCACTGCTCCGGGGGTTTCAAGCCCTGGGTAGCGACGGTAGCGGCGAAAGGGGGTGATCGCGGCAGTAGTGGTTAGGGCGAGCCATTGCGGTAAGGCAAGGACACGGGCGCGGGGGTAGTGAAGTTTGACCACGCGAAGAAACTCGGCCCAGGTGGCAGGCAAATCGTCGCCTACAGGAGATATCCCCTCGTATCCCTGCTCTGTACAGGCGATGAGAATTCTAGCCGTATCAGCGACGTGCAAATGGGTGAATGTGTTTTTGCCCAGGCCAGGAAGCATAAGTAGTCCGTTCCTGAGTTGCTGAAAATAGAGATCCATGGCACCATAGACATGGGGCAACCGAAGGGCGCCAAAGGTAACTCCGGCTGATGATGCTTCTCGCGTCAGTCTTTTTTCCGTCTCCAACTTGATCCGACCGTAGTCCAGGACAGGCTTGGCAGGTGTGGCGGTGTCAACCTCACCCGGAAGGTCACCGTAAACCAGGAGACTTGAACTGTAGACGAAGGTTTCCACACCCGTTTCCACAGCGGCTTCCATAAGCGCAAGCGAGCCATCTAATATGACAGGCCTGAGGGTGTCATAGGATTCAAAGGTGGCTCGTGCGCCTAGGTGAAGTACGCAGTCTACTCCTTTGACTGCTTGGGCCAGGCTTTTGGGGTCTGTGAGGTCCGCCTGAACAAATTCAGCATCGAGATGGCGGATACTTAGATTATGCAGAGACCTTCGTATCATCAGCCTGGGATGGTAACCGGACTCTGAAAGATGGCGAGATACCTCTTCTCCTATGAAGCCTGTCGCACCTGTGACCAGAATTTTTGGTTTGTTCTTTGGCACTCAGTAGCCCTCTTCAAAGTAAGTTTGCATGGGTCATGGCATCATTTCTGTCTTGCCTTAGCCATGCATCGTACCTATATTATTTCCGCCTGGAAAATTCATTTCACCTACATGCTTACATATAGTACCGGTGAAGCCGGTGTGCAAGTCCGGAGATAAAGTCATGGTAATACAAGAAGAGATTGAGATCGCAGCACCAATATCCATTGTTTGGGCTGTCTTTTCTAATGTGGAAGAATGGGACGATTGGAATACCGCTTGCCAGAGCTGTCACCTGGTCGAAGGCAGGGAGATGGGGGCGGGTGCGTGCTTTTCCTTTGTGGTTCGACCATTTACTCTGCTGCCAATTAAAGTAAATTCGCAAATCACCACCTGCGAACCTGGACGGGAGGTCGTTTGGGAGGGAGAACGTTTCGGGATTCACGCTGTGCACACATGGGCGTTTCGAGAGGAAGATGGTATGGTGACCCTTCACAGCCACGAAAAGTATAGCGGTCCTCTCCTCTGGTTGGCGAGATTGATCCTGGTCCCCCGACGTCTTCACGGTCTCACAAGAGAGCTTCTTGTTTCCATGAAGAAAGAGTCAGAGGCTCGTTATCAAAACAAAAAGGTCTCCTGAGTAAGATTTTCAGAAGACCTTTTTGAAAGCCATTTTTTTCACTGTAGTGGTTAATAAACATCCAGTATGGACGCATGTTTCAGCACTTGGTCGGTTGCATGATTAAGATCAGACATACACATCACGTTCTTGAGGGCGATTGCGGCGTATCTTGAGAAGGAGTTCAGCAGCCTCAGATTATCCAGTGTAAACCGGTTCCCGTTTCGATTGCTTAAATTCAATACTCCAAAGCAACTTCCCTGATATTTGAAGGGCACGCATAGCAGAGATCCGATTTCCAGCGAACCGATTTTGTATCGCGAGTCTAGGAGCACATCATTGACAAGCTCGGCTTTTCCTGTTCCTATGACGTCGCCGGCAACTCCTTCACCAACTGCAAGGTCTAATTTCTCCTGTGCTTGCTCACCGAAGGCAGCCGTGATCTGAAGCTGTTTTCTCTCCTCTTCAAGCAGCATGATCGAACCGTTTTCTGCAGCTAGAATGTTGTCTCTAACTTCTTCCAGGATAAAAGTACAGGTCTCTTCGAGATCCATGGTGCCGCAAAGCATGTTTGTTTTCTTCTTCTTCAGCTCGGTAAAATCCTTACTAAGCCGCCTTATTGTGCCGCTCATGGTTTTAATTACTTTGAGAACCACCGTCGGGTCCTTGCCGATTGTCGAAAAGAGTTTTTTCTTGTCTATGCTCAAAATTCTCGCATCACCTTCGGCCCTGGCGGATGCGGATCGCGGCAAGCTGTCGAACAGGGCCATCTCTCCAAATATATCTCCGCTTTGCAGCGTGGCCATGGTAATGTCTCCAGAAGATGAGTTCTTCGAGATCTTTACTTTCCCGGACTGGATGACATACATCACATCGCCCTTGTCGCCCTCTTCAAAAATGATCTCACCATTGGCATATACCCTGCCAAGTTCGCCTTCTTTCATTCCCCTCACCTCCTTCTTACCAGTGCTCTTGCAAATGCCCTCCATAGATGATAGCGCATCGGCAAGCTAACAGCTGTAGCGAAAATATTCTTGAAGCGTTCGTTTCCCGTAAACATATTCCACAGGACCGAACTCAATCTTTTGGGATCCCTCGGGTTGCTCTGTTCTTCCTGAACAATTTCCAGCATCCATTTGGTAAGCAGGCCGTAATTTTTGTAAAAATCGGCAATGAAATAGAGGGAACTCCCGTACCAGTTATCCACGATGATGTTCTTGTAGGTCGGGTAGTAGTGTTGTTGGAAGTCCTGTTTACTCACCCCGTGAAGAACAGCCGTTTTCGCTGCAGCTTTCCCCATGATATAGGCGGCCCCAAGACCGTCTTTGAACAGGCGCGTCGACCCGGCGTCACCACACATGACCACCCTGTCGGTAAACGGTATTTTGGGGGCCTTGATATTCATCTTTGGCAAACAGCGACAGCCGAGCTTGTAGCTCGCTGATTTCGGCAGAACTTCTTTCACCACCGGGTGGTCAAGAAGTTCTTTTATGGTACTGGCATTCAAATCATGCCCCAAAATGCAGAGGGTAAGATATGTGACTTTTGGTACCAAGGCAGCGAATTTCAGATTCTTTAAGGGCAGAAGAAACAGGTGGACGGAATTTCCAAAATGTTCAGTGATTATATCCTCGTCGAAGCTCATTTCAGCGATGGCGGCCTTGATGGTCAGAGGCTCTTCATAGCCGAATCCCACCTCCTGAAAGACTTCCGACTTCGCACTGTTTACCCCCACGGCTCCGACAACGAGGTCGGCTTGTTGGATCTCCTTGCCCCGGGAAAACAAGACCGGTTTGCCACCATTGTATTTAATTCCATCAACCTTGAGAGGTATGTGTACTGCCCCCTCCTCTACTGCCTGCCCCAAGAGAAAGTCATCGAAGCTTTCCTTGTTTTCTCCGATGATACCCTTTGGTCCGCCCCCCCTATATACGGCGGCTATGGTGTTTTCAAAGGATGGAGTCGCAATAGAGACGCTTCCCTTTGTGGTGTGGAGTTGATAGGAATTAATACCCTTCCACACAACCGAATCCGGCAAGTTGATCCCCTCAACTGCAAGCGTCTGTACCAGCAGTTCGGAGATTATGCCTGCGCATTTATTACAGCCCGCAGGGCCGTCCTTAGAGAAGTTTTTGGGATCATAGATGGTGATTTTAAGTTTCTTGTCGAGCATCTTGGCCAGCTTCAGGGCAAAGATGCTGAAAAAAGAGCCCGTGGGTCCGCCCCCCACAACAGCAACTCTCGAACCGTCCTCGAGGGCATACTGACTACTATCGGCTAGAACCTGCTTGGCCAGATACGTTGCAAAATCAGGTTTTGAAATATCGCTAATTGTTAACATACACGCCAATAAAGTGAGGTGAAGAAATAAAGAATCTAAAAGCACAGGATATAGATGAGAGCAGGTTTTTATACCACAATGTGGTATAAAAGTCAAGGCTACTTTATGAAAAAATCCAGAACTTTAAGAAGTAAAGGCTCAAAGAGGAAGGAGTAAAAAAGCCAAGCCTATCGAAATGCCGCTGCGCGGGAAAGTACTGGGCGCTGAGCCTCCCCAAAGCTAATCTTTCCTTAACGCAAGAGCCTGCTGGAGTGATTAAACATTCCAAATCTCAAATATCAATTGCCAAACAAATAACAATGACAAAATTCAAAAACAGTTTTAGTCATTTGATATTGGAATTTGAGATTTGTTTGTGACTTGGTGCTTGGAGTTTGGGATTTATGTTTTCCCTGTACTCCAAAAAGCTCACTATCGTTACCGCATTCCCGCCATAGATCGAACCACCTTAGTCCACAACCTTGATGTCCCCAGCGTATCTTCCCACCGTAGCATCATCGACACAACTGTTCAGCTCTTCTTCGCTGGCATCTTCCGGATCCATCAAGGAATCTAATGGACATAGCCAATCGTTTCCAGCCGCATCCTTCACCCGTACGAAAGGTTTTCCCCGAACTGATTCATCTGACATTTTGCTCTCCTTTCTCTAAACCGCTAGCGACCACATGATCTGTAAAAAGAACTTCTTTTCCAAAATACCTCAGCTAAATGTGTCAAAGAAACTAATTTAGCTCAATCTTACCTTCGAATCGCAAAACTTCCAATAAGGCTAGATCTATGCTAAGTCACGCGATCTCTGCTGTCAATACTACCCATTCGCCCAGCCAATTGTAACTTTCCGCCCGCACGTCAGGCCGGTGGACTGTATCTTATGATTTAGGCAAGTAAACTCTCCAAAAACCAACAAGTTAGTTGCAAGCTCCTCTTTGAATTCTTAGTTTATAGTTTAATCTTAAAAAGGAACTTGATTATGTCAAGAATATCTATTCACTACCTTTTTGCCGTGATCGCCTTAACCGTTTACGGTGGACAGGTCTGACCATTTATGGAAACACTACCCCCCGTGCTCTTGGGGGTAAGCCTCCTCATTCCCTTTGCCGTAGCTCTCGCAGTGCGCCGGCCCCTCGAGAACCGCTTTGTAGTCTCCCAGCCCCGGGTTGCTCAGCCGAAAAGGCAATTCTACTTTGATATTGCCATGTGTCTGGCAGCTGGCTCATTAGTGGTAGCCTACAACATCATAGTTTATGGCTTCCCGGCTGCAAGTGCAATCAGTTTACTGTTGGGTTGCACCGTTGTCGGCTTCTTCCTCGGTCTGGATATGGCCTTGGCCCGAGAGCGAAAAGTGATACACGAAGCCCTCGCCGAAGACAGCGTACTGCCACCCCCAAAACGTCTGTACTCCATGACTCGTAAATTCTCGCTGGTTGCCTTCACTGCAACCATATTCCTTGCTCTCGTCCTTGGGATGGTAATTGCCAGAGATGTAGTTTGGCTCGCCACGATAGAAAAGAGCGGTATGTCTATCATGCAAGCCCAAATGTCGGTGATGGGTGAAATTTTCTTCGTAATGGTTGTGCTTCTAGCGGAAGTTGCAAACCTGATAATTTCATATTCTAAAAATCTGAAGCTTTTGTTCGAGAATGAAACCAACGTCCTGGAGAGGGTCACCCGAGGCGACCTTTCCAAACTGGTTCCAGTAGCTACCAGTGATGAGTTCGGGGTTATTGCTGGACACACCAATACCATGATTGGTGGACTCAGACACCGTCTTCAGCTCATAACATCCTTAAGGTTAGCGGAAGAGGTGCAACAAAACCTTTTACCTGCTAAGCCCCCCTCATTTCCTGGACTCGATATCGCCGGTATAAGTAATTACTGCGACGAAACCGGTGGAGACTATTTCGATTACTTCAGGCTGTCAAACGGCCACCTGGGGGTGGTCGTGGCCGACGCTTCCGATCACGGGGTGAGTGCAGCCCTGCTCATGACCACTGTGCGGGCCCTACTAAAACAACGGGTTGCCTTGAAGGGCGACATCGCCCACATTGTCTCAGACGTCAACCTTGAGCTTGTAAGAGACGTGCAGGAGAGCGGTCGGTTCATGACCATGTTTTTCCTGGAAATCGAACCTGAAAGTAAGACTATGCATTGGGTCCGCGCTGGTCACGAACCAGCAATCTTCTATAATGCTCAAGGGGATAGTTTCCTCGAGCTTGCCGGGAAAGGAATGGCTTTGGGGGTGGTTGAAGATACGGACTATCAGAAATACATCCACGAGGGCTGGACTTCGGGCAGCATTGTAGTCGTGGGCACGGACGGCATCCGTGAGGCCCAAAATACCAAAGGTGAAATGTTCGGCTTAGATCTCCTCCGTGAGTCCATTCGCAGGCATGCCGCCGAGTCTGCCGAGGCCATTCAGAACGGAATTATCGAGGATCTCAAAATCTTCCGGGGAAAGGCCCCCCAGGAAGATGACATTACCCTGGTTGTGGTTAAACTTTTATAAAGAAGCCAGGTGTCAGGTTTCAGGTGTCAG
>JBFFBS010000054.1:0-17812 GCA_041560295.1 Syntrophobacteria bacterium | reverse complement strand
TTGGGCGGGCCACCCTCAACGCTCTCCTATTTGGTCTTGCTCCAAGTGGGGTTTGCCGAGCCTCCGATGTCACCACCGGAGCTGGTGAGCTCTTACCTCACCGTTTCACCCTTACCTCAAGAAACAAGCGTTCCCCGAGGCGGTCTGCTTTCTGTGGCACTTTCCTTCCCATCACTGGGACTGGGAGTTACCCAGCACCTTGCCCTATGGAGCTCGGACTTTCCTCTCCCCCGGCCGCCGAAAAACGGCAAGCACGAAGCAGCGATCATTTGACCTACTCTATTCTCATCGCCTTAAGCGATATGTCTCTCTATCTCCCCCCTGCAGGCCACGATCTATGGCCTCATTGGCCAACCGATCAGCCTGCTGATTCAGTTCACGGCCCACATGAAAAATATCATAATCATCAAACTGCTGCAATATTGACACGGCCTGGTCAAACAATGACCGCAATCGAGCATTGCGTACTTTATACTTTCCGCTTAACTGTCTCACCACTAGCTCAGAGTCTAAAAATATTTCAATCCGCTTTAGACCCAGGTCTGCCGCAGCCTCCAGCCCCCTTACCAGGGCCCGGTATTCTGCTTCGTTATTAGTGCCTTTGTCGAGATAGCGACTTAGTTCAAAAATCTGTTCACCCTTCTCATCCAAAAGGACCACTCCTGCCCCGGAGGGCCCCGGATTGCCCCTTGAAGCTCCGTCGCAATAAAGAGAAACACTCATCGTTCGCGTACTAGGCCCCCTTTCCTGGCCATCGGCCGCAGAATCAGGCCATTCTTCACAGCAACGTATGTGTTCAACGACAGACTGGAAGAGGCTCCGCACATCTTTCCTGGTAAGATCGGGAAATTCGGCTCGGAGTAGCTCAGTAGGCAAACGCTCGCCCAGCAGCTCGAGAACCCGAATGAGCCGCTGACGATCAAGTGCGTTTTTTGAACCCATTAGTCCGGCTCCCCCAAAACCTGGGATGACTGCTTATATGCTTTGTGACCTGTCCAATAAATTATCCGCAGGCAATTGGGACAGTTCATCATCGTTTCATTTTTTTGCAAGTCGATAAAGGTCTGCGGAGGTAGATTCATGTGGCAAACTCCGCAGGTACCTCTTTTCACCGGGGCCAACGCCACACCAGCTCTTTTATCTCTCAGAAATTGGTACTTTTTCAGCAAATCTGAAGGGATTTTGGGTTTGAGCTGCTCCTTCTGTTCTTCAAGACCCATCATCAACGAATCTGCCTTCTTCGCCTGCTTTTCAAGGTGGGCGCCCTGCTCTTCTAGATTTTTGATGGCCTCGGCCACCAGCAGCTTGTGCTCCCGGATCTGATTATCCAGATCATCGGCGCTCTCCATCTGCTCGATGATCTGGTCTTCCCGCCCTCGAACAAGCTCTCCAATGTCGTCGATCTCTTTCAAGATGGCCTGATATTCCTTGTTGCTCTTAACCTCCAAGAGCTTCTGCTTGCTCTTGGCTTTTCGCCCTTCTAGGTCCTCCACCTCTCGTTCCAGATCCCGCCGCAATTTCTGCGCAGACTCCAATATCATCTTTTTCTCTTCCAGCCCAGTCTCAGCCTGCTTTTTTTTCTCTTGCAGCGCGGCGATCTCCTTGGGAGCGCGAGCTTTTTCCTCCGCAAGAATTTTGATCTTTCTTTCGATTTCCTGAAGCTCAATAAGTAATAGTAACATCTCTTGCAAGGTATTCCTCCGGATCGTTTTTGTTGAAGTTATAAAGCTTCCTCGATTGCTGAATGCGGAGGTTAAGTTTTAGATTGAAGCAAGTCCGAGCGTGCAGTTCACAAAATCCACAATCCCAATCTGAAAATGTTGTCCAAGCTTGGCACAAAAAAAAGGGTGCAGCCTGTGTGGCGCACCCTTTTTTCCGAGGTCTCTCGGAATTTCGGCCTCAGATTGCAGGACCGACCCCTGTTCCCCGCCGAGAAGCCATATCTTCCTCTCAACGGGTCGAGAAAATTCACGCTCTGGTTTGACTCCAATCTTCATAACACAGTAATTGGTGGGCCCACCTGGATTCGAACCAGGGACCGACCGGTTATGAGCCGGTGGCTCTGCCAACTGAGCTATGGGCCCTTTGCCTCCACCGCCAGATTTCAATACCATTCAACGATGCTTATCGCCGGAATTTTGTTTATATATTGGCCGCACTCTTCTTTGTCAAGGGAAATATCCCCGCGTTTGTTGTCTCTCAGCCGCCCGGCTTCGATTCCTTTCTTCCAGTTCTAACGCGGTCATCAGCTATCAATAAAACTCTTGAGTTTCTTGCGCCGGCTCGGGTGTCGAAGCTTTCTCAGGGCTTTGGCTTCGATCTGCCGGATGCGCTCCCTGGTCACCAGAAAATCTTGGCCCACCTCCTCTAGAGTATGATCCGCCTTCTCCCCGATGCCGAACCTCATGCGCAGCACCTTTTCCTCTCGGGGGGTCAGGGTGGAAAGCACTTTGCGCGTTTGCTCAGAGAGGTTCAGATTGATCACCGCATCCACCGGAGATGTCACCTTTTTATCTTCAATGAAATCACCTAAATGACTGTCTTCCTCCTCTCCGATGGGAGTTTCCAGTGAGATGGGCTCTTTGGCAATCTTTAGAACCTTCCTCACCTTCTCCAAAGGAAATTCCATTTTATCAGCTATTTCTTCAGGTGTTGGCTCCCTCCCCAATTCCTGAACAAGGTATCGGGATGTCCGGATGAGCTTATTAATGGTCTCGATCATGTGCACAGGAATGCGAATGGTTCTGGCCTGGTCGGCAATGGCCCTGGTAATCGCCTGGCGGATCCACCAGGTGGCGTAGGTACTGAACTTGTAGCCCCGCTGATACTCAAACTTGTCCACAGCCTTCATCAGGCCGATGTTCCCTTCCTGAATCAGGTCAAGGAATTGTAGCCCTCTGTTGGTATATTTTTTGGCTATGCTTACCACCAACCGCAAGTTGGCCTCCACCAACTCCCTTTTAGCCTCTTTGGCTTTTACCTCACCCGCGTTAACTTGACGCACAATTTCTTTCAAGCTCGGGACATCCATTTTGGCTTCCTGACCAACCCGCCGGATGCGGCGCCGGCCGTTCTTGATGGTTTTTTCCATCTCTAAGAATTCATCCGGCTTCAGGCCAAGATCTTTGGCTATTTGGTTTAATGAATCGGGATTACTCTTTACATGTCGGAATAACCGTCGAAGTTCTTGAACTGGCTTACCGGTGCGGATCATGCACTGTTCGATCTCCCGCTCGCTTTTCTCTAATCTTTCCACACAACTCCGCAGTTTGCGCACAATCCTGTCCACCTGTCGCTTCTCCAAACGCAGGTTTTTGAGCAACTCGGCAAAGCGTTCCTGGCTGACCCGCAGGGCTTCCTCATCTGCTTCCTGCGATTTACCTTCAGCTCTGCTTGTCAGGATGCCTTCCTCCATCTTGAGGTTCTTTTCATACAGCTGCTGAACTTCCTCCAGTAACTCAAGTAACCTTTCCCTCTCTTTGTCTTCTTCCGCGCTGCTGTATTCCACAAATTCCTCGTCCAGGTTTTTTAGGACATCACGGACCCTCAGCTTCTCCAAAGCGATCTTCTCACGCAAGTCAAGAATCTTGCGAACACCAATCGGAGTGGCAATAATGGCGTCAAGCACTTCCTCCTCTCCCCGCTCGATCCGCTTGGCTATCTCTACCTCTCCCTCTCTGGTCAAAAGACAGACCATGCCCATTTCCCGAAGATACATTTTGACCGGGTCAGTCACCCGGCCTCCGGTATCTTCCTCCAATGCCAGGGCTTGATCTCCCTTGTCGTCGTCCTCGCCGTCTTTGTCGATCTTATCCTTGAGCATCTTTGCCTCTTGCGAGGAATCGACGACCTCGATGTCCATCTCATCGAAGATCATCATCATGTCATCGAGCTTCTCCGAGGATACGAGCTCGTCAGGCAGGACACTATTCACCTCGTCATAGGTAAGGTATCCCTTCTCTTTGCCCATCGAAATAAGCCGCCTTAGATCTTCCATACCGCTTTTTTTAGCCATCAAACCATCTCCCCCTTGGAAAGGTTCGCTTTATCATTGACTTTTTTAGCCAACAAGGCTGCCTTCTTAGCCTGCAACTCCGCCAGTAGCTCCGCAATTCGAGTCTGATCCTGGCTACGCTCGGCAGCTCGGATTTCCTCCTTCAGCCGTTTCAGCTCATCCTGCAATTGCCGTCTTCTGGAACCGATGCCCTCAAGATATTCCCGCAGACGAGCGTGGGCCTCCTCCTCTCGCCATGGGCTCGACTCCAGTGACCATCCGCTTATCAGATTTCTGAGATCCTCGTTTTCCAGCTCCATTAATAACCCACTGAGGGCCAGGTTTCCACCTTCCTGATAGTGTTTCGTAAGGAGTCCTGCAATTTCCACCCAGGGATTTACTTGAAAATCATCCAAGGCCGAGCTTTTTTCAAGCAGCGGGATCCAGTTGGGATAATGAACCAAAATACGGACGATTTCTTCCTCCCAGGCGGGAATCCGTGTGGCCCGGGCCGGCTTCGGTCCCCTTGCGGCCATCGCCTTCGACGTACGGTCCATGCCTAATTCCGCCCACAGTACTTCTTCACTCACCCCTAGCCTTTGGTCCAGCAGTCGCACGTAGCCCTCCTGGGTTACACGCGAGTCCAGCAACTTCAGCATGGGAGTCACCTGGCGGACAATCTTGAGCCTGCCCTCCACCGAGCCGTCATATTCGGCAAAGGACTGTTCAAGAAAAATCTCCATAAGGGGCCGAGCTTCTTCCAGCAGTGAAGCAAATGACTCCCTGCCCTTCTCGGCCAAAAAGTCGTCAGGGTCCATCCCCTCAGGCAAGGCCAGAAGACGAGCAGGAAGGTTTTCTCTCAGAAACAGCTCCAGACTGCGCATGGCCGCTTTCATACCCGGCTGATCTCCGTCAAAAACCAACACCGCCTGAGGTGCCAGCCGGCTCAACAGCCGGACATGGTGTAGAGTAAGTGCCGTGCCCAAAGGCGCGACCACCTGCTGGAATCCCTGGCTGTAGAGTGCCAGCAGATCAAAGTAGCCCTCCACCACTAAAGCCTCTTTATGTCGCCGGCACGCCTCCTTGGCCGTGGCCAAACCGTAGAGGGTTCGTCCTTTGTGAAAAATGGGCGTTTCAGGGCTGTTGAGGTACTTGGGTGGGTTTTCTTCATCTAAAGCTCGACCGCCGAAAGCAACGGTACGCCCGCGCATGTCCTTGATGGGAAACATCAATCGATGTCGAAATCGGTCGTAACAGTCCCTCTCGGACTTCTTCACCAGTAACCCAGCCTGAACCGCTGTTTTCAGGTCCACTTTCCGGCTGAGCAGATAACGCTTCAACCCATCCCAACTCTGTGGCGCATAACCGAGCTGGAAATCCTGGATAATCTCCGGCCCCATGCCTCGACTCTGGAGATATGTCAACGCCGTTGCCCCAGTATTCTCATCGAGCAAGACTTGATTGAAATAAGCAGCAGCGAGTTCATTAACATGACGTAAGCGCTCGGCCAGTTCACGCATCCTCTTTTCACGCCCTGTCTCCTGCTTCTGTGGTAGAGGAATTGAGAAGCGATTGGCCAGTTCTTTCACCGCTTCAGCAAAAGAGAGGTTGCGCGATCGCATGAGGAAATCAAAAACACTACCACTTGCCCCACAACCAAAGCAGTGAAAAATCTGTTTCTCATCACTTACCGTAAATGAGGGCTCTTTTTCACCATGAAAAGGACAGAGTCCCAAGTAATTCTTCCCTCGCTTACGGAGAGAGACATGGGAGCCTACGACATCCACTATATTGGCTGCGGCTCTAACCTCTTCGATTATCTCGCGGTTGATCCGACCCACTTTTGGTCCCCACTTTGTTGACTAGGCACTAAACACTAGGCAGTAGGCACTAATAACTCGGCAACAAGCATTGCTCAAAAAATTAGTCAAAAGTTCAAAGATGTTGGTTCCATCCGTCAAAATCAAGCCTCTTATTTTGCATCAATAAATCTAAATCTACTTATTAACTAATATCAATTTAAAATAATATTATTCTATGTTTAAATCAATATTCTTTAGTGCATAGTGTCTAGTGCTTAGTGCTTAGTAGACTGAACGCAAAGCGTTCAGTCTTTGAGTTCCACAACCGTAACCCCGGTGCCTCCAGCACCCTGTTTCTCGGCGTGAAATCCCTTGACGATAGCATGCTCAGTGAGGAATTCCTGCACTGCCTGGCGAAGTCTCCCGGTGCCGTGTCCATGAACAACATGGATCTGGTTGTAACCATCCAGAATCGCCCGATCAAGTGTTTTGTCCAGCAAGGGGATTGCCTCCTCAACCCTAAGACCGACCAGATGCAGCCGTTGCTGGCTGGTTTCAGGCTCATCGCGAAAAACCCTAATGGTGTTGGATCGATGTTCTCTAGCGCTCGCACTCTTTTCGTCTGGAAGGAGTTCCAGGGATTCCAGGTCAACTTCCACACGTTTTGGACCCATTTGCACCTCTGCACGGCGCCCCTGGTCCTTGATTTTGAGCAAGGTACCCCTGCCACCCACGGTTCGCAAACGCACCAACTGCCCTTCTGCAGAGGGCACCACTCCTTTGTCCTCGCGCTTGTCTTGCGACTCCAGTGCAGAGCTATGCTCTTGCCTGATCTCCCTGATTTTCTTGCGGACTGCCATCGCCTTACGCATTCCGCCCTGTTGCAAACTGGCTATTGCCGATTTCAGCTCTTTTTCAGCCTCAGTAAGCATGTCCTCGCTCTGCTGTCTCAGTTCACTGAGAATCTGTTCTCGAGACTGGACAAAACCTTCACGTTGCCGGGCTAAACTCGCTTTGGCCAACTCCAACCGCTGTTGCTGGAGTATAAGCTTTTCTTCTTCATGCCTGGCTCTGTCCCACGCTTCAGTCAATTGCTTGATAAGGTCAATGGTCTGGCCTTCGGCAGGATCCAGATGGTCTCTCGCCTCTTCGATAATCTCCGGTGGCATGCCAAGGTCGGCAGCGATCTCAAAAGCGTTGCTGGTGCCGGGCCGACCATAACGCAACTGATAGGTAGGCCGGCTGTTCTCTTCATCAAAAGCCACCGACACATTCTCCACCCCCTCATGCAGCATGCCGTAAGCCTTGATCAGGTGGTAGTGCGTGGTTACAGCCACAAACGCACCGCAACCACGGAATTGGTCCAGTACAGCCAGGGCCATGGCAGCTCCCTCTGCTGGGTCGGTGCCTGTGCCGATTTCGTCCAGCAGAACAAGAGATCGGTTGTCCACCTGCTCAAGCATGTGCACCAATCTCTGGACCCTAGCCGAGAATGTGCTCAGGTGAGCCCTGACGTCCTGTTCGTCACCTATCTCGGCAAATATACCCGTGAGCACCGGCCATTCGCTGCCATCAGCAACCGGAACGTGCAGTCCAGCCTGGATCATGGCCCCAAGAAGACCCAAGGTCTTGAGAGATACTGTCTTACCACCGGTGTTGGCACCGCTGATGATCAAGGTTTTCTGCTTTTCATCGAGATACAGATCAATGGGCACAACTTCGATGTGATCAGATTTTCGATTTTCTGTAAGTTCAGCCCCCAACACCATCTCAGCCAGTTCGGCCGGAAGAGCAGACGTCTTCTGCGCCTGTTCCTGTAATGCCAGAATAGGGTGGCAAGCCTGCTGTAACCTCATCCTTGCGCCATCATTCAATATCGGTGCACGGGCAAGGAGGAGAGAACTCAATCGAACCTTGGCGTGCACGCAGTCAATAACCCCCAGCCAACGCTCGTTATGAAGCAGCACCTCCGCTGCAGTTAGCACAACATCGGTTAATTCCCGGAGAATGCGAGCCTCTTCTTCTCTTTCTCGGCTACGGCCCTGTCTCAGCCGATTGTTCAGAGGAACAGCAGAAAGTGGTTCCACGAAACAGGTGGCACCACTGTGGGAAGTATCGTGTACTATGCCTTCCAGCGCCCCTTTAGCGTTGCTTCGAAGAGGGATTACCAACCTGTCGTTACGGACGGTGATGAGTTTCTCCCGGAGTGTTTTCTGAGAAGCCTGCCTCTCGAGAACTTCAGTGAGTTCCGCATTGAGCCTCTTGCGCAGCTCACCAATTTCTTTTCTAACTCGCGAAAGCTCCGGACTTGCTCCATCTTTTATATGGCCCCGCTGGTCAATAGCGCGGCCGATCTTCTTTTCCAACTCCGGAAGAGGTTGGAGATTGTCCAACAATTCGGCCAGTCTACTGTACCGTGGTTCGCAACTGCTCACCAACTGGTGGAGAGTGCGAGCCGCCTTTGCTGTCTCTGTTACATCAAGAAGCTCGGCCGGCGACAAAACCTCCCCGGTGCTCCTGAGTCTATCGATAATCGGCTCCAGCTCATGGATACCACCAAGAGGGAGTGAATTGCCTATCTGCAGGTATTCCTTGAGTTCAGTGATCTGATCAAGCCAAACTTGGATCTGCTCTCGGTCAGCGCTCGGGCGGATCTGTGTCGTTGCTTGCCGTCCCGGGTCAGTGAAGGCGAGTGAGTACAGAAAGCTCTGAACATGTGGAAATTCAAGGACACGAAGAGACTGGTGATCCATATCACTCCATGCCGGTGGGAGACCGAAGGCCGGGTTCTCTCACCTGTGAAGGAAAAGCAAAGTAAGAAATGGTTTTTGCTGAGAAATCAAAGAATAATCGCAAGCCTGCCTCCTAGACAGGAGGTGCAGTTGGATATGAGGACTTTGGCGCCCGAAGGTGCTATTCACCAGCGCTGCTGGCACTGCAACGACTTCTACTCTCACACCATTTGTAGGGTGTGAAAGTATGCCCCAGTAAGCCGCCGCTCTCCAATGTTAGTCCGAAAAACCTGAGTCAGCCCGAAAGTTTTGCCTTGACCATTGCGTTTATCGCACCGCCCTCAGCCTTGCCCGCCAGCTTGGCCATGGCCGCCTTCATTACTTTCCCCATGTCCTTCATGCTGACAGCACCTACCTCAGCGATAATTTCGTCAAGTGTGTTTGATATTTCTTCTTCGGAGGCCTGCTCCGGCATATAACCCTGCAATATCTGAAGTTCGTCCTCTTCCGTTTGGGCCAAATCCTCCCTGCCGGCTTTGCGATATTGCTCTATGGATTCTCGCCTCTGTTTGATCTGGGAGGTGATAACCGAGATCACCTCTTGATCATCAAGGAGACTGCGAGCCTCTTTTTCCCGTTTCTTGATGGCAGTAAGCACTAGGCGAAGGGTGGTCATTTTGGCCTCATCCCTCGCCCGCATGGCATCCTTTAAACCTGCACTAATTTGCTCCTGCAGACTCATCGTCTTTGTCCCAACGTGCGCATCCGTTTCAGTGCCCGCTTCTTCGCAGCCAGTGCCTTCCTTTTCTTCCTAACACTGGGTTTCTCGTAATATTTTCTCTTGCGGACCTCTGAAAGGATGCCCTCCTTTTGACATTCTTTTTTAAAACGTCTGAGAGCAGCTTCAAACGATTCTCTCGATTTGACTACCACATTCGGCATTGCCCCACCCCCCCTTCACCTGGGTATGGGTGGGGGTTCTATCGGCTGGAACCCTTCTGCAGACAGACCAAAATGGCATCAAGCCATCCCCCCTTCAAAAAATCTAGTTATCAATGGCTGTGAAACTGCACACTTAAACTTATTATTTTAGCTTTTCTTCAGAAATTGTCAACGTAAAAGTGAGAGTAACGCAAAGCGCGGAGCGCATGGCGCAAAGCGTTACATCTGCTAGGGTCAACTTATTACCACTCACGCTCTGCGCTCTGCGCTTTGCCTTGTGCCAAGGCGATTGCTTCACTTAAATCGACGCTCCCGGCATACAAAGCCCTGCCGGCGATCACCCCCACAACCCCATCTCGTTCAAGCGGCAGCAGTGCCCTGATGTGCTCGAGATTACCTACACCTCCTGAGGCAATCACAGGAATACTCACTGACTGAGCCAACTGCCGGGTTGCTTCGATGTTTGGACCGGTCTGCATGCCGTCCCTCGAGATATCAGTGTAGACGATAGCTGCCAAAGCCAGGTCTGCAGATCTGGCCGCAAGTTCCCCTGCACCCATCTCAGTGGTTTTACTCCAGCCCTCAACGGCAACCCTGCCCTTGCGGCTGTCTATCCCGAGGACCACCTTCCCTGGAAATCTCTCGCACGCCTGCACCAGCAATTCTGGATTACTGTGAGCGGCAGTTCCGATCACCACGCGCTCAACCCCAAGATCCAAATAGGCAGATAGAGTTTCGATCGTGCGTACCCCTCCGCCTAATTGAACTGGAAGGCCGACCGATCGAACGATGGCGGCGACAGCCTCACGGTTCTTGGGTTCCTTGGCGAATGCTCCGTCCAGGTCCACCACGTGCAGCAATTGAGCCCCTTCAGCCTCCCACCGTTGGGCTGTTGCTGCAGGGTCCTCCGAATAAATGGTAGCGGTTGACATTTCTCCCCGCTCCAACCGTACACATTTGCCTTCCTTCAAATCAATGGCTGGAATGATTAACATTGCTCTCGCATACTCCGTTTGGCGATTGGAAGACGCATTTCGTAAACGGTGAACGGTAAATGGTAAATCGTTGAAACCGTTCAAGTCGTAAAAGACGTAGAAATCGTGTTTTCCAGGTAATAGGTCATGGGTTATAGGTGATAGGTTGTTACCCATAACCCATTACCCATCACTTATTACCTATTACCTGTGCTTCCCTGCTTTTCTTCCATTTCCTTAAGAAGTTGCTTCAACTCAATCGGGGGCTTGAGTACTTTGCCATCCTTATCAGTGCAGACATGCACGGTATGTCCCTCAGCCAGAACCGTCCCGTTGTCTTTGTGCAGGAGCACGTAGTCGAAACGTAGTCTTGCTTTACCAGCGAAAGAAAAGGTGGTTTCGATACGAATGATATCGTCATAGCGGGCAGGATTGTGGTAACGACAATAGGCCTCATAGACAGGCAGGTAACAACCCTGCTCTTCCAATGATCGATACGTACTCCCCACCCGCCGGAAAAGCTCTGTACGACCGATTTCAAACCATCGCAAATAATTGGCGTAGTAGGCTACTCCCATGGAGTCCGTGTCGCCATAAAGAACCCGCTGCTCTGCACGAAATGGTTCAGTCATTTTAGATTCGTTGAAACCGTTGAAATCGTTAATTAGTTGATTGGAGAATTAGAAAATTAGTTAAAACTGCAAGATCGCGGCTAGAAAGCCGCTCCCACAAGAGAATTCCTATCTTCTGTTTTGTTTTTAAATCCGAAATCCGCAATTCGCAATTCTTTCTTCTGTCCTCTGATCTCTGACTTCTGACCTCCGATCTCTCTCCTCTGTTCCTAGTGCCAAGTTCTTAGTGCCTAGTATCTCTCTGTCCTCTGCCTGCTGCCCGCTGCCTCCTGCCAGCTATCTTTCCCTCTGCTCTATGCCCGCTGCCAACTACTCCAATCGGCCCTTAACAAACTTTTCCATGAGCTTGTACCCGGGCCGGACAACCACGCCAGTGTTCGCTGCACTTGGCTCTGAAAACCCTCTCTGCGCTTCACTACCACTCGCTGGCAGATCGCAGACCGCAAAGGGCACAAACCCTCTCGCGTGGGTGCGCGTCCGTATGGGGGTAAGATGGTCGGTAATAATCATCACCCGCACTCCGCTCATATCACTGCACCTCTCCACCATCGGCCCAACTATCCTGGAATCAAAAGCCTCGATTGCCTCGATCTTGAGGTCCAAGTTCCCCTCATGAGATGCCTCGTCGGGAGCCTCTACGTGGAGATAGACGAAATCCTTATCCTGTAGAGACTCCAGAGCAGCAGCCACCTTGCCATCGTAATTGGTGTCCAGATATCCGGTTGCTCCAGGCACATCCACCGCTTCCAGACCGGCACAAATACCTAATCCCTTTAGGAGGTCAACTGCGGAAATCACTACTCCGTTGATGTCGAACTGATCATTGAGGCTAGGCATTATGGGAGCAACCCCCTGACCCCACAGCCAGATTGCATTGCCGGTCCGCTTTCCCTCTGTGGCCAGCTGCCGGTTCAACTCGTGCTCTAAGAGGACCCGTCTGGCTGCTTCCATCAAGAATCTCAGTTCAGAGACCTCATCGTATACTTGCCAGTACTCAGCCACCGGCTGCCCCGTAACATCATGGGGGGGAGTAATGATTAGATCAGACCTTCCACCCCGCCAGACCAGGAGGTGACGATAGCTTACCCCTGGGTAGAAATGAAACGACTCGTTGCCCAGGTTTTCCTGCAGTGCAGTGATGAGTACCCGACCATGCTCACTGGAAATATGGCCCGCTGAGTAATCTGCCAGAACGAGTTCGCCGTCAGCACCAGTTTCCACGCTGACCAGATTGCACCTGAAGGCCACCTCGCCAGGAGCAAGCTTCACCCCCATGCTAGCCGCTTCCAAGGGAGCACGCCCTGAATGGAAGCGATCTGGATCATAACCCAAAATTGCCATGTTCGCCACGTCACTCCCAGGGTCCTGATGCGAGCCAATGGTCTCAGTAAGTCCCAGAAACCCCTTGCCTGCCAATTGGTCCATGTGGGGAGTATGGGCCGCCTCCAGGGGTGTCTTGCCGCCAAGCTCCTCTAAGGGCTCATCGGCCATGCCATCGCCAACCAGTATGACGTATTTGCTCTTCGCTTCGTCCATCTTGTTTCCATCTTGGTAATGGGTAAACGGTGAATGGTGATCGGTAAACGGTGATCGGTAAAAGGTGATCGGTAAGCAAATGATATTTATAACTAATTTTCTAATTATCTACTTATCTACTTAACTAATCTGCCTGCTGCCTTCTGCCAGCTATCTTTCCCTCTACCCTATTCTAATCTTCATCAACCGCTTCTCTATTCTCGACCCGTATCAATCGCGTGGGGGCAGTTACCACCTGGAGGCCACCGATTTCAGCCAGGGCCAGACGCACATCACGCTCTCTTGCCTCATGAGTCATCATTACCACCGGCACTGAACCCTTAACCTGTCTACCTTTCTGAATTACTGATGCAATACTGATATCGTGGTTGCCTAGTATGCCTGAAATCTTCGACAGTACCCCGGGCTGATCAACCGCAGAGAATTTGAAATAGTAGTTGATAACCAGCTCATCCATGGGTTTTATCTGGCGCTCAATTACTGCCTCCCCTTCACAAGCCAGGGGCGGTATTCTCACACCGCTTCCCACCAGAAGATCTCGTCCCAGATCAACCAGATCACTGGCCACGGCACTGCCGGTGGGCATCATTCCCGCGCCCAAACCATAGAGCATCACGTCACCGACTGCGTCACCGGAGATGTGGATAGCATTGTAAGCACCCTCAACCTTGGCCAACATGTGCTCCTGGGGAATCATGGTCGGATGCACTCTGACTTCTATTCTCTCGCCGTCATTGCGAGAGATGGCCAGGAGTTTTATTTGATAGCCAAAATCTTTGGCAAATTGAATATCAGACGGGTCAATCTGGGAAATTCCCTCTATATGGACCTGATTAAAATCTATCTCACAACAGTATGCCAGGGAACTGAGAACGGCAATTTTGTGCGCTGCGTCCACTCCCTCCACGTCAAGACTTGGGTCTGCTTCCGCAATGCCTTGTGCCTGGGCTTCCTTGAGTGCGTCGGCAAAGGTAGTACCCTCACGAGCCATTCGGGTGAGGATGTAATTGGCGGTGCCATTGAGAATACCGTAAATGTGGCCTATGCGATTGGCTACCAGCCCCTCACGCAAAGCGCGGATGAGGGGAATACCCCCGCCAACGGCTCCTTCAAAAGCAATATTGACCTGATGCTCGCGGGCCGCCGCAAAAAGCTCATTACCGTGCACAGCCAATAGAGCTTTGTTGGCAGTGACCACATGCTTGCCGCGTTTCATGGCTTCCAAGAGAAAGGTCTTGGCTGGTTCCATTCCCCCAATCAACTCAACAACAATCCTTATTTCCTCATCCGCCAGTATATCTTCTACTTGGGTGGAGAGGATCTTCCGAGGAAGAGAGACCGGCCTGGGGCTCTCCAGGTCTATGTCCACCACTCTTTTTAGTCTGAGCGGTACACCCAAACGCTCCTTGAGCATCTCACTGTTGCCTTCAAGAACCTTAACAAGACCACAGCCCACCGTACCTAGTCCGATCAAGCCTACCTGTATTTCCTTCATATGCTTTCCTCATGCATTGCTTGCGGTCTTTATGCCATTTCTCAAGCGCCAGGTGCCAAATCGTTAATTAGAGAATTAGGAAATTAGTTAAATAGTTCAAACCGTTCAATCCGCAAGATCGCGGCTGAAAGCCGCTCCCACAGGAGAATCTCTGTTTTCTGCTTTTTTGAAATCCGCAATCCGAAATCCGAAATCTGCAATTCTGTCCTCTGTCGTCTGCCTTCTGTCTTCTGAGCTCTGATCTCTGGAATATCCGGGCTAGATCAAAAAGACACCAGAAAGCGGACCTCCGGTCCCTTCTGGTGTCTTTCTTTAAGAAAGTACTTAAGGTTGTTTAATGCGCTTATCATCAGCGCAGAACGCGGCGTATACCACGGATGGCCTGCCGGGTCCGTTCTTCATTTTCCACCAGAGCGAAACGCACGTAGTCATCACCATACTCACCAAAACCTCGCCCTGGAGAGACGGCAACCTCGGCCTCACGTATCAGATATTTGGAGAACTCCACTGAGCCCATGTCAATATACTGTTCTGGTATCTTCGACCAGACAAACATAGTGCCCTTGGGCTTGTCAGTGGGCCAGCCAACTCGATTCAATCCATCCACCAAAACGTCACGTCGAGAGCGGTAGATATCGACGATTTCCTTGACGCAGGACTGATCGGAATTGAGTGCGATAATGGATGCAATCTGGATGGGCTGAAAGATACCATAATCTAGATAGCTCTTGATCCGGGTAAGCGCTGAAATGATTTCAACGTTGCCAACACAGAAACCAACTCTCCATCCCGGCATGGAATAGCTCTTGGACAAGGAAAAAAACTCGACTCCGATATCCTTTGCACCTTCTACCTGGAGAAAACTGGGAGCCATTTCCTCGTCGAATACCAAATCGGCATAGGCCAGATCGTGCACCACGATGATTTCGTGCTCCCTGGCGAAGTCACAGATTTTCTGAAAGAAGTCCAGGTCAACAACCTCAGTGGTGGGGTTATGAGGAAATGAGATTATTAACATCTTCGGCTGAGGCCAGGTCTGTTTGAAGGCCGTCTGGAGGTCTGCAAAAAAGTCTCGACCTCTTTCTATGGGAATACTGCGCAAATCCCCCCCGGCTATGATCACCGAGTAAGGATGAATGGGATAGGTTGGATTTGGGGCGAATACCACGTCGCCTGGGCTGATCAGCGACAGTATCAGGTGCGACAAACCCTCTTTGGCCCCAATGGTCACAACGGCCTCTGTTTCTGGATCGATATCCACATCATATCGGCGTCCGTACCAGTTGGCTATAGCCTCTCTCAGTTTGGTAATTCCTCGCGAAGCTGAGTAACGGTGGTTGTGAGGTTTCTGCGAGGCCTCTAACAATTTGTCTACGATATGCTGCGGGGTGGGTAGATCAGGATTTCCCATACCCAGATCAACGATGTCTCTACCCTCTCGTCTGAGCCTCATTTTCAGTTCATTGACTTGTGCAAAAACATAAGGAGGCAATCGACGCATACGGCTGAATTTTATCAGTGCTTCATTCATGGCTACCTTTCCTATCTATCGAGATTTCGTAAAAATACCGCAAGCAACAACCCTTGTCAAAAAGTTTTTCCCGTACACGAAAGCGATTGACACCTGTTCAAACCACTTCTAGAATGAACTCTAACGTTGCAGACCTACTTCAAAAACGCGCTAGAGTGCCTCCGCCTGTGGCGGATTGAAGCTTCCTGCAGCGAGACCTGTCGACGAGCTCAAGTCGTGTCGCTCAGGTCGAATCGCTGCAGGGAATCTCCGAAATGTAAGGAAGAGATTCTATTTTATTGTAGTTCGCTCGCTCACCCCGTCCGCCTCGGGCGGACTACGGGGCTCGCGCTCGCTGTAGCATTTTCATGAAATATTCGAGCTAGACCCGCAGGAGGAACCGTCCAATCTTGACTGGAATACCGTCCCTCAGAACCTGTGGTCATAGTTCTCTCAGAGGGAGACCAGATGAAACGCACAGATCTGTATAAAGAGGCAGGGGTTGACCTAGATGCTGCCAATGAGTTGGTAGACAGGATTAGGCCTTTTGTTAAATCCACCTTCCACGCCAGCGTTATAACCGATGTGGGAGGATTCGGCAGTCTCTATTCCCTCGGCCAACTTGACTACGAGCAACCAGTTCTTGTGAGTTCCACAGACGGAATAGGTACCAAGCTCAAAGTAGCTTTCCTGGCGAGTAAGCACGATACCGTGGGCATCGACCTGGTGGCCATGAGTGTTAACGACATCCTGGTCCAGGGAGCCAGGCCGCTTTTCTTTTTGGATTATCTTTCCATCGGCCGCATGAACCTCGACCTGGTAACTGATATCATCTCCGGCATAGCCGCAGGGTGTCGGCAGGCCAAGTGTTCTCTCATCGGCGGAGAAACCGCTGAGATGCCTGACTTTTATGGGGAGAATGAGTACGATCTCGCCGGTTTTGCCGTTGGTATCGTTGAAAAAGACTCCATTATTGATGGCTCAGAGATCAGTGTTGGCGACCAAATTATCGGACTCGCCTCAAACGGTCTGCACAGCAATGGCTATTCATTAGTGCGACGCATCATTTTTCAGGAACTCGGTCTCTCGCCGAACGATGTCATTGCCGAATGCGGCTGTAGCGTTGCCGAGGAACTTCTGCGGCCTACGCGTATTTACACTGAAGCCGTCCAGGTAGTCACGCGAGAATTTTCGGTTCCAGGGATGGCACACATTACCGGCGGCGGTTTTTACGACAACCTCCCTCGAATTCTACCCTCCGCCTGCTTGGCCCGTCTGCGCAGAGACAGTTGGGAGGTGCCGAGCATTTTTCCTTTTCTCCAGGAGCGCGGGAAAATCTCCGAGCATGAAATGTATCGGGTGTTCAACAATGGAATCGGCTTTACCCTGGTTGTGCCGGACAGAGACTTGAAGGGCGCCCTGGAACTACTGGACGGCATGGGCGAGAAGGCTTACCACATCGGCACCATACACGGCCGGGAGGAAAACGAACCGGCGGTGGTGATTGAATGAAGTGAGATGTGGGATGTGAGATTTGAGATTGAAGGATTGCGGAATTACGAGATTGAGAGATTAAGGAACGGGATGATAGTATGAGATGTCTGACATCCAAGGATCACCTTCAATTCGATATTCCTGAATGCCAAAATCCCTGAATTTATTTTTATGCAGGTTTGAGTACACGTCCCGAACGCAAGCAACGGGTACATATCCGCATGTACCGAACAGCGCCATCCTGTACGGTGCGTACTCGTTGCAGGTTGGGATACCATCTTCTTTTTGTTTTGTTGTTGGCGTGACTGACATTATGGCCCGTCTGAGGGCGCTTACCACATATCTGGCAAACTTTGGCCATTTGTTCCTACCTCCAATGAAAGCGACTAGTCTACAATCCGTGTTCGCTTTCTATTTTTCAGCCCAAAGAATGGGCGAATTGTCTCTTCTTCCAGCAGTCGGGTTATCTAACACATCCAGTCTGATTTGACAAGGGAAAAAGCAAATCCTTTAAGTGATTACTCATATCACATCTCACATCTCACATCTCATATCTATAATTATTCCACATCCAAGACAGATGAACGCTGCACGTCAATCACGTTTTTTATCTTGCGCACTGCCGCCATCGCACTCTGCAAATGGGTAATACCCCGCACTTCCACCACAAACTTGCATTCAGCGCGGTTGTCCACCCGAGT
>JBFFBS010000053.1:0-18034 GCA_041560295.1 Syntrophobacteria bacterium | reverse complement strand
CGCCCGAGCCGCAAGAGAAAACAGGCAGCGAGATTATTGCTGAGTCGGTGGGTGAAAAAGAAGAACTTGATGCAGAACCCTCAACTGGCGAAGAAGAGACTGCAGAGCCTGGATCGTCAGAGCCAGAGACGACAGAACCTGCGACAACAGAGTCAGCCACGTCGGAGTTAGAGCCGACAGAGCCTTCGGCAGCAAAGTCAGCGACAACAGAGCAACTGGCGTCGGCTGAAATTCCTGGAGTGACCTTCACTCAGAAGTTAATAGAGCTGTTGGATTATGAACTAAATGGTCGTTCTTGGGGTTGGCGCCCCAATGACCTTCTCATGGGGAGATTTACGGACAACATAAATGAATTTCAGTTGGGGGCCCTGGAGGCGAGTCGCTACACTGCAAGAACGTTGAAGGAAAGCTTGACTCGATTAGAAGACGCCGATGCCTATGATCCCAATCTGGTGGAGGCTGTCAACCTATTAATGAGCCGGGCCGATAAATTCTGGTTTCCTTCCTCGGAAAGTCAATACGAGGAAGCTCTCGAAAATTTGCAGGAATTCCTCAGCAACCTTCAACAGGGCAAAAGCCACTTTTACTACCGTACTGAGAACTTGCAGACTCTGGTTGCTTCTTATAAGGATCTTCTCGGCAACTGCCATGAGAATCTGGTAAAACTGGAGGAACCGGATGGTACTCGTGTCAGCCACTTCCGGGCTGACAACTATTTTTATTATTGTCAAGGAGTAGCCCACGTCATGCATGAAATGCTTAGGATTGTGCGCGTGGATTTTGTGGAACAACTACAGACCATTGACGCTGTGGCGCTCATGAATAAGATTGTCGAAGACTTAGAAAGGGCCTCAGAGAGTGACCCGTGGCTAATCACCAATGGCCACGACGATGGCATACTGGCCAACCATCGCTATAATCTCGCCGCCTTCATCAGTTCTGCCCTCCACAACATGAGCACCATGCTCCGCCACTGAGTGGGGTCCGTTGTCCGTAGTCAGTTGTCCGTTGCAGGAAGACACAGCAGATATAGGGCCTAAAGCATGCTCAAAACCAAATTCGAAATCCTAAGCACGAAGCACGAAACAAATTCAAATGCTCAAAATCAGAATGAACAAAACCCAAAGACTTCGATAATCCTATCCCAGTCTTCGTTTTGAAAATTTTGAAATTCGGATTTTGAATTTGTTTCGAATTTCGATATTCGGATTTCGGATTTATCTGCATTCTCTATGCTCTGTGCTCTATGCTCTCTTTTTACTACTTACTTCTTCCCTCGACCATCCTTCGGAATCTCTCCACCTGTTCCAGGTAATAGGAACGATCGCCTGTTGCGGCTGCCAGAGCTTCCTCTGCCGCAGCCAGAGCTTCCCTTGCTTGACCATTGACGTAATGTGCTTCTGCCAGGGTATCCAGGATATGGGATTCTCGAGAGCCGGCTGCCGCTTTCGCAGCCAGTGCAAGGGCCCTCTCTGGTTGGAAAACTGATCTTTCCTTGCTCGTTGCCAATACCCAGGCCAGATTGTTCAGAATTTCAGGGTTGTCCGGGTCAAGTTTCAAAGCGCGCTCCAGATGGTTAACTGCTTCTTGCGGCTTGTTTCGAGTGAAGTAAAGGGTTCCGAGTTGCAGTTGGAGCTGGGGATTGCTCGGATCAAGCTGTACCAGCCTGGCGAGCATCTTGTGGTTTAACTGTTCATTTAAATTCTTACCTACTGCCCCGGAATGAAATAAATAGCCAAGGACTCCCACCGCAAGTAACCCCACCAGATAGCCAGTCAAGGCCCTCCTGAGTTTGAGGCGATGGCGCCTCAAGAGCGATGGGTTGCTGGCGGTAGCCGCTAGGAAGTCGACACGTTGTTTGATGCTGAAATGGTGCCAACTGGGCACATCCCTGACGTTGCCACTATGAAAAGCTACTTTTTCCAGGGCCGAAATAAGTGGATAGCCTCTTCCCATTACAGAAAAAACATAAAGATCAGCCTGACGTTCGAAATTGCGGATAAAAAAACCGAAGAGGAAGCGGAAATAAAAGAGCAGCAAAAGTAGCAGAGGAAGGGTGGAGAGCATGGAAATCAGGGTAAGAAATTCGGAGTCATTGCGTCTCAAGAGCGCTAATGGCAGATCGCTGGCGAGCACCAGCAGAAAGGAAAGGGTCGAGAGGGGATAAGCAAGGACAAGGTAACCCAGCAGAAATATAAGGTAGAAGAAGAGATGCTTTTCTTTTACGTGACCCAGTTCATGGGCCAGAACTGCCCGTAATTCATCGTCGTCGAGAACGTTCAGGAGACCCTCTGTTACCAGAAGATAGCGGCAGCGGCGATGGAGCCCCATGACTCCAGCCGTGATAACATTAGCTCCAGGGCCGGGCCAGAGAACGATTTCTCGAACCTGGAAATTCTCATCCTGACAAAACTTCTCTATGAGCGATCTGTTTACCCCTGGGGCCAATGGTCGGCAACCCCACACTCGTACCACAAGCGGTGGGGCAAAAATCATGAAGATGACCAGTAAGAGAGCAAAGAAAAGGATCTGCCCCAAAGGCGTGTTGAGTTGGTCGTGGAGCGCGCCAACAGGGAGGAGCTGCAAAAGATCAAAGCTGCCCGAGATAAGTAACCAGGGCAAAATGATGGCAAGATTAAATTTGAGATTAGCAGCTACTATGGCAGAAGGAGAGCAAGTGCTGCCAGAAAAGCGACAATGGCATTGATAGCTGTAAAACCAAATAATGGTCAAATGTAGTAGAAATAAGGCTAACGCCGCCAACCCTTGCAGGGTAAAACTACCCCTGATGAGGGCAACTGAGGTCAGATAGTATTTGATGTCGAGCAGGTAGACAGCAAGACAAAAAAAGAGGAAAGCCAGGAGCGATTGTCGGCTCACGGTTCGATGATAGAGTACCGCAAGATGCGGGCCGGCGGCAACGGCCGCCATCCGTGCTGCCAGCCGTCTAAAGACTTGCCTGTTGATAAGAGCAAACAGTGAAAGTAAGCTGATGCTGGCGAGAAGAGTGAGATGAAGAGAGAGACGTGGAACCGGCGACGGCTGCTGGGTGGAGAAGATAAGCAGGACAATTATGAAATATATGAAATTGGTATACATTCAGAAATGTCAGCAGTCAGTAGTCAGTAGCCGAGTATAGGGCATAGAGAGTTCTAAATGCCTAAAATGCCTAAAATGTCTAAAGTGAACTAAAATGATCTAAAATGCCTACAATCTCAAATCTGCAATCTTCCAATTCAGGGTTCTGGAACATGTTCCAGAATCCGCTCTATCGCCTTTTGATCTTCGGGAGTCAAGGGGTGTCCGTTTTTTTGGACCAACTTCCAAGCAACCAGTACTGCCGGGATGATGCGGGCGGGGGCGTGGTCATAGTATTTCTGCAAAGTCCGAACCCGCTGTCCGCTTTCCCAGAGATGGCGAAAGCGGCCTGCCTGATCCGGATAGCTGTCGTCCAGATTCAGGGAGGAGAGCGTAATGGTCCTCCAGTCTTGAGGCAAGAGATTGGCACCCACCGAAACGACACCGCTAGCGCTGGGTCGCTCAAGGAAACTGCGCTCCCCACCATCATAGATGAGAAAGTTGGGCTGACTCCGAACGGCCCGCTGGTAATTGATGCCTCGTCCAAGGTCACCACGATGCACAAGTCCGACCAGTCGAGGCTCCTGGGCTAGTTTTTTCAAGACAGCTGTGCGAATATTTTTGCGTTTGGTCTTGTTTCCAATTTTCCGAATCAAAAGAGGGTCGTTGTCGGCGATCAGGGTGAATTCAGTGTCAGAAAGCAGATTACGGTAATGCTCGGGTAAACCACGATTGCTGTGGTAAAAAAGTGGCGTATCTACCCAGGCGAGGGGGCCTTGGTAGTGAAGCTGACGGCAGACGGTTTCCAGTTGGCGGCAAATGTGTATGGTCTGTTCAGCAGATGTGCCGGTAATTCGAACCCAAAGAGGAAGTCCTGAAGGCACCAGTGTGATGATCTCCTCGAGCAAGGAGGAGGAAGCCGGGCCGCAGTTGTTTGCATCGGGGCACCAGAACATGGGGTCCAGCAACAGCCCTGCCACTGCCGGTTGCAAGTAAGCTATGAGCGACTCGAGCCCCAGATATAAACCACGGTTTTCGGGATTTGGCACCAGCGCCAGGGAACAAATGAGGCCTCTGGGTGTAACGGTCGGGTCCATCAGACAGACTCTAAAGCCTTATCCAGCCATTATGAAGATGCATAAGACTTTCAGCAAGAGTTTCAAAATCCGAAGTCCGAATATCGAAATCCGAAACAAATCCAAATTTTCAAAATCCAAATGACCGAAACTTTAGAGAACTCTCTTGAACGAGTTTCGTTTTGAACATTCGAAAATTAGAATTTTAAATTTGTTTCGTGCTTCGTGCTTCGTATTTCGGATTTGTTTACATAGTAAACTTTATATATCCCTTGCCGAGGAGATCGTGGAGATGAATGATCCCCAGAAGTCTATCCTTTGGGTCGGTGACTGCTAACACGGTGATTTGGTATTCTTCCATGATTTCCAGAGCGTCTGCTACCGAGCCTTTTACCTGGATAGTCTTGGGTTTCTTACTCATGATGGCGTTTACCGGCTTTTCCAAGAGGCGCTCATGCTTGCGTAAACCGCGACGGAGGTCGCCGTCTGTGACGATACCAACCAGCCTAGCCGTGTCCCCAATCACCAGGGTCGCTCCCAGGGCTTTGGCGTCCATTTCCTTGATTGCCTCGGCCACCAGGGTATCCTTCTGGACTCTTGGGATGCTGGAACCGGTGCGCATAATGGCTTCGATTGGCACACGAAGTCGCTCCCCAAGTGCTCCTCCTGGATGGCAGCGGCGAAAATCTTCCAGCTGAAACTCGTGCCTGTTCAAGAGTGTTACGCATACTGCGTCTCCCAAGGCAAGCATGGCGGTAGTGCTGGCAGTGGGGGCCAATCCCAGAGGGCAGGCCTCACGTTCTACTCCAGCGTAGACAGTGAGATCGCTATTGCGGCCCAAGGTAGACTTGGTATTTCCGGTGAAACAGATGATCCGTGTTCCCAAGTCCTTCAAAGTGGGCAGGATCGCTTTCAACTCTTCCGTTTCACCGCTACTAGAGAGAACGAGGACGATGTCATCTGAGCTCACCATACCAAGGTCGCCGTGCAAGGCCTCCACTGGATGCAAAAAAAGCGACTTGGTACCGGTACTGTTGAGCGTGGCCACAATCTTCCGTCCGACTATTCCCGACTTACCAATGCCGGTGACAATTACCCGGCCGCGACTTTCATGAATCAAGTTTACGGCTTCTGCAAATTTCGAGTCTACCCGGTCGATGAGCCCAAATATACCCTCTGCTTCAATGCGAAGTACATCCTTCGCTTCTCTAATTATTTCGGCGGCACTCCGGCGAATCTTTTTTTTGTTGGGCCTAACCATAGTACCTTCTCATATGTATGTGTTGCGGTGGGAGACGGAAACGTTATCAGCCTGCCGAAGCACTCGTTTCCAGACAGTGCTTGTTGAGGTCATCAGCGAAGCTGACCGGGTATTCTCCATTGAAACAGGCGAGGCAGAAGCCAGCAGTGTCCATATTTATGGCCTTAAGAAGTCCCTCTAGACTTAGATAGTGAATACTATCGAGCCTCAAGAATTTCCTGATTTCTTCAGTAGAGTGGGTGGCTGCCAGGAGTTCCTTGCGGGTGGGAAAATCAATACCATAATAGCAGGGATAACGGTGCGGCGGACAACTCACAACCATGTGCACTTCCTGGGCCCCTGCCTCCCGGAGTGTCTTGACGCGATTTCGAGTGGTAGTTCCTCGAACGATGGAGTCCTCAACGATGACCAGTCGCTTGTCTCTCAATAGCGGGCGCACCGGATTGAGCTTTACTCTTACATGGAAGTCTCGCATGGCCTGGGTGGGCTCGATAAAAGTACGGCCCACGTAGTGGTTACGGATTACGCCCATTTCCAATGGGACGCCTGAGGCCTCAGCGAATCCAAGGGCTGCATAGTTGCCAGAGTCGGGAAACGGCATGACTATGTCGGCGTCCACCTGATATTCCTGGAATATCTCGTGCCCCTGGCGTTTGCGGGCCAGGTAAACATTCTGACCAAAAATGTTGCTGTCCGGTCTGGCAAAGTAGATAAACTCGAAGATGCAGAAGGCGGTGCGGCCGGGATCAGAGAGATGTCGAGACCTGATCCCATTGTTGTCGATGAATACGATCTCTCCCGGTTCAACGTCTCGCAGGTAAGTGGCACCTATGAGATCCAGGGCACAGGTCTCAGAGGCGATGACATAGGCATTGTCGTCTAGAAGGCCCAGGCACATGGGTCGAAAGCCGTAAGGATCTCGAGCGCCAATGATCTGGTTTTCTGTGGCCATCACCAATGAATAAGCGCCTTTGATCTCATTCAAGGAGGTGATCAGTGCCTCTTCCAGGCCATGAACAAGTTGCCGGGCCATAAGATGCACGATCACTTCGCTGTCCATACTTGTTTGAAAAATTGAACCCTGCTGTTCCAGCTCACACCTCAGATCATGAGCATTAACCAGGTTGCCGTTGTGGGCGATGGCGAGGCTGCAGCCGGAATGAGTAATGCAGAAAGGTTGGGCGTTGACGAGGACGGACGAGCCGGTGGTGGAATAACGCACATGTCCAACACCGAGATGGCCCTTGAGGCTGGCAAGGACATCTTCGTTGAAAATTTCGCTCACCAACCCCATACCCTTATGATGGCGCATCAGTCGACCATCACCAACGCTGATGCCGGCACTCTCTTGGCCTCGGTGCTGGAGGGCATAGAGGCCGAAATAGGTGAGACGGGAGGTGTCCTCGTGTCCATAAATGGCGAAGATACCGCACTCTTCCTTTGGTCTACCGTCAGGAATGATTATGGGGTGCGATTGATGGCGCAAAGTGAGTCCTTATAATGAGGGAAAATGTCTAAAGTGCCTAAAATGAACTAAGAAATCAAAGAATCCAGGAGTCAGGAGCCAGGAGTTGAAAGGAACTCAATTTTAATTTCGCAATTCGCAATTGTCCTTCGGACTCCCACCCTTCGGGCGGGTTCCCAGTTTCGATATTCGAAATTACTCCCCTATGCTCCATGCCCTATGCTCTATGCTTTTTCAAATCCGCAATCCGCAATCCGAAATTTAAGATTCCTCAATTGTTTTCATGATATTCCTGAATCGAGGTAACCTCCAAATCGCCGCTGCACAGCGCAGCGATAGCCTGGGCAAAAGCTTTGGCACCGGCAATGGTCGTGGCGTATGGGAGATTATAAACCAAGGTGGCCCGTCGAATCAAATAGGCGTCAGAGGCCGTTTTTCTCCCGGTGCTGGTATTGATGACCAGGTTGATTTCCTCGTTCTTGATATGGTCTATGACATGAGGGCGTCCCTCACTCAATTTTGCCACCATACGGTTGTGCACTCCATGCTTGGTCAGAAAATCGGAGGTTCCCTGGGTAGCATAGATCCCAAAGTCTATCTGGGCGAAGTCCCTGGCAACGGGAAGAATGGCCTGCTTGTCCTGGTCACGGACGCTAATAAATACATTCCCATTCAGTGGTAGAGAATACCCTGCCGCCAGTTGGGCTTTGGCGAAGGCCATACCAAAGGTCTTGTCAATTCCCATTACCTCGCCGGTGGATTTCATTTCCGGGCCCAAAAGGATATCCACGTCTGGGAAACGTATGAAAGGAAATACCGACTCTTTGACCGCAAGGTGAGTCGGTTCCACCTCTCGGGTAAAGCCAAGTTCGGCTAGGGTCTTCCCCAGCATAATCTTGGTGGCTAGTTTGGCAAGAGGCACACCAATTGCCTTGCTTACAAAAGGCGCTGTGCGAGAGGCCCTGGGGTTCACCTCCAGCACGTAAATTAAATTGTCTTTCACTGCGTACTGTATATTCATAAGACCTACCACCCCTAATTCCTGCGCCAGAGCCTTTGTCTGAACCTTGATCTCCTCAATGAGTTCCCGGGAAATACTGATGGGGGGAAGCACACAGGCGCTGTCACCAGAGTGGATACCTGCCTCCTCAATGTGCTCCATGATGCCGCCAATCACCGTGGTTGTACCGTCGGAAATGGCATCAACATCTATTTCTATAGCATCCCGGAGAAATTGATCCACCAAGATGGGATGGCCAGGGGAAACATGGACCGCCTCATGAATGAAGGCTTCCAGTTGTTCTTGTTCGTAAACGATTTCCATAGCCCGGCCACCCAAAACGTAGGATGGCCGCACCAAAACTGGGTAGCCAATTTTGGTTGCCGCTTGGAGGGCTTCGGAAGCGCTGGCGGCAATAGCATTTTCCGGCTGTCTCAGCCCCAGTTTCTTTATGAGGGCTTGGAAACGCTGCCGGTCCTCGGCCTGATCGATACTGTCTGGGGTTGTACCAATGATGGGGGCACCAGCCTGTGCCAGAGGAACGGCGAGGTTCAACGGCGTCTGGCCACCGAACTGAACGATGAGTCCATCCGGTGACTCCCTCTCAATTATATGAAGAACGTCCTCGTGGGTGAGAGGCTCGAAGTACAGTTTGTCTGAAGTGTCATAGTCGGTACTAACCGTTTCCGGATTGGAATTTACCATGATCGACTGCACCCCCTCCTCCCGCAGGGCAAAGGAGGCGTGGACACAGCAGTAATCAAATTCGATACCCTGACCGATTCGGTTGGGGCCGCCCCCCAGGATCATCACTTTGCGTACCTCGCTAGGCTGTGATTCATCCTCGGACTCATAGGTGGAATAGTAGTAGGGGGTATACGCTTCGAATTCAGCTGCACAGGTATCCACCAACTTGTAAACTGGAACGATATCAGCCTGTATTCGACGTTCGCGGATGGTATCGTCATCCGTACCCGTAAGTTCCGCCAAGCGACGGTCGGAAAATCCGTAGGCCTTGGACTGTCGCAAGAGGTCATCGCTCAAGGGCTCCTGGCGCAGATGAGTCTCAAAATTTAGAATTTGCTCTATGTTGTATAGAAACCAGGGGTCGATCTTGGTGAGTTGGTGAATTTCTTCCAGTTCTATTCCTGCCTTCATGGCCGCGGTGAGATAAAAGAGCCTCTCTGAGTTGGGCTCGCGCAGCTTTTGGCGAATAAGACCCAAGTATTCCGGGTTTTTGAGAGACTCGGGAGATATACCGCTGTTCATGGAAAAACGGCCGATTTCCAAGGACCGTACTGCTTTCTGTAGGGCTTCCTTAAAGGTACGGCCGATGGCCATGGTCTCGCCCACCGATTTCATTGTTGTGGTAAGGGAATCAGGAGTTTGAGAGAACTTTTCGAAAGTCCAGCGGGGGATTTTCACCACGCAATAGTCAATGGTGGGTTCGAACGAGGCCCGCGTTTCTCGAGTGATATCGTTGGCGATCTCATCTAGGCTGTAACCAACAGCAAGTTTGGCGGCGATTTTAGCGATGGGGAAGCCGGTGGCTTTGGAGGCCAGGGCGGAGGAGCGTGATACCCGGGGGTTCATTTCTATGACAACCATCTCACCGTCTTCCGGGTTGATGGCAAATTGAATGTTTGAACCGCCGGTTTCCACGCCGATTTCTCTGATCACATCGATGGACGCATCTCGCATTGCCTGATATTCACGATCGGTTAACGTCTGAGCCGGAGCCACGGTGATACTGTCACCGGTGTGTATGCCCATGGGGTCGAAATTTTCGATGGAGCAGATGATAACCACATTGTCCATGTGGTCTCTCATCACTTCCAGTTCGAATTCCTTCCACCCCAAAACAGATTCTTCCAGCATGATGGTGCGATTCAAACTGGCGTCCAGGCCGGCGAGGGCCATATTTTCCAGATCTTCCCGGTTGTAGACCACACCGCCACCAGTACCTCCGAGGGTGAAGGACGGGCGAATAATCAAGGGAAAACCGATCTCTTCTGCCACCTGGCGGACTTCTTCCATGGAGCGAGCAATTCCACTGACAGGTACCCTCAAACCGATCTTCTCCATGGCAGCCCGGAAAAGCTCACGATCCTCCCCCTTTTTGATCACCGGTAGAGAGGCACCAATTACCTCCACCCCGTAGCGCTCCAGAACCCCCATCTCCCCCACTGCCACAGCCACGTTTAGGGCTGTTTGACCTCCCAAAGTGGGAAGCAACGCCTGGGGTCTTTCCCGCTCAATGACTTTGGCCACACATTCGGGAGTGATAGGTTCAATATAGGTGCGCTGAGCCGTCTCGGGATCGGTCATGATGGTGGCGGGATTACTGTTGATGAGAACGATCTGAAAACCTTCTTCCCGCAGGGCCTTGCATGCCTGGGTGCCAGAATAGTCAAATTCACAGGCCTGACTGATAATTATGGGTCCTGAACCGATGATGAGGATTTTCTGAATATCTGTTCTTTTAGGCATAGGACTTGTTAAACCTAGGTCATTTAGGTGTTGCTTTTCAAGGTGTATTCAACTCACGCTCAGCTGCAAACGGCGCGACACGGAGACACGGCGACACGGCGACACGGAGACACGGCGACACGGAGACACGGCGAGACGGTGACACGGTGAGACGGCGAAAAATCATTTGGCTCCTGAATCCCTATCATCTTTGTATTCTTCAGGCGCGATTGCTCAGCTACCATTAATCAATTTCCCCGTGTCATCTTGCACCGCGTCTCCCCGTCCAGAATTACGGCACATTACCAACTTTTTCTCTGCATAAGGGTAAGGAAGTCATCGAAGAGATAAGTCGCGTCATGGGGGCCGGGTGAGGCCTCCGGGTGGTATTGGACCGAATAGATGGGCAGTTTCCGGTGCCGCATACCTTCCAGGGTCTGATCATTGAGGTTGATGTGGGTGAGTTCCACGTCTTTCCCTTTGAGTGAGTCGATATCCACACAGAAGCCATGGTTCTGCGAGGTGATCTCCACCTTGCCGGTGAGCAGGTCCTTCACCGGCTGGTTGCCACCCCGGTGACCGAACTTGAGCTTAAAGGTTGTGCCGCCCATGGCTAATCCTAAGAGCTGGTGGCCCAAACAGATGCCAAAAATGGGGAGTTCAGGCAAAAGAAGGCGAACCGTGTTGATGGCGTAGGTAACGGCTGCAGGATCTCCCGGTCCGTTGGACAGAAACAGGCCGTCCGGCTCGAGGGCCAGGATATCGGCTGGCTCAGCCTGGGCTGGTAGGACGATGGTGTGGCAGTCGCGGCCAGCCAAATGGCGGAGGATGTTGTATTTGATACCGTAATCCAGGGCCACAACTTTATAGGGGTGACTGCGTTCTGGCCAGACATCGGCTGCGGTCATCCCGGACTTCCAGGGGAGCGGCCGCCTTTCTCCATCCCAGAGGAAAGGAGACGGGGTGGTGACTTTTTCAACCATGTCACGACCCACCAAGCCGGGATACCCGTTCACCTTTTGCAACAGTTCCTCAGGATCTCTATCTCCCGTTGCAATGATGCCCTTCATGGCACCCGCAGTGCGGATATGTTTTGTGAGGGCTCTGGTGTCAATTCCTTCAATGCCGAGAACTCGTCCCTTCTCCAAAAACTCCTTGAGGCTTCTCTGGCTTCGCCAATTACTGGGGTAGGGCAGGTACTCGCGGACTATGAACCCCTCAACTTGGATTGCTACCGATTCCATATCTTCATCGTTGATCCCATAATTTCCAATGAGGGGGTAGGTCATGGACACTATCTGGCCCTTGTAAGACGGGTCGGTAAGCACTTCCTGGTAACCCGTCATGGCAGTATTGAAAACCACTTCACCTAGGGTCTCGCCCTGGCCGGCGAAGGTCTGCCCATAAAATGTCCGGCCGTCCTCCAAAACCAGGGTGGCGCGGGGTTGGTTGAAACGTGCCATGGTGGAATGTTACCTCAATGCCTTACCGGTGTCCGAAGACCGGGCTCACGAGTCACTCAACATAATCGTTTTGATAAGGTAAGGCAAGTATTTTAGGTAGGCAAGAGAACCTTTTCAGTGAGGCTAATTTCCACCCACTCAAAGACAGCTGCACTGTAAATCTTAGAGGTGAAGGGTGGTCTCACCGGTACTATTGTTCCATTATTTTTCGGACCAGGGCGAGATCTTCAGGCGTGTCCACACTTGCGGAATCATGAGGGGTGATGACCATAGATATGCTGAAGCCGTGCTCCAAAGCGCGAAGTTGTTCTAACTTTTCCTGCCTTTCCAAAATACCCGGAGAAAGCTTGGTAAATTCCTGCAAGAATCCATTGCGGTAGCCATAGAAACCGAGGTGCTTATAGTACTGCGGTGCAGACGATGCTTCAGTAAGAGCTGGAATTGGGGCACGAGAAAAATAGAGAGCCCGGCCTTTGGAATCCAGGACGACTTTGACAACTGCAGGGTCATGGAAATCAGTGCTATCTGTGCCAGGGTGTGCAAGGGTGGCCATGTCCATATCACCTTTTGTTTTCAGAGTATCCACAAGACTGTCAATGATTTCAGGCCGGAGCAGGGGTTCATCCCCCTGAATATTCACCACAATGGCATGGTCAGAAAGCATCAATTGGCGGGCTGCTTCAGCAACCCGATCCGTGCCGCTCTTATGATCAGCGGAGGTCATGACCACTTCTCCATCAAAGCGGGCCACCGCCTGCTGAATGCGAGAGTCATCTGTGGCCACCAGCAGTCGCTGAAGGCTAGCCGCTCTGGAGGCACGCTGGTAAACGTGTTGAATCATGGGGCGGTCCTGGATCAGGGCCAATGGCTTTCCAGGGAGTCGTTTAGAGTCGTAACGTGCCGGAATAATTCCTACTACTTCTGCCATAAAATACCCTTAAATCGCAGAGCGCAGAGCGCATGGCGCATAGCGAAAAAATAAACGGTAAATGCTAAAATGGTGAACAGTTGCGGAGCCAAGGCATAATCGGTTTACCGTTCACTATTTTTACTGTTTACCAAACGCTTAGCGCTCTGCGCTCTGCGTCTTTCCATTAGGAGATTAAACCACAGAGATCACCAAGAGTACAAAGAAAAATGTAATACATCTTTGGAACTGATACTAATGATCTGTTTCACCTCCGCATTCTTACGTAACGACCGCCCGATTTTGCCTAATGGTAAGAATTCAAACAATATTTCTCAGTGCAGCCTCCGTGCCATATCCCTGTTTACACTTGACATTGCTGATTACCAAGGTAAGATAGGGTCAGCGTCGAACGCTACGTTCCCCCAATGGGGATTCGCTGAATCACTCCCGCTTTACAAACGCTAGAATATCAACAATCTATTACTAATGCTAAACAGGCCCTGATGGAAGGAGGTGAGACCGCTAATTCGTAGGGTCAACGAGTGTTCTATTCGTCCAACCTCAAGAGATAGGAGAAATCGTATGAAGAGAATTGGCTTACTTACTCTCATCGCAACCATTTGCCTGGCTCTGGGTCTGATGGTGAATCCGACTCCCGTGGTTGCCAAGACCACCTTTGTCACCATTGGAACCGGTGGTATCACTGGAGTCTATTATCCCACCGGCGGCGCCATTGCCAGAATCGTCAACAAGAAAAGAAAGGTCTACGGTATTCGCTGCACAGTGGAATCCACTGGTGGATCGGTCTTTAACGTCAATGCGGTTATGGCAGGTGACCTGGAATTCGGCGTGGTCCAGTCCGACCGTCAGTTCCAGGCCATGAAAGGGCTGGCAGAATGGAAGGAGAAAGGCCCCCAGAAAGATCTCCGGGCCGTCTTCACCATCCATCCGGAATCCATAACCCTGGTGGCCGCGGATGATGCCGGGATCAAATCCATCAATGACCTCAGGGGCAAGAGGGTGAACATCGGTAATCCCGGCTCCGGCCAGCGACAGAACTCCATTGATGGCTTGATGAATGCCGGTATCAACTATGAAAAAGACCTGAAGGCAGAGGGGGTCAAGGCAGCTGAGGCTCCCGGCTTGCTGCAGGACGGTCGCATTGATGCCTTCTTTTACACCGTGGGTCATCCCAGTGGTGCCATCAAAGAGGCTACTGCCGGCAGGAGGAAGGTCCATTTCGTCCCCATCACCGGGGTGGACAAACTGCTGCAAAAGTATCCCTACTACGCTAAGGCTATGATTCCCATCAAACTCTACCCTGGTGCCACAAACACCAAAGACGTGCAGACCTTTGGTGTGAAGGCCACCTTCGTCACTTCGGCCAAGGTGCCTGATCGGGTGGTGTACGCCATCACCAAGGAGGTCTTTGACAACTTCGAAGACTTCAAGAAGCTGCACCCGGCCTACCAGGTTCTGACCAAGGAAAATATGCTGGAAGGTATGTCGGCACCAATTCACCCGGGCGCCATGAAGTACTACAAAGAAGCTGGTATGATGTAGAACCGGTAAGCATGCAAACAGGCGGCGGGACATTCCCGCCGCCTGTTGTTTCCGTCTTCAAAGTTCCTACCTTCCAGGTGGGCCCCTCAGTCCCGAATGCTGGGGTAATGGAATATTGGAATGATGGATGTGGCAAGATACGTCAAACCAGTCTGATTTATCCCTCTTTTGCTCGCGTTGTCCCATTATTCCAATAGCCCAAGATGCCAATCTAGCCAAAATGCACCAGTTAGGATACGAATGTGGACAGCCTTTGAAGGTTGTTTTATCAACGACTTAAAGAACCCTCAAAACGTCAGGTGATCCAATGAGTGACATTGAAAAGCAGGAAAAGGATGAGGGGCTTGAACTGGCAAAGAAGCTGGCCGAGGAAGAAGAAGGGGTCGGCCGCATACCAAAAGGTGGTGCCAAGTACGTCATTCCCACCGTTGCCGTAATCTGGTCATTTTTTCAGTTATCCATTGCCAGTTGGCTCATTCTGGATACGGTATACATCAGGGCCATTCACCTGGGATTTGCCCTGCTGGTTGTCTTTTTAAACTTTCCTTTTCTCAGGAAGACACGTTTTGGCCTCAAATTCCTCTCTGCCACTGACAAGATCCCTGTCCTGGACTATGTAATCGCCATTATTGCCGCCTTTTCGGCCATATATATTATGGTAGACTTCGGTGGAATCATCGAGCGCTATGGTGACCCCAACACCCGTGATATTGTTGTCGGCCTGGCCCTGACGGTCCTGCTCCTAGAGGCTTCGCGTCGCGTAATCGGCCCGGCGCTTCCCGCCATTGCCACTGGCTTTATCGCTTACTCCTTTTTGGGGCCCTATATGCCTGACCTCATCGCCTTCAAGGGAGTGTCTCTGGAGCGATTCATAGGCCAGATGACCATGTCCACCGAAGGCATCTACGGCATCCCCTTGGATGTTTCGGCCACCATTGTCTTCCTGTTCGTTCTCTTTGGTGCCATGCTGGACAAGGCAGGGGCGGGCAGGTATTTCATCAATCTGGCCTTGAGTCTTCTGGGGGGGTTCAAGGGAGGGCCGGCCAAGGCTGCCATTGTGGGCAGCGGGCTCACCGGCCTGGTGTCCGGCTCGAGCATCGCCAATATCGTTACCACCGGCACCTTCACCATACCCTTGATGAAAAAGGTGGGATATCCTGCCAAGAAGGCTGCTGCGGTGGAGGTGGCGGCCAGCACCGACGGCCAGCTCGCCCCCCCCATCATGGGCGCGGCAGCCTTTATTATCGCCGAATATGTCAATGTGCCCTACATCGCGGTGATCAAGGCCGCTGCGGTTCCGGCCTTTGCCTCTTACGCGGCTCTCTTCTACATCACCCATATCGAGGCCTCAAAGCTGGGTTTACGGGGCATACCGCGGGCAGAATTGCCGCCATTTTTTAAAACCCTTGTTGCCGGTGCCCATTATCTCATCCCCCTGCTCTTGCTGCTCTATGAATTGATAATCGTGCGACACTCACCAGAGCTGGCCGCCTTTCATGCCATCTGGGTCATGGCTGCGGTTATGCTCTTTCAGAATCCGGTGAAAGCCTACTTCAACAAGGAACCCATTGGCCCGGCCTTCAAGCAGAGTGTCGTTGAGATCTTTTCAGCGCTGGCAGCCGGTGGCAGGAATATGGTTTCCGTGGCCTTGGCCACCGCCGCCGCTGGTATTATCGTCGGGGTGGTGGCCATGGGGCTGGGTGGGCTCATTACAGGGATCATCGATACCCTCTCAGGGGGGAACATCTACCTGCTGTTGATCATAACGGCCATTGCCAGCCTGGTCATCGGTATGGGGTTGCCCACCACCGCCACCTACATTGTTATGGCCTCACTCACAGCGCCGGCTATCGTTGAGATCGGTGGTATGTACGATTTCATCGTTCCATTGATGGCTGCTCATCTTTTCTGCTTTTACTTCGGCATTCTGGCCGATGACACCCCGCCTGTGGGTCTGGCTGCCTACGCTGCGGCGGCAATTGCCAAGTCGGACCCCATACCTACGGGCATTCAGGGCTTCATGTACGATATCCGCACGGCCATTTTGCCCTTCATGTTCATTTTCAACAGTGATCTTATTTTGCACAACATCACGAGCTGGCCGGCAGGGATACTGATTTTTTTGATGGCTTGTATGGGCAACTTCGCTTTTGCCTCGGCTACGCAAGGGTGGTTAGTGGCAAAGAACAGGTTCTACGAATTACCCCTGCTGTTGGCTGCCACCTTCATTTTGATGCGGCCGGATGCGATTGCCAGTTGGCTTGGAGTTGCCCATGAGAAGCGTTTCTGGATGTACCTCATCGGCCTTGCTGTTTTTGGAGCTATTTACCTGATGCAATGGCCGAGGAGGCCGAAAGATGCCGCTCCTGCCCCGGCATAGAAAGCACCTGGCAAGGGACGTGCACAAGGAGTGTCAACATGTCTAGGCTTAGACCTTTGTACGTATGCTTGATAACTATTTTGCTCATATGCAGCCTGTCACCGGCGTTTGGTGGGGAGCGCTTTACCGACAATGGCGACGGCACGGTAACCGACCACCAGTTGGGAGTAATGTGGGCCAAATACGACAATCAGGGCGATATTGATTGGCGGGGAGCCGAGAGATGGTGTAGATGGGGGCCGCCGCAGATCATGGGCAAGTACGACAACTGGCGGATGCCCACCAACGAGGAGCTGAAAACCCTATTCGTGCGCGACAAAAAATATAAAGGGTATGAGACCCATTGTGGCCAGAAGGTTAAGGTGGTCCCTGAGATAGAGCTGAGCTGTGGTTGGGTGTGGACAAGCGAGGTCAAGAGCATAACAGCCCGGGTGTATAACTTCCAGCGGGGCTATCATTATATGGAGCTCAAGCGTCATTGGAAAGCTTACCGAGCCTTACCGATTCGCGATCTGCAAAAGGGGAAATGAAGTCGGCTACCCAGTTATACCGGTTAAACCAGTTGGTCGCTACGCTTTCTGCCTAAACCGACTAAACCGCCTGAACTGGCCAAACCGGCTCAACCGTTTAAGGAGACATCATGTCTGAAGTGAATAAAATCTTGGTGGCGATATGCTTCTCGGAATACTGTGGTGGAACGTTCGCTTATGCAACTCGGTTGGCGGCCCAACTGCAAGCCGAGCTGATTGTGGCAAATGTCATTGATGCCAAGGATGTAAAGGCAATCAGCAAAATAGAATCCATGGGCTATAGCATAAGTACGAAAGATTACATCGAAGGCGTCAAAGAAGAGCGCAAGGCGGAACTCAAGAAGATGATAGCGGAGTCTGGATTTCCCCAAGAGAAAATCAAAACCACTTTCAAAGTCGGCGATCCTTTTGCGAAACTCATCAGGGTTGTCAAAGACGAGGGTGTAGACCTGGTGGTCATGGGATCCAAAGGCCAAAGCGATCACCACCGGTTGCTGACGGGATCCGTGGCTGAAAAGATGTTCCGGCACTCGCCGGTGAGTGTTGTCTTCTACAAGAAGAAGTAGCATTTCGACCAGCCCGTATCCCACTACTACGAAGGGATTCGGGTTCCTCCGGCAAGTCCTGCAAATTCAGTATTGATATGCTGCCTAGATATCTCGGAACCAGTAACGGGACACGAACCTTACATAATTACGGCTAAAATGGCAAAAGACATAAAAGCAAAAACCGCAGAAGAGCTCCTGAGAGAAGAACGGGCTGAAGTCCGTGATTTGCGTCCATTCGAATACTATCTGGTAGCGATTATCTCCATTTCATGGGCGCTTTTTCAGCTGGCG
>JBFFBS010000052.1:0-18262 GCA_041560295.1 Syntrophobacteria bacterium | reverse complement strand
GATTGACGCATAGCGCAAAGCGCAGAGCGCATAGCGAAAAAGCATGGGACGGAGGGCATGGAGCATGGGGGAAGAAAGCTGGCAGAGCGCAGCTAGCAGCCCCGCGACAAGCTCGGGACAGGCAGGCACTAGGCACGAAGGGAGGACGCGGAGACGCGGAGACATTTTACCTGACACCCGAAACCTGACACCTGACACCTTGAGTTTTGGTGCTTGGGATATGAGATGAGAGATGTGGAATACCTTTTACCGTTTACTGCTCACTGCTCACTGCTCACCGCTTACCGTTTACTACTGGATTCTGGCTCCTGAATTCTTTCCAAGAAAGGGGTTTTTTTGACCAAAATTGACGTTTTTGGCCGAAATTTGCCAACTAAACAAGAAAGTCATGAATTATTCTAAACGTATAACCTCTTGAAAAAACACATTTATTTAATTTCCTGCCACTTTGGCATCAATTCTGCTCAAGCTTAAAAGACAAGACAGAAAGAAATCAGACAAAACATAGGGCAACGAGTTAAAAAGGACGACAACAGCCCTATAGGGGAGGAGATAAAAATGGTACCAGAAACAAACTCAACCAGCAGAGCTCAGGTGAAATGGTCCGTTACAATGGACAGCGGCGAGGGAGCTGCGGATGGTGTCATTATAAATATCAACAATAATGGGGCATTTATCCGCTGCCACAAGCCGTTGCGATTGAGTGAGACCTGTACATTATCTATTAAGTCTCCCGACCACGCCATTGAGGATGTGGCGGCTGAGGTGGTCTGGACAAACATCCACGGTCCTGATGACGACCTGACCCCGCGGGGGATGGGAGTTCGTTTCACAGAAATCTCTGAGGAAGAGGAGAGGTATCTTCGAAAGCTGGTCAGAGGCGACGGCAGAGTTCAACAGGTCCCGGAAGTGGACCTTGATGCTACAATGCAGATGGCTAATTAGCCTGGATCAGTTCAAGGCCATTGTTCGACGAGAAAAAGCGGAGCTGGTAGCTCCGCTTTTTTTTCGGTAATACATTCAGCATACCACCCGTTTAGGACGTTATTTCAAGCACTTTGGCATATTTCCTGCAGTTAATCCTCCACTGACAAAAGCCGCATCTTTTTTATGCAGTGCGTCTTTGTTACAGGCGGGCCCCACTCATTGAAGAGGGTTGGAGGGAAACATCGCAGGACAAGTACCCATGATGAATTTGGACGACAGGCGCTCGCACCGCAGAACCGCCGTGGACTGGCCTGCCATGGTCATAACCCACGAAGGGTGCATAGGCGGAGAAGTAAAAAACATCAGCCCCACCGGTGCATTTATTCATTGTTTTACTGAACCTGAGCAAGAAAACGCCCTCCGTCTCGTTGTCAGGGATCCACAACGCAAAAAGCTGTTGTTGATCACCGCAGAGTTGGCATGGTCGAACATTGCAACCTGCGATGACATAGGTTCTTGTGGAATAGGTGTCCAGTTTACAAGAATCTTCACTGACGACCACCTGTTTCTTAATGGTGTTACCTCTGAGCACCTCCAGATGTTAGCCTGAAGGAAAGCTGAGAAGTTTCCCCTCTAAAAATCGTACTGACGTGAAAACAGTTGGCCACAATAACGGTGTTGTCTGCAGGATGCGCATATGAACAGTGGAAGCGAAAACCGAGCGAAGCCCAGGATCGAAATTCGATGGCCTGTCACCATGCTAACCACCCAAGAGAAAATTGAAGGAGAAATCCACAATGTCAGTCCCTCAGGTGCCTTCATCTCCTGCAAAGAAGCTCCGCCATTGGAAGGAAGCTTCTTCATCATCATCAAGCCCCCTAACCACCAGACCATGAGCGTTGCTGGAAAAGTGATCTGGTCAACGATTCTTCAACCCAGTGAGGGTGACTCAAGTCTTGGTGTAGGTATCCAATTCACAGATATGACCCCGGGTGACCGCAAGTTTCTCAGCCAGACGGTAGCCAGGCATTACCGGAAGAAGCTGAGCCGCATGAATCACACTAAAAAAAGAATTCAGTAGTCAGGAGCCAGTAGTCAGTAGCTAGTGCCAAACGACATTCCACATCCCATATCTCACATCCCCAAGCACTAAAGCTAAAGGTGTCGGGTGTCAGGAAAAACAGACAGAGAATCTTAAACCTGACCGCTGGAACCTCATCTATCTCAAACCTGCAATCTAAATCTAAAATCTACAAGTTTCCCTCTGTCCTCTGTCGTCTGATCTCAGCCTGCTGCCCGCTGCTAGCTGCCAGCTTTCTTTCCCTATGCCCTATGCTCTATGCTTTCCTACATCCACAATCTTTTCTTCGAATCACGCCTTATAAAGTGTATAGTTATCAAGCTGAGGGAATACGTTCGAGGATAGGGGGAATGAAAGCATTTGATTTCCGCTTGGCAAGTGAACATGACCTGGATTTCATCAGCCGGCTGTCGGCCAGGGTATTTTCGAAGTACGGTACCTATGATGAAATTGTGCTCGGCTGGCTCCAGGAACCGGAAGTAATGACGGTAATCATTACGGCTGAAGCCGATCCCCTGGGTTTTGCAATGCTGACGCTTGAAAGAGAAAAATGGTTTGAACCGAGACGGGCACACCTGTTGGCAATTGGGGTCTTCCCAAAACAACAGAGAAAAGGAATCGGCACCGCATTATTAGAACATATGGAGGAGATTGCCAAGAAATACGGCGTAGAAGAGATGCTTCTCTGGACCGGGGTCGATAACCAGCAAGCCCTTTCTTTTTTCCAAAATGCGGGTTTCCACATTGTGGAGTCTGAAGACCGCTATTATCCCAGGGGGCAGGCGGCGCTGGGGCTGTCGAAAAAACTAGGGACTAAGAACTAGGCACTAGGCACTAAAGAGCCGACGCGGGGACACGGGGACGCGGAGAGAAAGGATTCTTAGGTTATTGGTGATGGGTAATGGGTTATGGGAAGCAACCTATCACCTATGACCCATGACCTATAACCTGGAAAACACGACTTCTACGATTTCTACGAATTCAACGACTTCAACGCTTTACCGTTTACTGCCGGCAGGGTGGCGACTTAAAAATGTTTAGGGACCAGAAGGAAAAGAACCTTTACGTTCAGGCAGTGTGGAAAGAATTGGAGTCACGATATCTCCAGATCTATCCCTTTCTCACTGATAGTGAGTTCAGAGATCTATTCGGAGAAAAGGTAATCGAGGTGATTGAAAAACTCGATTGTCCCAACGAGGGCTGTGGCCAGTGTGACCTTGAGATTGACTGCCCCTATTATTCTCAAATGTTGGACCGTTGCGGCATCGATCCATACAAGCCGGTCCACTGCAGGCTTTGGCACTGCTATGATTGTGGCCCCGAACCCCTCATAAAGCAGATCAGGGAGTTGACCGAAATTTTTTCGGACCAGCTGGGCCCCGAGAAAGAAGCCAGACGAATCAAGGATGGACTGGAAGGGGAGAGGATATCAAGGGATGAGGCTGAAAAAAGGTTTCAGCAGTTGATTGAAGAGTTTAGGAACACTAGATGAAGTGATCTAAACTGCCTAAAATGTCTAAAATGCCTAAAGTGAGTTAAAGGAGTGGAGCTATCTGGTCGGCCATGGGAAATAAGCCGAAGAGCCCTCCAGTGTGAACAAATACGATCCTGCCGCCAAACACTTCTGGGTTCCGCTGAAGCTCCTGGCTCATACCATAGAAGGCTTTGCCTGTGTAAACCGGATCCAGAAGGATGCCCTCGGAGCGAGCCACCTCGCGGATAAGAGACAGCTCCTGGGAACCCGCCTTCCCATAACCGCTGCCCACATAGCCGTCGACTATCTCGATATCGCGCTCACGAGAAAAAGGGAGGTCGAGCCGGTAGGTGTCTATTGCGGTCTGACAAATATCGCCAACCACTCGGAGAAAATAATCCCTATCGTTACAGACATTTATTCCCACAACCCGAGCGTTCAACCCCAGCAGTTTAACCCCCAGGATGAGACCGGCAGTGGTCCCCCCTGAGCCAGTGGCGTGGATGATTGTCGTGGGGTGGTCTTGAGCCCCCGGGAGGGTGGCCAGATCAAACGCCAACTCCTCCACCGCCCGGACATATCCCCATGCACCCATGGCATTGGATCCCCCTTCTGGAATAACGTAAGGAATTTTTCCCGAGTTTCGAAGCGACTCGTCTTCAACTGCAAGCATTTCGGCGCGGCGGCCGTACTCTTCAAAAGTCAGCCATACGATTTCGGCACCTACCAACCGATCAAGCAGGATATTGCCTTCAGGTGGTGGTGGGTTGGCAGGATCCCGGGTGCGAAGCAGCAAACGCACCCCCAGTCCCAATCTGACAGCGGCAATTGCCGTAGCCCGGGCGTGATTGGACTGCGCTGCCCCACAGGTAATCACAGTATCGCAGCCGTTTCCAAGTGCATCAGCCAGTAAGAATTCCAGTTTTCTAATTTTATTGCCCGTAAGGTCAGCTCCGGTCAGATCGTCGCGCTTGATATGCATGTCGATGCCAAACTTCTCGCTCAAACGTGGAAGCCGCTCAAAAGGCGTTGGAGTCCGGGCCAGATCCAACCGAGCCGGATAGGGAATTTTTCGCTTATCATTATTCATGAGCTTTCTCCTCGGCTGTGACAAACCTTATTACAAATATAACCGACGTCAGTAGCGAGAATCCAGTAGCCAGCCCTTCGACGTGCTCAGGGCAAGTAGTCAGTAGTAAGCGGTAAGAAAAAGAATTCAGGAGACAGGAGTCAGGAGACAGGAGTTGAGGTATAGGGTACAGGGTACAGGGTACAAGGTGCAAGGTGCCTTGCTCTATGCTCCATTCTCTATGCTCTATTCTTTCTTCACAACGGACCACGGACAACTGACCACTGACAGAACCTCCTCCGCGCTCTGATCCCTTGTATTTGGTGCCTAGTGCTTAGTTCCTAGTGCCTAGTTGTTTTCTGTTAGCTGCCCGCTGTCAGCTATTTCTCCCGATGCTCCGTGCCACATGCTTCTCCTCCTCCCGAGGCTGATTTCCAGTGCGAGATTTGTTGACCAATTTCCTGGCACGCAATTTGCTGCTTCACAACTTCACCTCATCGAATACAAATGGCTGAAACCATAAAAAAATAAAAACCTCGAGGGTAAACAGATGACTGCGACTATCATTATCCTGATTGTGGTTGGCCTGTTGGCTATTTTTGTCATCACTATTTACAACAAGCTCATCCGGCTCCGGAATATGGTTGAAGAGGGTTGGAGTGGCATAGATGTCCAACTCAAAAGACGGGCAAATCTCATTCCCAATTTGTTAGAGACGGTGAAGGGGTACATGGGGCACGAGCGTGAGTTATTAACCAAGGTAACCGAATTGAGAACGCAAAGCATGAAAGCACAAGAAGTTGGCGAAAAAGGGAGGCTGGAAGGGCTGCTTTCCCGCTCCCTCGCCAACATATTTGCGGTGGCGGAGGGATATCCGGATTTGAAGGCCAACCAAAATTTCTCGGAGCTGCAAACTGAGCTGTCAGATCTAGAGGAACAGATTCAGATGGCCCGGCGCTACTACAACGGCACGGTGCGCAACCTGAACATTCAAGTCGAATCCTTCCCCAGCAACATCGTTGCCGGTATGTTCAACTTCACCAAGGGAGAGTTCTTCGAGATAGAGGACCCGGCCGAGAGGGCGGTGCCGGAGGTGAAGTTCTAGTTGGAGGAACCATGAGTACTCGAAAAATGTTGGCCCTTGTGGCCGTGATTCTTTCCCTGCTGGTCTTCAGTTTTGTTGAACCTTCTTTTGCCAGCAGATCGGAGAAAATACTCGACTTCCAGAGCTGGATTCAGGTGCATCGGGACGGAAGCATGAGCGTCACCGAAAACATCAAGGTCGTCTGCGCCCAGCAGCAGATAAAACGAGGCATCTATCGTGACTTTCCCACAAAGTACAAGGATCGCTTTGGGAATACGGTCAAGGTGGGTTTTAAGGTTGTAAGTGTTTTGCGGGACACCAATCCTGAACCCTATCACATCAAAGATCTCTCCAACGGCAAGAGAGTCTACCTAGGCCAGAAGAAGGTGTTCCTCAAGCCCGGCATCTATACCTACACCATCAGCTACAAGACCAGCAGGCAATTGGGGTTTTTCGACGACTTTGACGAACTCTACTGGAACGTAACGGGTAACGGCTGGAACTTTGTTATCGAGAACGTCGAGGCGGTGGTCGAGTTACCTCAATGGGCCGAGGTTTTGCAAAGCGCCGGTTACACCGGGAGATACGGGAGCAAAGGACAGGACTTCGTCACCGGCTTTGACGAGCAAGGCAACATCACCTTTACCACCACTCGCAGCCTGATGCCCAAAGAGGGTCTTACCATCGCTGTGGCTTGGCCCAAAGGTATTGTGGTCGAGCCCACCACTATGGAAAAACTTGGTTACATGTGGAAGGACAACCAGAGTGCAGCCGTGGCCGCATTCGGCTTCCTGATTTTGACATTTTTTTACGTTTTAGCCTGGTCTAGAGTGGGTAAGGATCCAGACGAAGGTACAGTTATTCCGTTATTCTTTCCACCCAAGTGGGTTTCACCTGCCCTGGCACGTTTGATTATGCGCATTGGCAGCTCTGACGACAAATTGTTTGCCGTTGCTGTGGTCAATATGGCCGTCAAAGGTTTCTTAACCATAAAAGAAGACGACGATAATGTCTTTACGCTAAAAAAGACCGGCGAAAATGAAGCTCGGTTATCCGGCGGGGAAAGCAAGATTGCCCGCAAGCTTTTTGGCTCCCGGAACAAGATTAAGCTCAAAAAAACCAACCATAGCAAACTCGGCGGTGCCAAGGAGGAATTGCAGAAGTACCTGATGAAGGCTGCTCGCAACAAATACTTCGTTCTCAATTCCGGTTATTTTGTGGTGGGCCTGATCATAACCGGCCTAACCTTGGCGGTGGTGATTCTGGGCGCTTCCAACCTGGGGGTGGCGGTGTTTATGACTGTGTGGTTGTCGGGGTGGTCTGTTGGATGCTTTGCTCTGGGCGCCGCGGTGATAAGTGCCTGGAAAGGCTTCGCAGCACCTGGTGGTGGAATCAAGGCGGTAAATACTGCCGGGGCAATGGGAATAACTCTTTTTGCTCTGCCGTTCTTTGCGGGAGAGATTTTCGGCCTCTGGGCATTTTCATCCGCTGTCTCGCCTCTGGCTGCAGTCACCGTCGTGGTGATAATCGCTATCAATGCAATCTTCTACCATTTGCTCAAGGCCCCGACTTTAAGGGGACGAAAACTAATGGACGAGATCAAGGGGTTCAAGCTTTATCTTTCAGTGGCGGAAAAGGAGCGGCTGAACATTCTCAATCCACCCGAGAAGACCCCGGAACTTTTTGAAAAATACCTCCCGTATGCTTTGGCCCTGGATGTGGAAAACGAGTGGAGCGAGCAGTTCGCCGAGGTACTGACTGCGGCCTCAAAAGACGGGGGCTACCGGCCGACCTGGTACACAGGCAATACCTGGAGGAGGTGGAATATGGCGGGCTTTGCCTCAAGCCTGGGCACATCTCTTCCCGGAGCCATCTCTTCTTCTTCCACTGCGCCTGGTTCTTCATCCGGCAGTGGTGGCGGAGGTTCCTCCGGCGGTGGCGGAGGGGGTGGTGGCGGTGGCGGCTGGTAGCCACGGAGAAAATGTCTAAAGTGTCTAAAAAGGAAAGGCTCAAGGCTTGAGGCACAGGGCACAGGGCAAAAACAACAAAAGTAAACTAATCTTCTCTTTATGCCTTACGCCTTGCGCCTTACGCCTAACCTCTCAGCGTAATCATGTTGAAAATGCTAAACACAATCAGAACCGTGCAGGGTCAATCGTGGAACGAAGTTACCACAGGCAAATTGATTGCCACCCTTATTAGTCTTGGCCTGTTCTTTATTGTCCTGGTCAGAGATCAAAACAGGTTCATTTTCCTCTTAGACGACACCAACCTGGCATTCCATGAGGCAGGACACGTGATTTTTGGACTCTTTGGTGAAACGCCTGGTTTATATGGCGGAACTCTGGGCCAACTTGTGTTTCCTCTCGTTTCGCTAATAGCCTTTTGGCTGCGACGTGAAGCAATATCGTTTGCCATAGCCGGTGTGTGGCTTTTCGAAAATTTTCTGAACATCGCCCATTACATGGCTGACGCCCGCGCTCAGGTGCTGCCTCTCGTTGGGGGGGGCGAACATGACTGGACAAACATTTTCAGCCGTTGGTCAGTATTGTCATATGACACCAGGATAGCCTCTTTTGTAAACACCCTGGGCTGGTTGGGGATGATCGGTATGGGGGCATGGATGATGTACCGCTGGTACCAGGATCGAGAGTAAAGTTTCCTAACCTTGTTCGGCTCAGTCTTTCTTGCCGATTATTACCTTGAACTTTTGCCGCAGGGCTTCTTTCTTCTCCTTTTCTGCGACTTTTTCTCTGCACACTTCACAGTAATGGGCCTCAGTCATCATAGTTAACAGTCGCAGTGCTACTTGCTTGGCCACCTCTTTCTCCTCCCGCTTCAATATGTGTGCTCTTCTGCCTGATATTACAGTTTGCGCCACGGAGGTGAGCCGGGCAATACCATGCTTAATGCCGAATTCAGCACAGACCTTATTGATTTCGTCTAGCACCGCCTCGGTGTCATCCTTCTGACAACGTGCACAACGTATTAGTAGACATCTCATAATCATTCCAATGAACACCTTCTTCCTTTATTCCTGCTGGTGGCTACTTTTCGTGGGATCCCTTCTGGTGGCAGGTAATATAAGCATGGGATTTGTCCGGGGTAGGTGAGAGTGGTATGTTTAAGCTTGATAGATCTTCGCAGCCGGCGCAGTTCTTCCCTAGCGGGCACCCATCGACCCACAACTCATTTACATCCAGGGATGTGGTCTGACCACCCTGCTGGCAGGTAATCTGGAGTAGATTTAGTTGTCCCCCTCCTGAAAAGGTAAAGGGAGCCACATGATCACAAATGGAATTGACATGTTGTTCGATGCGCACACAGCTTTTTCTGACCGGGCAATTTCTGGCGATCAGCAGCTCAATCTTGAACTCGTTGTCGGCCAGATTGGAGGTGATTTGCATCTCGGCAGGACCGCACTCCCGATCCACTATAACATGCCTGCCGTGTCCATGGGGCACTCTTTTGTATGCCATTCTTATCAGCCCCCTCAGGCTCATGAGATTGGTACCAGCAACCGGATGGGAATTATTTTTTAATAGTACACCACTGCAACACCGAGAGCACGAGATAATTTACATTTTGACTATCTGTGGGTTATCAATTCTCCTTTTACAGCTTGATGTCAAAGCCGACATTCCTTAGAATAGACTGGAATGATATCCTGGCAAAAAACAAGATTCTCCACAAACATTACTACTGATAAGGAGAAGAGAGATGAAGAGAAAGCACTATCTCCTGGGCTCATTCTTGATAACGCTGTTTTTTTTGCTCTCTTCCTGTGGTAGTTCTGTTAAATCATACTCCAAGCCGGACCTTCGCATTGAAAAAGGAAAGCTGGGAATACTGTCTTTTTCCAGTAACATCCCTGAGGTGGGCAACGTGGTAAGCGACACAATCGGCGCTCATCTTCTCGCATCGGGGTACGACATAGTCGATCGCACCCATATGGCACGACTGCTCGATGAGAAGGATATCAGTTACTTGGAGGTTGATTCTCCGGACTACAAGAAAATTGGAGATATAACGAATGTGGATTTCGTGCTGCTGGGAAATATTGCTTTTTCAAGCGCCACAGCACGGGTAGTGGATGCCTCCACTGGAGAAACCTTGATAATCACAATCTTCCAACCGAGCAAAATCATTGGCAGTGCTTCCGCCGTTGATGTTGGTAACAGTCTAGCCAAATCACTGCGTAAGAAACTAGAAAAGAGCACGGAGCTTTGACAGACAGTTAATCTTGAGCGGAGAAGAAAACCCAGGGACTTATTTGCTCTGAGACCATTTACATCTCGCTTGTTATTGCAATGGTACTCTGAGATGAGGGGTCTCCGTTCTGATAGGCAGCATCGCTCAAATCCCCAACCACTAACCACTCCCATTCCTCCCCGTACAGGCGGTTCAACACGAGCTCAAACATGAACTCCAACAATTCATACACTGAAATCTTAACCCCAGAATGTTCCAGCAGCTTCAACATTTTTTCTTGTCTCTCCAGTTTGAGTTTGCCTTTAGCCAACTCCTCCAACAAGGATAAGATTTGCGCCTTATCTATACCGGATTTGGTTTGCGCTTCAGTTGTATTCTCCCACCTTGTTCTAAGCTGATTGGTTTTTTCATATGAACAGGTGAGCAAAACCTGACGGTCCTTGGCGCTCATTGGGACATTTCGGGAATTGACGCACTGCTGTATTTGATCATCTATGGTTCGTTTTTCGTCAAGAACAAATCCTTTAAACATTTTTCTGGTTTGGTCTAGGACTGTTATAGACAAAGATTTTAGTGTCTCCTCACGTGCGGCTAACTTTTCCCGAAACTCAGTAACCGCACTGTTCCAGAACATTTCGTTGACACTATGAAAATGTTCTTTTTCTTTGCCTTTGTACTCCCCCATGGTTTTGATAATGGTGGGAATTATCTTCGCTGTCTTTTCAAAGAGAGGTAGCCCGGTTATCGTTTTGTAAATGATGCCAATAACTCCATGCCAGTCCTGCAGATGCAAGACCATAGACAAACTTTCATAACTATGAGCAAGCACTTCGTTACTGAATAAATGTGAAGGCGTGGCGTACTGGGGCGTGCCCCCCAGCGGCGGCTGTTCTATGGCACCACCACCTGAGTTTGCAAAAACTACTGCGGTCTCAACGTCTATCAGGCCGATTTTGTATTCCTCCGGATAGGCAAGAAAGGCAGGATACCCATCCCTGTCGCCTGCCACCAACAGATTGTCCGGTTTGAGGTCTCTCATTGCCACTCGCTTTTCTTTCAAGTGTGCCAGCAACTCGAGAAGGTTGGTGACGATGCCCTCCATGGCAGCCTTGTTCTGGGTGCAAGCTGCGCTGTGGATTGATTTTTTTACACTTTCTCGGTAGGCCTGAATAGTTTTGTAACTCTCACTGATTATTCCATCTAAGAATCTATTTAATTCTACAATAAACTGGGCATCGAAATCTTTTTCAACTTCTGTCACCCGATCTCCAACGAGATGGACAAAGAACCATTTCTTTATTTGATCACGTGAGGGAGACGAGACAATGTTGAACTGCTGCAGAAGATTTTTGAGTCCCAACTCATACTTGCTGTATAGTTTCTCTATCTCCAAGAAAAATGGAATGTCCTCACGACCGTACCTATCCTCAAATTTAGAAAAATCTCCTACGATTTCGGACTGTCTGTGAATTTCTTCGTGCACCTTTTTTTCTATATCGTGAAGACTCTGAATAATATGGCCGAGAAAATAATATTTTGATAAATCCATGAAAAAAGCGAAGGTGTCTCCTATTCTGAGATATTTCTGGAGCTCGGAAAATATATTCAGTAACTTCATGTAATCATCTTCACCGCCTTCCAGAGCTAAATCTGCTCTTCTGGAAAAGCGCTGTATCAGTTTCAGGACCACTGAGGCTCCTGGTACTATACATTCCCTCATCGAGAGTTGTCTTACAATGCCTCTCTCTTTCTTGAGTATCTCGGTATACTGCTTGAGATCATCTATTGGGGTCGGAGGAATCTTGATAACGATATGATAATCGTAAATTACGTAAAAGCATTTGCTTCTGCTGCCTGTTTCTTCCCCTATGGGACCGATGGTCATACGTCTCGTATGCCAGTCACCGCCCTTCATTACCCGCAATTCATAAATGTAATTCGGTGCAAAGGACTGCGCATCCACTAAACGAATTTCAGCTGGGTCGCCTTTGAGTGCTCGCAATCGATGCTTGTATATATCCAGAAAAAACTTGACAATATTTTCCTTCAGTTCCAGGTCAGGATCTTCTACAATCACGGCGGCTTCGGGCGCAGCCGAAGTTTCCTGGCTGACTCTTACCGTTTCACTTCTTTTGAACTGTCGTTTCATAACCAGGATGATTCTAAAGCAGAGAAGAAGACCGAACAGGGCAAGAATAGGGGGGGCAACCCATATGACAATGGGCACGGAGGTGACACTGGTTGCTATGGTCAGCGAGGGTATGAGAAGTAACAGGACTCCTGTAAACCCTCTAATGTGCTTCTTTATTCTTGCTATTGCCTGCTTTTGAGCCTGTAAGTATTTCTGGTCCCGTCGCTCCACCTCCTTCATGGTTCTAATCGAGACCACCTCGGCGACAGGTCCGAGAACATTTGCCAGGATCAGCAGAAAAACAACCTGACCCAAAAGCAACGGAGTGAGGTCAAGCCAAGTCGAGACTTCCTCACTAAAGTTCAACCGGCTCTGGGCATAGAAAAATCCGGCAACAGCTATCAGGTACGTGCCCAGATTAGCAACTCGGTAGAGGCTTTCTTTATCCAAAGCATTTTGAAGTCCAAAAAGCCGTTCACAAACGGTTTTACGCAAGATGGCATAGGTCCACCTTGAAGCAAACACACTCACCACAAGAACTACCACCGAGATCAAGTAGTCCTCTGCACTATTGCCATATTTGGTGACTTCGAGAAAATCCATTAATCCAGCAATCCCACTGAATTCCAGTCCTGGAACTGATATCCGGACTGCACAAGTTGGCGGTGCCTTAAAAACATAGGCCCAAGGTGCAAAAAAGGAGCCAATTTTCCCTTGTCCACCCCTCTGTTTCAAGCAGGCTGCCAACCCAGGCAAACCAAGTCTGGAAACTCAAGCACATCAACGCTCCAACAGCCAGACTACCTAGATATAAAATTTTCGCAAAAGCACCTTTCGTCTGCATGATTCTTGCACGTACACTCAGGAAAAATTGCGGCTGAAAAATAACAGGAGGAAGGATTTGTCATGAAAGTTGACAAATTCAAACGGCAAGCCACGCTTCGAGTGAGTACCGGTGGTGTATTGGATGTAAATTTCTTTCTGAGCTATTCCACCGAGAAGCACCCGGGAAGAGAACTCATTATAGATATTCTTAATTCTGAGCGAAGTTTTATCCCACTTGAAGACATCTTGAAGGATGAGATTCTCATGATCGGCAAGAACAGGTTCATGGATGTAGAACTGACAGATAGAGATCTCTTGCCAGAAACCCAGGAGGCGCGTGAGATTGAGGTTCAGATAGAGCTGATCAACGGCGATCTCGTAGAAGGAATTTTTTATACTGACCTGCCTTCGGATAAATTGAGACTCAGTGATTACTTGAATTTTACACCTCAGTTCATCTACCTGTGCCGGGAGCAAAACGATGTGATCCTTAACAAAGATTACATCCTTTCCCTGAAGCACAGATAGATGTTGATGGAAGGGCAGTTCAGCAAATGGCTAGGTAGTTGCATAAGGCAAGGGTGAGAGGAAAACTGGCGATAGGATCAACCAACATCAAATCAACCAGTACGGTGAGGGTGAGTCGCTATGAACAAAGGACAATTGATTGAATCACTTACGAACACGTTGGGAATTACCAAAGTTGACTCGAAACAATGCGTGGAATCCGTCTTTGCGGCTATGGCCGAAGCCTTGGCCAAAGGGAGCCGCATCGAGATCCGTGGGTTTGCCACCTTTAAGATCAAAGAGTATGCGCCCTACAGGGGGCGAAATCCAAAATCTGGCGAACTCATAAGGGTCTCCGGCAAGAAGCTCCCTTATTTCAAAATGTGTAATGAACTGAAACAGAGGGTAAACACCTAGCCTCGACTCCTCGTTTCAGGAAGCAAGCTGCAAGACAGGATGAGCCCTATCCAGTCTTCATCCATAAACTCTGGATGGAAACTGGATACCCTTTCCCGTGCCACACCAGGGTCCTCTCTTGAAATATTGCAACAAGTAGCTTAGCATTGGGCTATCTCCAGATGAGAATAATTAGCCCGGACAATTCACGAATTATCCGGGCTAGGGAGCAATCTGTGTTTGCTGTGCATGGGCATAGAACAGCATATTTGGCAGTGGCAACTGCGCTCCTGGCTCTGGTAGTGTCATGCGTTTCAACCGGAGCTCCAAAGCTTTCTGAGAGCAGTGTCAGCAGGATAGTTGATGGTGAAACCACGAAGAGCGAAGTTTCAAGCCTTCTTGGCAAGCCGGAGCAAATTCTGATACTGGACAAGGAAAGTCTGGAGCATTATATCGCCAGAGTCGCGACAATACATCCGGCTGATCTAGGCTTTCCAGATGGCCACTATGAAGTGTGGACCTACAGCAGGTGGAGTCACGTTGCCGGTTTGATGCTTTTCCCAAGCTATGAAACAGCCAAGCTCTGCATGCTTATCATCAACAGCGATGGCATTTGCCTCAAGAAACTGTACGTCGAGGAAAGCCATATGAAATTTTAGGCCGCATATTTCATGAACTGGGCTACTCGATCAACACCGGGTTTTCCAGCTTGTCCAGATCTTGCACGTAGTCTATTTTCCCCTTGCTGTCATAGTGGACAATCCTCTTGTAAACCCCGAGCTTGCCGGCCACGGTTTCTTCATTCAAGTAATATTCTATCTTTTCTAATCTGTTATTATTGTCAAAGTAGGACACCATTCTGGAAAACCCATATTTGGTAGAATCGGCATCGGTCGAGTAGGCCTCACTGATCTTCTTTCTTCCCCAATAGTAAATTACTTTCTTGTACCACCCCTTTTCTGCTGAATAACCACCAGTGGCATAGACCTCCATTTTTTTCTTATTTCCGTCTTTATCGTAGGAAGCTATTACTTTGTGCATGCCCTTTTTGAAATGAGCATCGTCTTCTGAATAAATGATTTCCTTTGTGACTCCTCCATATTCATTGTTGTCAAACATTACTCTTTCTGCTTCAGCAGGAGCCGTACCATGCGTAGCCAGGAACAGTAGTATGACAAAAGAGGCAATTTTTCTCATTCCGGTTCTCCCACTCTGAAGTTCAAGTAAAGAATCCCAACCCGACACACCCGGTTTTGGACTGCCCCATGAGGCAAAACGCTAAGCGCAGAGCGCAAAGCGTGCGGTAAATAGTAAACGATGCACGGTAAACCGATTATGCGCTGGCTCCGAGACTGTTCACCGCTTATCATTTACCGTTTACTCTTTTTTCGCTGTGCGCCATGCGCTATGCGATCTGACCTGACCCTGTGGACCAGTTATGCTATTTTGAATGAAGGCCGCGTTCAATTACTTTACCGCCTTTTCTTTTCTTTGTACTCTTCTATGGCTTCCTTCAAGTCGTCATATTCCTCACATCCCCAGGAACAGGCTTGATCGAGCACTTCCAAGCGCTCTTCAGCTTTGGCAAGTTGATCGGTTTCCAAATAAAGCTCTCCCAAATACTCATTGGCACCGCGGTGTTTGGGTTTTATTTGCAGAGCGATGTGGTAATGTTCGAAAGCCTTGTCAGTGTTCCCCAACTTCCGGTAACTATAGCCGAGCAAATTGTGGATGTCGGCGTTCTTGGGATTCTTCACGTTGGCTTTATTGAGATGGACAAGGGCCGACTGAAAATTTCCTTCTTTGACTGCCTTTTTTCCGGCTTTGAACTCAGGGGATACAGAAGGTCTACTACTGCTTGTACTGCTGGTACCAGCTGCCATCACATTGCCAAAGCTCAATGCGAGCCCGGCAACAAGGATGAGTGTAACTGTTGAATATGTATATTTCATGTCAGTCTCCTTATTATGACTGGAGTTTCAGCTAAAAGATCCAAATCCTTATAGAGCATTTATAAACATTCCAAAGACGGAGTCAACCTGAGATGGGGCAGAAAGGAGAGGGGGATTGCGGAATGCGGATTGAAGAAAGGCATGGGGCATAGAGCATGGGGCATGGGGGAAGAAAGCTGGCAGCGAGCAGCGAGCAGCAGGCAGAAAAAACTAGGGACTAAGAACTAGGCACTAGGCAGAGGACAGAAGAAAGAGGACAGACAAAATGGATTTTTCTGTGGGAGCGGCTTTCCCCGACCTGAGTCTGTCGAAGGTCAGCCGCGATTGGAAAGACTTCTACGACTTCTACGGTTTTTACGATTTCTACGATTTGACAATTTGACGAATTTTCGAATCGACAAATGATACTAGCTCCTGGCTCCTAATTTCTTTGATTGCGGATTGCGAAATTAGAGGGTTCAGGTGTCAGGTATCAGGAAAGAAAAGCAAAAACCTGAAACGTCACTCAAGACTCTCATGAACTGGACCGGTTCTTGCATTATTACCTTGTATGACGTAGCATCTGGTTGATGCAACGGCGAGCAGAAATGCGGACCACTAACGCTTACAGATAGAAGACCTACTCATGCTGCGAAGAGGTGATTTATGACGAATGAGAGGCGCGCTTATCCCAGAGCGAAACTCAAATGGCCCGTTAAGATAAAAACTGATGACGGGATCAAGGAAGGTGTAACGTTGGATATCACCCCTGACGGGTGTTTTATCGGTTGCAGAAAACCGCTGAGGCTCAATGTGGTGTTTGAATTGGCCATCCAAGTCCCGAATTCAAAGGCCGTCTTAAAAGCCAAGGCAGAGGTGGTATGGTCGAATATCTACGGTCCCGATGACGAAATCTCGCCCCGTGGCATGGGTGTCCGCTTCATAAAAATGCCCAGCGAGGCTCGAAAATTAATAGCTCAAGCATCTTTAGAGCATTTCAAGTCGGCCGACTTGGATGCTGAGCTACTGCAAACCCTCAACACTCTGGTTATCGATTTGTCTGAAGAGAACCAAAAAGTCCCGTCATCGAAATGACAAGGTATCAGTGTTCGGGTTTTTCTTCCCCGACACCTGCTTGCCACGCCGCAGCTCAACAGAGCGTAGGCGGGACACCTGGTAACTGAATAACACCTGAAACCAAAAACCCTGAGATTTGTCCTTCGGAGTCCCCACCCTTTGGGCGGGGCCCCGGTTTGGTACCTGGAGCTTGGGTTCTCATAGGCTCCACCACTCCATTACTTCACCCATCCCAGTCCTGTCGATGATTGACAAATCAAAGATAATTGAAACTGTGCATGAAAGACTAAAAAACCTCCCTACAGGTCACTATCTGGACCTGCGCACCTACAAGCGCAACAGATCCGTGATCATCGCCAAAATGGGCGAAGACGATCTCCTGATCATTGAAAACGGATATTTCACAGAGAGATTCCGGGTGAAACCGGAAAAGCTCAAGAAGGCTCTAAAAACCATATTGAGAAAAGAGTTCCCCAGAAGTCGAAAAATAAGACTGTATGTGATGGGGAGGTTTAGTGAAAAGGATGCGTTAGGTGCCAAAAGAAAAGTTCTCTAATTTATTCTTGACAAATCATGGCTATCTGTTAAAGCGATATAAGTTGTTTAAGCACCCTACTATCGAGAGAACAGCAGCTCTGCGGAGATGAATGGTATGGAAAAACGAACCTTTGCCAGAATTCCGTTCAAAACCAAGGCCATTGTGAGGCAAAAAGACTCCACCGTTATAGGAATAGTTGAGAATCTCAGTTTGGCCGGGATATTTTTGAAGACGCCAGAAAGATTGGGGTTAAACAGGCTTGTCAAAATTGAACTGCTATTCACCGGTACTTCTTCGCAGATTTCCATCATTCTGGACGGCAAGATTACGCGCCATGAGAATATAGGCATGGGTATCGAGTTTAGAAATTTAGACCTGGATGCATTTTTCCATCTCAAGAATCTCATTACCTACAACACAGACAAGATTGACAAGGTGAAAAAGGAGTTTCAAAAACTTGTGGATGAAAAAGGCAGGAAAATATAAATCTGCCGCTTTCCGCCTCTTGTTTCCCGCAACTGCCAGCAAGGCCTGATTCAGTTCTCTCTTGGACTCGATCCGTACGTCTAACCATCTACTTCCTGCTTCATCTCAGGGGTTCTCTCGTAAGACCTTTTAGGCAATAATATTACTTAGCAGGTTTTGTCTCTGTTCGGATAGTACCATCTTTCATTACAGTTAGGAGTTATTGTATGGCACCTGAGACCACAATACCCCTGTTTCCTCTCGGGGTAGTGTTGTTGCCGGCAATGGTTTTGCCTCTGCATATTTTTGAAGAGCGCTACAAGATAATGATCGGCGAGTGCTTGGAGCAGAATAAGGAATTTGGCATTGTATATTCTGACCAAAAAGAAATCAGGAAAAAGGGCTGCACAGCTAAGATTGTTAAAGTCCTAAAACGTTATGACGATGGCCGCATGGATATATTGACGAGAGGTGTGACCCGTTTTCTTATAGAGGATGTTATGGATGATAAGCCATATCTACAGGCCAGAGTCGCTTATTTTGAT
>JBFFBS010000051.1:0-18738 GCA_041560295.1 Syntrophobacteria bacterium | reverse complement strand
TTGATGCAGTCCTGGATGGCGATTTGGACGGGCTGATAGAAGCGTATCTAATGCAGAAAGGTGGTGAGGAAAAGCAGCAGTCAGCAGACAGCTAGCAGCAGGCAGTAGAGTCAGAAGTCAGGTGTCAGGTGTCAGGTGTCAGGTGTCAGGTGTCAGAAAACAGGAAAAACCAAATCCTGGCTTTTGCCAAGTGAAATTTTGAAGAATAAACCGTTCCTAGTGCCTAGTGTTTAGTGCCTAGTATTATAGCAAAACTGAAATCAGACCATTCTGAGCTTCAATACTTCCTCCCTGGCATTCACACGCAATACCTCCACTCGAAAATGATCTCCAGGGTTTAGGCCCCTTCCCTCCTCCAGAGGCATCCTGGCTTCCAACAGACACTCTGGTATTAATAAATTGTAGGTTCTCCTGCCCTGGCTTAAAACCAAAGCGTCCAAGAATTTGATTTGCTCTTTTTCCAAATATTTAAGAATCCAATATCTTGTCCACTCCCTTTTCATTTGTAGAGCTTGACTTTGACCAATGGTTATCCTGGCAACAATTGGCTCCAGGGCCTCCAGCGTATAGACAGGAAGTTTTTCCTGCACCATACTCTTGAGTTGTCGTAAAACCACCAAATCCATGTAACGACGGATGGGAGATGTCCAATTGGTATAAGCGGTTACACCCAAACCGTTGTGCGGTTTAGGTTTAACGCCCAGTTCGGCTCGGCTCAGATAGCGGCGTTGCAAATAATTGAGATAGAGATCATCAGTGCCTTCTCCTACGAGATTCTCTTGGGGTTTCCCTTGGCTACGATAGATAGCTGGAACATTATTGGTGGCCAGCGTTTTAGCAGCTAAACCGTTGGCCAGGATCATGAGCTCGGAGACTATCAGCTGTGCAGGAGTCTCACGATCCAGTTTGCCAATATTAATTTCGTTATTGCTGTTCACCCAGATACGGAGTTCGGGCAGTGGTAAGAGGAGCGCCCCTTGTTTCATCCTCTGTCGCCGGAGTCGGGTGCAAAGACGGTAAAGTTTACCAAGATCTTCTTCAGTTGCCACTAATTCGTTGGCTTCTGAGTAGGTAAGCTGCCGCTGGACTCGTATCCGGCTTGGAACAAACCGATAATCTTGCAACTGATCTTCACTGTCAAAGCGAGCCAGCAAACTCAAAGCCAACCGTTCCTCCCCTTGTTTGAGGCTACAGACATCTTCGGAAATCATTGTAGGCAGCATGGGGATTCTGGTATCCGGTAAATAATGGGAGGTAACCCGTTCCAGAGCCTCATTGTCCAAAGGACTATCAGGAAAGACTGCCGCTGCCGCATCAGCAATGTGGATTCCCACCTCGGTGCCATTTTCCACTGCGCGCATGCTGAGCCCGTCGTCGTAATCTCTCGTCTTAGATCCGTCGATGGTCAAAACGGAGATTGAGGTCAGATCCTCACGTGAGACTCCCTCATCCCTCTTACTCGTACCCACCAGATTTCCGGCAACTTGAGCTGCTGCATCGAGAATGGTAGATGAAAACTCTTGTTGAATACCAAAACGATGGAGGTAAAGGTTTTCATCCACCCCCCAGACACCCAATTTGACCAGTAATTCGAATACTCCTTGCGGCACGGGAACGTGAGCCATGGTAAGGATCTTTTTGATTTGCTGGTAATTGGGGGCCTCGTTACCCAGGAGACAGAAATCTTGGAGCATTTGTAGGTAGTGTTCCCGATTATCAACTTCTACGGCTGCTTCGCCCTTCCACACTGCTGCGAGCCAAGCACTCCCCTCCGCCAACTCTTTTTCCCTTTGGGCTTGTCGTTCGTACTGAATTCTTATCTGCTCGAGCCTCTCTGGGCTGTTGGCGTAAAAAAGCCCCCCCTTGTATTTAAAGTGGAGGCCATCTGTGAGCAAAGCCCTGAACAAAGCCGAGGTGTGATCTGCAGTAATCTCTTCATTGAAACATATTTCTGCCAGGTGTTGACTTTGGAATCCTCCCTCTTCCTCGTGCAGCAAATCCCACAACTCTTCTACAAAGACACGGTTCATGAGATTCTGGCGCCTGGCTGCCGCCTCTTGGAGGGCAGCCACCAACTGAATCCGGCTTTGTTCGACATCAAGGAGTTCATCATCAATATGGAGAATCCGCTTGAGAGAAACATTCGCCTCGCGATCTTGTTCAGTCAGCACCAGCACCCGGCTGTTCTTTACCTCCAGGCATACCGCACACAGGAGCTTCTTGCTCTCAAAAAACTCGACTTTTGCTCCTGGCTTGATCTCTGCTTCCATGCTGTCCTACAGTTTCAAATCCCTAATGTCGTTAATTCGTTGATTCGTTAAATCGTAAACGGTAAACGGTGAATAGTGAACAGTAAGAGAGATTATACGTTATACGTTATACGTTATACGTTATACGTTATAGGTACTTATTTGTACTCTGTACTCTGTACTCTGTACTCTGTACTCTGTACTCTGTCCTCTATCTTTCCCTATGCCCCATGCCCTCTGCTCTATGCCTCCGCATTCCGCAATCCGCAATCCGAAATCGACTCTGCTTCATCCTCGACCAGGAACGCTCTCGATTTGTTTAATATAGGACCGAATTCCTCCTAGAATTCCTTCGGCCACTGCATCCTGGTAGGCACCACTTGCCAATCTCTTCTCCTCTCTTTTGTTGGTGATAAAGGATGCCTCCACCATGATCGAGGGCATCTGCGCCCCAATTAACACATAGAAAGGTGCCTGCTTCACCCCGAGATCTTTGACTTTACTGTAGGTTTTCGGCAAACGCTTGAGCAATCCATGCTGGACGTCGTCGGCCAAGCGGCTGGACTCATTAATCTTGGAATTCAGCATCAAATCGTTGAGAATTTTCTCCAAGTCACTGATTCGTTTGGCAGAAACAGCATTTTCAAAGGCCGCCAGTCGCGCTGCCTCGGCATCGGTGGCCACGTTGAGAATGTAGGTGGACATACCATAAACACGCCTACTCTTATGGGCGTTGGTATGGATGGAAATAAACAGATCCGCTTTCTGGGTGTTGGCAAGAGCAGTGCGCTCCTCCAGCGGTAGAAATTTGTCCGATTTTCTAGTGAGAATAGCCTCCAGTTTCAGTTCTTCCCTCAGCTTCTTCTGCAGTTTCTTGGCAATAGCCAGGGCAACATCTTTCTCACGCACTCCGCTCGGACCCACCGCTCCCGGGTCCTTGCCCCCATGGCCAGGATCGATAACAACCTTTTTCACTCCCAATCCCAGCTGTTGGGCCAAGGTAATACTCGGAACCTCTCCCTTACGAGGTAATGATACTCGTTTTTTGCTCTCCCCCGTAACGTCGACCACAATGCGGAAGGGATCGCTCAAAGAAAAAATCTTGTGGTCTTCAATGGTTTCGATATCCAGTACCACCCGCACAACCGTGGGTTTGTATTGGGCGGCTCGTACCTTACGCAACAGGCCATCCCCTATGGGGATGGCTCCTACAAAAGTTGAATCCAGTGCAGAATTCCGCAGGTCGATATAAAGCCTAGGTGGTTTTCCTATTGCAGGATCGGGCTTGAGTAAGTGACTGCTGTATTCGATCTGACCATTCACATCAATCACAATCCTGGTATAGTCTTGCGCAGACCAGTGGCGAATATCGGTCACCCTCGATAGGGAAGTCGAGATCACAGTTGGTATCTTCGGCAGGCTTGGTAACTCTTGCTTCGACCTTTTCTTACCCGTCTTGCTCTCAAGTTGCGCGAGCCGCTCTTGCGCCCGCGGCTTCATATCGCCATGAGGAAAATCCATCACCACCTTGAAGTATTCCACATAAGCCCGCTCCGGATCCTTCTTGTACCTGCGGTAGATCTCCCCCAGTTGATATTGGGCGTCATCAGCAAATCTGCTTTTCGGAAATCTCTTGACAACCTGCCTGAACCTATTGATAGCCTCGTTCACATCACTAGACAGCCGCGAGTAGCCGTAGAGTCCTTTGTAGAGTTTCGCTGTTGCATAGAGGGCCTCATCTGCTTGGCGGCCTTTGGGGTATTTGCGGTAGTAGACCTCATAACCCTGAATGCAGCGTAACCACTGATCCCGGTATCTAATGCGTTTCTTGGATTTGTAGAGTCTCCGGCTACAATCTTTTGCCCCCTTCAACCTATCCTGACGTGCTGCTGATACAGGGCCAACAGCAACAGCCATCCACACCAGTAAAAGAACGAGGGCAATCATCCAGCTGAATCGCGGCGACTCGTTTATGAGAGGACGAAAAAAACGCATAAGCAGATCACAAAATTTATTAAAGTTAAATATTAACTAATAATTATAAAAAACAAATATAACAATAACTAAAGAATACTGCAAAAAAGGACTCTATCTTTCCTGCGGTAGTCTATTGGAGTGATGGAGTGGTGGAGTAATGGAGTAATGCAAGGACCAGTTCAAATTGAAATACGGGCTTCCGCTTCTTCCAATACTCCAACGCTCCAATACTCCAGTACTCCAAAACAGCTCGCAATCTTAACCGGCTGAGCCATTGAACTCTGACTTGCCCCTTAGAACCAGGTCTTCGATGTTGAATAAGCTCACTCTTCATCGAACAATTCTCGCAGCCTGACAAGCTCGTTCAGCGCTTCAATGGGAGTTATTTCCTCAAGCTCCAGATTCTGCAGGCGACGACGAAGTTTCTGGCCTGACTGCTGGAAGAGAGAAAGCTGGAGATGTTCACTCTGCCTGCCTGCTGATGCGCGAGCCAACCGCGGAAGTCCTTCCACATCCGTGGTCTCTTGTTCCAGGTGCTGCAGCACTTGCCTGGCTCTTTCCACGACCTCAGTGGGTAAGCCTGCCAACCGTGCTACCTGAATACCATAGCTCCGATTTGTACCTCCTTCCACCAGCTTTCGCAAAAAAATGATCCTGTCCCCCCACTCCTTCACCGCCACGTTCATGTTTTTCACTCGTGATCCGGTTGCTGCGAGATCGGTGAGCTCGTGATAGTGGGTAGCAAATAGGGTCTTGATTCCCTTCCCTTGCCAGTCATGGAGAAATTCGGCCACAGCCCAGGCAATACTCAAGCCGTCAAAAGTACTGGTTCCCCGGCCAATCTCATCCAAAATAACCAAGCTGCGGTCTGTAGCCTGATAAAGAATATGTGCGGTCTCCTGCATCTCTACCATAAAAGTGCTACGTCCTCTGGTCAATTCATCAGTAGCACCTACCCTGGTAAATATGCGATCGACAACTCCGAGTCGAGCAGAAGTTGCAGGCACAGGTGCTCCCATCTGCGCCATGAGGACTATAAGCGCCACCTGCCTAAGAACGGTGGACTTCCCTGCCATGTTGGGCCCGGTAATTATTATTACTTGCTGACTGACACTATCCAGATGCACATCATTGGGAACGAAACTCCCCTGAGGCAGGGCTGCCTCAACCACTGGGTGGCGTCCCTCCACTATATGGATCTCCTGTCCGTCATCAATTCGAGGTCGGCAGTAGTTTCTGTGGTTAGCGACCTCTGCCAGAGCTGCAAGGACGTCCAGTTCCGCTATCACAGCAGCGGTTGTCTGAATACGCTCCCCCTGGCTGGCAACCTTGGTGCGGAGTGCCAAAAAGAGTTCTCCTTCCAACCGAATTCGGCGCTCATCAGCGGTAAGCACCTGGGTTTCGTACTCTTTTAACTCTTCTGTAATGTAGCGCTCAGCATTCACCAATGTCTGTTTGCGAATGTATCGATCCGGTACGGAGGCAAGGTTAGCCCTTGAGACTGCCAGATAATAGCCAAAAACTTTATTGTAGCCAACTTTAAGAGAGGTGATACCGGTTTTCTGCCGCTCATCTGCTTCCAGGCGGGCAATCCATTTTTTCGCATCACGACTGAGGCTCAGCAACCGATCCAGCTCCTCGTCGTATCCTGCTCTCATTACACCACCCTCTGCAAGGGTTGGGGGTGGATTATCCACAAGCGCGCCCTGAAGCAAGAGGGAAACGTCCTCCAGGGGATCTAATTTGTCAGTCAGCTCATGCAGGGTTCGATCCTCCAAACTACCAAGGAGATATTTAAGGCGGGGTAGAGACTGCAAAGACTTTCTTAAGGAGGCAAGATCGCGTGGGGTGGCCGAACCCATGGCAACCCGGCTGTTAAGCCGTTCAAGATCGTAAACAGTTTCCAACTCTTGGCGTACCTGGGCACGTATGGCTTCATGCTCCCGGAAACAAACAACAGCATCCTGTCGGGCGTCAATAGCTTCAGGCTGGATCAATGGATAGTGCATCCAAACCTTCAGCAACCGTCCTCCCATAGCGGTGACCGTTTGATCCAAGAGTTCCACGAGTGTAGCCTTACGGCCACCGTGGTGCCAGGAACGAAACAGTTCCAAATGACGCGTGGTCACGTCGTCTATAACCATGTAGTCGCTGCGTTGGTAGGGGATGACTCGACGAATGTGTTCAGCGGTCTGCCGCTGGGTCTTCTGCACATAGGAAAGGACCGCCCCAGCAGCACTTACAGCCAATGGCAGATTGCGGACGCCAAAGCCTTCCAGTGAATGAACCTGGAACTGATCCAGCAACCGTTTGTGGGCTCTGGTGAAATCAAAAGACTCCGTCTCTAGAACTTGGACTCTACATTCCGACAGCTGACGGCGCCACCAGTTTGAGTCTCGTTCAGTATCCTGCGGCACCAGGAGTTCGCGAGGCTCTATCCTGCCCAATTCTTCCAGGAGCCAGGCCAGACTCTCCGTTTGCGTCATGCGAAAGTCTGCGGTGGAAAGATCCAAGAATGCCAAGCCGCAATTCTCTGCAGCCCAGTGGGCAGCTGCCAAGTAATTAGGGCTCTTGCTCTCCAAGCTGTCCAGGACGGTTCCCGGTGTTACTACGCGCACCACTTCACGACGCACCAACCCTTTTGCTTGCCGCGGATCTTCGACCTGTTCACAGAGGGCCACCTTGTGCCCTTTTTCCAAGAGTTTGGCAATGTAAGTCTCCGCTGCGTGGTGTGGTACGCCGCACATTGGGATTGGATCTTCCGCCTGTTTATCGCGGGAGGTCAGGGTGATCTCCAGTTCCCGAGATGCAACTATGGCATCCTCGAAGAACATTTCGTAAAAATCTCCCATACGATAAAAGAGTATCGCATCTTGATAACTCTCTTTTATCTCCAGGTATTGCTGGATCATGGGCGTGACTTTACTCATGTTGCATCTACCCCACTAGCCAGTCTCCCCCCCGGAGCCCGTATCACACAGCATCATAGGCCTGGTCATGGGGAAATGGGCAAGATTATCGAAGATCGAGGGCGTGAACCCTATCAATAACTAATTACAAGTAAAAAATCCACGTCCAGAGGACGTGGCTTCACTTGAAGCTCCCTGTCCCGCTATCTCGGAACTGCAGTGACTCGACCTGAGCGACTCGACTTGAGCTCGTCAACAAGTCTCATTGCCGAAAGGCTCGGGCCGAAGGAAGGCTCACTAGAGATCCTCAGGCCGGATCGCTGTAGTCCCGCTCAAACGGAATGCGAAATGTAAAGTATTTATGCAATTTTGTTGGAGTTCGCCCGCTAACCACCTCTCTTCCTGGGCTGAACTGTATCCCAATCATGGCACCCTGGGCACTTCCACAGGATCTTATCGGTTTCCAACCCGCATTGTTGGCAGCGATAACGCTTTCTCGCTGGCCCGAGATGGCTCAGGAGTTCACGATATTCAAAAAGCGCCCCTTGCTCGTCGCCATCCTCCAACAGTACCTCACCCAGCATCTGCCGGGCTTCGCCGAGATCGGGCTCCATCTCCAGAGCCCGCTTCAGAGAGGCAAGACCTTGTTCCTTCCTGTTGCGCTGCATAAAGCAACGAGCCAGAGACATTTGAGCTACAGCGTCTAGGTTTTCCTCTGAGATATGCTCAAGGAAATTCAGTACTCGTGTTTCTTCGTCGGCCGCCCCGTCTTTCTCCTGCAAACGGACGAGTACCAGATGGGCCCACTTCGTATTCTTGTGGACCAACTTTTTCCAGATGGCGAGCGCTTTCTTTTTCTTATTCTTTAACCAGTAGAGTTCCCCTAATTGTAGGCTGGCATGCACACAGTGGGAATCCAAAGACAGTGCCTTTTTCAAATGTGCTTGGGCACTATCCAAATTGCCCTTTTCTATTTCTATCTTAGCTTGCTCTGTTCGCAAATGAGCCATGATGTGCTGGTTGTTCGTGTTGCTCAGTTTGCGCATCTCCTTCTGCAGTTCATAAGCCCTTTGCCAGTCATGCGTGGACTCACAAAGAGATTCCAGTTCCTCATAAGCGTCCAACCTCTTGGGCGCCCGACTGATTACCTCTTCAAATGTGGAGATAGCTCTCTGCAGAAAACCGCCTCGCTTGTAGTCCATCGCCATGTCGAACAAGGCCTGCAGCTTGGTTTCAGCGTCCACCCTTTCCCGCAGAAGAATGGATTGTCTAATGCGGATGGCTCTATCGATTTCACCCTTGGCTCGGAATAGATTGCCCAAAGCCACGTAAGTCTCGATGGTCTCTGAGTTGATCTGTACTGCTTTGCTAAAAGCCTCAATGGCCTGATCTGTGTCGTTGGCGAGAATGTATTGGATTCCTTTAAGAAAAACAGTGTAATCTTTAGGAGGGCTAGCAGGCTGGAGTAACGATTCTTTGCGTGCTTTCCGTCGAGCCAGAAAGTATCCGAAGGCACCGCCCAAAATGGTTACCGTAACCACGACGGCAACAACATTAAAGTCCATTCCCCCGATATGTAGGGTATTCACATCCATCCATCACGCCGGTTTACCCGGAGTTTGCCTCTTCGGCTCCCTCCACAGAATCATTGCCAACCGTTTCTAGCGGCTGACTGGTCGGCACGTCCGCCTCGGTTATGGGGAGATTGCGCAGGGAGTTGAGTTCTTCCTGGAGGCTGTCACTCTGCCGCTTAACGGAACGGAGTTTTCTGCGTAAACGGAAGTTGCCCAAGCCAAGGTAAAGGGCAGTCATTAATCCCCCCCCGAAAACAGAGCCCAGAATCAGGCCATAAAGAGGGATAGGCTTGGAGGCCAATGGCGGAAGCGCCGGTAGTCTGAGCTCAAGAGTGGTTGCGGAAAGAAACGCCTCATAGTTCTGAAAGAGGAAAACAATGAGTAACACCATCAAGAGCAACAGAACCACCCACTTAACTGCTTTCATTCAATCTCTCCTTTGTGAAGTAGGGGAGTAGCTTCTTGTAGGTTTGCTGGATATGTTCTGGAACAACGCGTACTTCGGCAAAAACTGTCATAAAGTTGGTATCACCATCCCACCGCGGCACAATATGAAAGTGGACGTGCGCTTCAAAGCCCGCCCCCGCCACCGTGCCAATGTTCAGTCCCACGTTGAAGCCGTCAGGGCTCATAGTTTCACGAAGCACGCCCACAGACGCCCTAACCGTTCGGATCAGATCAAGTAACTCATCATTTTTCAGGCCGTCCAGTGAGGGAGAGTGGTTCCAGGGAGCCACGAGCAGGTGGCCGTTACTGTAAGGAAAACGATTCATCACCACCATGGAAAGCTCGCCGCGATAAAGAAGGAGCCGCTCCTCGTCGGTTTCTCCGTTACCGTCCGGGCAGAATATGCAACCTTTTGGCCGGTCACCTAAGATGTACTCCATTCTCCAGGGCGCCCATAAGTTCTGCATAAGTTTTTTCCAAAGCCTCGTGTCATCCGAAACATGTGCATATCGGAGAACACTACAATTTTGAAGCTCCCTGCAGTCCGCCTATGGCGGACAGGGAATCTTCGAAATGTAAGGAAGTGATTCCATTTTATTGTAGTTCGCTCGCTAACCCCGTCCGCCTCAGGCGGACTACGGGGAATGCGCTCGCTGGAGCATTTCCAACTGCGCAATCTATCCTTGTCTTTCTGACTTTGTCCCTTGCGGCCGCTAAAACCTTATCTACCGTACAAAAATTTTTTGCGAGTATACCAACATTTGCCAAAAAAACAAGTACATTGTAGATTGAGAATTTCGGAATGCGAAACTGGGAACCCGCCCGAAGGGTGGGAGTCCGAAGGACAATTGCGGATCTTAATGCCGAAATCTTAAATCGACACGAGTTCGATATCGCCCCATGCCCCTATTTGATCCCCCACAATGACTATCACACCCGTAACACCCTCAATCTGCTGAGCAAAATCAAGGGCCCGTTGGATATCGTTGGCGTTTTGCACCTGATTACACGTCATAGTTGCTGCGGCATCGGCCAGAGCCGTAGAAGACCCAAGCACCGTCACCGCATCAGCGTGCCCCAAGCTCAGCGAATGACCCACAGTACCCGAAGAGGTACATACCCCCAGCGGTGTGTTCTCCGGATAGATTCTCAGCGCCACCCGGTTACTGAGCTCTGCCTGCCCTGCAAAAACTGATACCTGCAAAGGTGAATCCATCTTTATGAAGCAATCGCCGCCGTTCTCCACCACCACTTCACTGCTCTCCGAGAGAAGGGCCAAACCTACTTGCTCTGCTATGGCACCGGCCACCGCGGCCATTGGACCGGTACCACAACTTTGCGCTGCGACAAGCATTTCCCTCACCATAGGAGGTGCGAGCTTATCGTAAGGTAAAGGCGTCATAGCATTGAGGAATTCAGGATGCTGAGCAATGTAACCCTCCAGGGGTCCTCGAACTTGGTAAATAACATCCTGAGCAAGTTCGGACAGGTTGGATTCAGCCAAGATCAACAGATCCGTTTCCTGTACCGTCACCTCAAAGGTAACCAACCGCTCATGGCGGATCTGGTGGCGATACCTCCGTTCACGATACTCAGTCAATATCTTCTCCTCTCACTGTCGTCACGCTTGACGCTATGCAACATGAGGTTCTTGGTAACGAACCTCCAGACAGTCTTTACCAAACTGTTTGATGAGCCTCCCCTGAAGCTCTTTGTTGGGGCGGATCCGAAAACTGGTCGGTAACTTCTGTACCACCACCGTCTGCTGGCCAACGCCAAAGTGAAGGTATACTGGACAGGAACCGGGATGGGTTTTGAGCAGTTGCTTCAGCTCTTTCAGTGGTTCCCCGGAGAGCCCTTCCACAGTTAATTGCAGGTGAACTGAGCTCGCCATATCAGCCGCAGCCTCTTCCAACAACATGATCTCATCGGCAACCAACCTCACCTGGCCACTCTCTTTGGCTACCCTACCACTCACAAGCAGCAGTGCCCCTTGGTATATGTATTTTTGATACTCCGCGTGTACATCTTCAAAAACAACTACTTCCACAGAGCCGTTGAAATCTTCTAACCGCAGGAAGCGGAGAGGTTCTCCCTTGCGGCTGCTGACCATCCTAATCTCCTCGACAACACCCCCCAGACGGCTTTGTGAATCTCCGGGAAGATCACCCAGTCGTGCCGTCCCACCCGGCGCCAGTTCTTCCACCATGGCCCTGAATTCAGAGAGTGGGTGGCCGCTGAGGTAGAATCCCAAAGCCTCCTTTTCCCGAGAGACTTTGGTGGCTTCATCCCATTCAACTGCAGGAGAAGAGCCTGGCACAGACTGGGACTCCATATCACAATGGTCAAAAAGTGCCATTTGACCTCGGCGTGCTTGTTCCACAACCTCCGGAAGCATCTCGTGCAGCTGTTGCCGGCCGCAACGAAAGCTGTCCATGGCTCCCGCTTTAATCAGCCCATCCAAAGCCCTTTTTCCCAGATGCTCCAGGTCAACACTGGTTAAGAGCTCAAAGAGGGAATGAAATGGACCCCTTTCTCGTCGGGCTTCAACAATGGCGGTCGCAGTTGCCTGACTGACATGGCGGACGGCAGCCAGTCCCACCCGAATGCCTCCTGTTTCAACATTAAATTCCACCCCACTGCCATTTATGTCTGGAGGCAGCAAACGAAGATTCTCTCGGCCACAATCCTCCACGTGAGCTGCCAAAAGATCATGCTGACGCAATTCGCTGCTGAGAAGAGCAGCCATGTAGTGCTCCGGAAAACGGGCTTTCAGGAAAGCGGCCTGGAGCACCGTTAGTCCCTGGGCTACTGTTTTGCTCCGCTCGGCGACCACTCCCGCGGAACGTTCCAGTGTGGACCAGGTGGTCTCTGCTTCGTCGCGATCGTATCCTTTCCCTTCAGCGCTCTCAATAAACTCCAGTCGTATGTCTTCCGCCTCTTCTTCGCCTTTCATCATTATGCGGCAAAGCTCATCTGCTTTCTCCAGCGACCAGCCGGTAGTGCGAGCGATACGTCTCGTCAGATCCACGTCGAAGAGAAGAAATGCAGTCCCATCGCCAACCCTCTTATCCGCAGAGCGAGGAAATGACTCTTCTTGTTGTCCGTCCTGTTGAGTGCGCAGAAAATTCTCAGTCAATCCACTTTCCAGGGCAACAGGCCGAACCAGTGCCAGCAGGGCAATGAGATCTTGCCATTGTCGAGGTTGCCATTTGAGCAGCAGATCTCGAGCTCTCGCACCCTCCAGGTGGGGAATGCCTCCGACCTGCCCACTACGCAGCAATTCAAAGGCCGCTTCATCGTTCAGGGGTAAAGCCTCCAAGGCCACAGAGAGATCAGACTCATCGCCAATAAGATCCAAAACCTTACGAATCACTGTTAACGCTTTTCTGGCTATGAAATCGAACTTCACCAGACCGGCCCGCTTGAGAGCGCGCACATTGTACTGACTGACCCACTCATCCTTGGGACCTCGGTAGAGAGGAACACGTTGAACCAGGGGACCATCGCCAATAACCATGCCGGTGGCATGGGTACTCACCTGTCTTGGTAAGCCCTCAAGGGCGGCCGCCAGCTCCAGTACTTTACTCTGTGGTGCGGCTGAGAGCTCTTCTTCCAGCTGAAGACCGGATGTTTTCCTTTCCACCTCTCCCTCTGGAGCTTGTTCTGTATCCCCAGGATCACCGTTCACGTCTTCCCGGGACAGGGCCAGAACCTTTTTTAGATCTCGAGTGGCCGTACGCGGCTGCATGGTAACAAGTGAAACGATCTGCGCCACCCGGTCCTGCCCATACTTGGAGCGCAGGTACTGGTGCACTTTTTCGCGCATTTCCATACCAAAACCCAAGTCCATGTCGGGGAATTCAGGGCTCAAGGGATTGATCAAACGCTCAAACAAGAGATCGTGTTGGAGAGGATCAATTCTGGTAATCCCCAAAGCGTAGGCAGTGAGACTCGAACCTGCTGAGCCGCTACCCGGGCCAACAGGAACCCCCTTCTCCCGTGCAAATCGAACAAAATCTGCTACTACAAGAAAATAGTCGGCCAGACCCAGCTGTTCGATGGTCTTCAATTCAGCATCCAGCCTCTTCCTGTAGTCCCCACCACCTGGACGACTTGATGGAAGTTGTGCATCAAGACCTTCTACCGCCTGCTGTCTCAGGAGGGCCATTGCATCTTGGCCCTTTTCTAAAAAATACTTTGGCAGATGGATTTTTCCCAAATTCAAATCCACGTTGCAGCGCTCGGCAATGGTCATGGTAGTGGTTATCGCTTCAGGCAGGTGGGCAAACTCGGCTTTCATCTCCTCTGGCGAGAGAAAACCATGCTCCAGAGGCGGAGGTATTTCCTTTACGGTGGTTCGCAGTCTGATGGCTGTCAGAATTCTAACCAGCTCTGCTTCACCGGGGTCAATGGTATGGCTATTGGCGGTAGCCACCACGTGGAGATTCAACTGACGAGCCAGGCTCACAAGTCTTTCGTTCAGAATACGGTGCAGGTCCGTTCGCGCCGGTTGCAGCTCGACAAAAAAGAATTCCCGGCCAAAAACCTCCATATATTCGGCAGCTTTCGCTTCTGCCCCCTGCCGGTCTTCTTTGAGGAGCCGAGTGGGAATTTCTCCGCGATGGCAACCGCTCAGGATTATGAGCCCCTGGTGGTGCTGGTAGAGTTGATCCGAAGATATGCGTGGTTCCTGTTGCCAGCCCTGGGAGTGGGCTTTAGTGATAAGTTGAAGCAGATTTTGGTAGCCTTTGCGATTCCTGGCTAGCAGGACGATATGAGTGGCAGGTTCAGCGCTGCTTTCTTTCTCTGACTCGGTTTCTTCAGCAGGACCAACTGTCAACTCGCAGCCAATAATGGGTTTAATCCCGTTACTGTATGCCAGATCATAGAACTCTATGCAGCCAAACAGATTACCATGGTCAGTAATGGCCAGGGCCGGCAACCTGTATTCCCGCGCTTTTTTAACGAGTTGGGGCAGTCGTATGGTGCTCTGCAGGAGACTGTAGGCAGAATGGAGGTGAAGATGAACAAAGTCTGCCTGGCGCATGGGTCGGTCGGGTCATGGCGGGGATTATTCCCACTCAATGGTGCTGGGCGGCTTGGAAGAAATATCGTAAACCACCCGATTCACTCCCTTTACCTCATTTATTATGCGGTTGGACATTTGCCCTAGAACTTCATAGGGTACTTTGGCCCAGTCTGCGGTCATGGCGTCAACACTTTCGACCACACGAATGGCAATTACCTGATCGTAGGTGCGCTCGTCACCCATCACGCCAACAGTGCGTACAGGGAGAAGCACACCGAACGCTTGCCACACCTGGTCATGAAGACCGCTTCTCTCCATCTCCTCCATAACAATGGCGTCAGCCTGCCGCAAAATCTTTAATCTCTCGGGCGTCACTTCACCCAGTATGCGAATGGCGAGACCCGGCCCCGGAAACGGGTGGCGTTGGATCAAATGCTGTGGTAGGCCCAGCTCACCACCCACCCTCCTCACCTCGTCCTTGAATAACTCTTTGAGCGGCTCGATGAGTTCAAGATTCATCACTTCAGGGAGTCCTCCCACATTGTGATGGGTCTTGATGGTGGCGGAAGGGCCTTTAAATGACACACTTTCAATAACGTCGGGATACAGGGTACCCTGGGCCAGAAACTCAGCCCCCGGGATTTTGTTGGCTTCAGCCTCGAAAATTTCAATAAAAAGATTACCAATGATTTTTCGTTTCTGCTCCGGCTCTGCCACCCCTTCTAACCGGCTCAAAAAAGAATCCGTAGCCTCAACATAGTCCAGATTAATCTCGAAGCTATCTCGAAAAATCTTCTGAACCTCCTCGGCCTCACCTTGACGCAGCAAGCCGTTGTTGACAAAGATACAGGTGGACTGATGGCCCACCGCCTTGTGAAGCAAGACCGCGACCACAGAACTGTCCACCCCGCCACTCAGGGCACACACTACTTTCTTGGAACCGATGGTCTGCCGAAGACCCTCCACCGTACTTGCCACAAATGACTTCATGGTCCAGACGGGCTCACAGCCGCACGATCGGAAGAGGAAGTTTTGCAGCATCTTGGCCCCACTGGGCGTATGGACAACCTCAGGGTGGAACTGAACCCCGTAGAGTTCGGTTTCGCCGTGCCGCATGGCGGCCACCGGTGAGTTACCACTGTGGGCAATGCCGGTGAAGCCTGGCGGGGGAATCTTGATTTTGTCGCCGTGACTCATCCATACTTGTTCACCCTGCCCCCCTGCGGCTCCATCCAGACCGTAAAACAGGTCTTCAGAGGAGTCTATGAGAAGTTGAGCCTTGCCATACTCCCGCTTGGCGGCTCGTTCCACTTCACCTCCCAGCAGGTGAGTCATCAACTGCATGCCGTAACAAATACCAAGCACCGGCACGCCAAGATTAAGGACTTCCAGATCACAAACGGGTGCACCTTCGTCCAGCACACAGGCAGGTCCTCCTGACAGGATTATGCCCTTGGCACCGAACTCCTTTATCTTCGTGATGCCAATGTTAAAAGGATGGATCTCGCAGTACACCTGAGCCTCACGCACCCGCCTGGCGATGAGTTGAGTGGTCTGAGAGCCAAAATCCAAAATCAATATTTTTTCAGCGTGAATATCCATCTATTTCCAATCTATCTGATAGTTGGGCGCTTCTTTGGTGATGATTACATCGTGGACATGGCTTTCTTTCAGGCCGGCTGAAGTAATCCGGATGAATTTGGCCTTTTGCCGCAGCTCATCCAAGCTTCCACAGCCCACGTATCCCATGCCTGCACGAAGACCTCCGATGAGTTGAAACACACTTGAAGAAAGTGGGCCTTTGTAGGGCACCCGACCCTCGATCCCTTCCGGGACAAGCTTGGCGTCCTCCTCTATATCATCCTGGAAGTAGCGGTCACGCGCGCCCTCTTTCATGGCGCCCAAAGACCCCATGCCCCGGTAGACTTTGTAGGAGCGACCCTGATAGAGAATCATCTCGCCCGGACTCTCATCCGTCCCCGCGAAAATACTGCCAATCATCACTGAGTGTGCCCCGGCTGCCAGAGCCTTCACGACATCGCCCGAGTATTTGACGCCGCCGTCGGCGATAATCGGCACCTGGTACTCTTTGGCAACTCTGGCACACTCTGTCACCGCGGTAATCTGGGGCACCCCCACACCTGCGACAACCCTTGTAGTACAGATAGAGCCGGGGCCCACACCGACCTTGATGGCGTCGGCTCCGGCCTCGGCCAGGGTTTTGGCCCCTTCTGCGGTGGCGACGTTTCCTGCTATGATCTCTATCTCTGGAAACTGGTGTTTTATCGCCGGCACGCTGTCCACCACCGCCTGGGCGTGGCCGTGGGCAGAATCCACCGCTATCACGTCAACACCCGCCTTGACCAGCGCTTCAACCCTGGCATCGCGGTCTGGCCCCACACCAACCGCCGCCCCAACCCTTAAGCGGCCCAGGTTGTCCTTGCAGGCATTCGGGTATTTCTTGATTTTCATAATGTCCTTGATAGTAATCAGACCAAGCAGGTCCCCCTTATCATTCACAACCAGAAGCTTTTCGATCCGGTTCTTGTGGAGAAGTACCTTGGACTCTTCCAGAGTGATACCCTCGGACGCGGTGACCAGGTTTTCTTTGGTCATCACCTCGGCCACTTTTTGATCCAGATTGGTCTCAAAGCGGAGATCACGGTTGGTAATGATGCCCACCAGTTTTCTCCCGTCTGCAACGATGGGGACCCCTGAAATACGGTATTGTTCCATGACCTCCAGCACCTCAGAAATCTTTTGCTCGGGGTGCATGGTGACCGGATCAATGATCATGCCGCTTTCCGATTTCTTAACCTTGTCCACCTCCCTGGCCTGCCGTTCAATGCTCATGTTTTTGTGGATGATGCCGATGCCACCCTCACGGGCCATGCTGATGGCAGTGTTCGCCTCGGTAACCGTGTCCATGGCTGCACTCATAAGAGGTATATTCATGGGAATAGTGCGGGTTAATTTGCTCCTGACGTCCACCTCGTTCGGCAAAACCTTGCTGGCCGCAGGCAGCAACAGGACATCATCGAAGGTAAGTGCAACAGGTATTTCGCTGTTTTTCTGGCTCATAAAAAACCCTCTTTTAGTATTGAGATAAATTTATTAAAGTTACCAGGAAAAAGTTTCTTCTACAACTCCCGTATCAAAAAAAACATTCACCCCCAATTTCTAGCCATTACCTGGCGAGGACGATAAAGCCCGACACAGATCTAGAAACAATCCCTCCAGCAATCCGGCATCGCTGACGGTAAACTGGGAAAACCCAAAGGTATCCATCATTTCCAGGGTCACCAAGCCACCAGCCAAGATAATATCCTCTCTGCCTGGCTCCAATCCGGTGATCTTTCTCCTTTCAGTAAGCTTCATTTCAGCAAGTTGTGCACACAGATCGGCAAGCCATGCTCTTTGCAAAACAGTACCATTTATTTTCTCCGGATCGTACTCAGCCATCTCGTACCACATGCTGGCCAGGGTGGTAACAGTGCCGGCCGTACCAACCCAGAGAATATCATGAGAATCTTTATCAAATGACAGTTCCTTCAGAACGTTGGCGACATATTCCCGCATCTGCAAGCACGGTTCGTGACCTGGAGGATCTCCCTCCAAGAAAGTCTCAGTCAGATGAACAACGCCCACAGGAAGGCTGCAGCTTTCCATGTCGCTGCTGTCCCCTTGCCATACTAATTCGGTACTGCCCCCACCGATGTCAAAGACCACCATGGCAGACTCTTTATCCGTGATCACCGAGGAAACACCAAGAAGAGAAAGTCTAGCCTCCTCAGTACCACTGAGCAAGCGGACACCTAAACCAGTCTCTCTCTGCACCAGATCGAGAAAATTGCTGCCATTGCTGGCCTCCCGCACTACAGCCGTGGCACCTGCCGAGTATGCTGACACACCATTGTGGCCCATCAACTCAACGAATTCTTTCAGGGCAGCAACACTTCTATCCATTGCCTCTGGTTGCAGGATTCTGTTCGGGAGAAAATTTTCTCCCAAGCGGGTGATGCGTCGTTGAATGTGAATTGGTCGAAGGGGTGCGGAAACTTCCGGTTCGGCAATGAGCAGCCGAATGGTATTGGAGCCAACATCTATGGAAGCGAGCCGTTGCATTCAGTGGGTGGGCAACTCCCTCCTCTATCTTTTTTTGAGTCCTGATCAATAACAGAAGTGGAGGAATATATCAACCGATCCGCGCAACCATCTTTCAATGGGAGAAAGAGATATTCTTTTACCCAGAATTGGCTTGACCAGAAATGGGTAAAAGTTACCCAAAAGTGGCTAGGCCAGAAATGGGTAAGAAGAACAAGAGACGAGTATGGCAGGTAGGTGTGGGGGTGGAAGTTTATTGCTATGGCAGGCTATTCTTGCTTCTCCGGGAGGGTGACGATGTCATTTACTTGGATGGTGGATGGACCAGCGACTATTGTTGCCTCGGAGGCATCACGCCCGAAAAGATTCACAACTTTGACCATGCCCTTGTACGGGCCGCGCTGAAAACCCATGGAGACTTTGGCTATGGGGTGGATGATTTCTTT
>JBFFBS010000050.1:0-18996 GCA_041560295.1 Syntrophobacteria bacterium | reverse complement strand
TCGTTCAAAAATACGGCGGAACTTCGGTGGCCAACACCGAGAGAATTAAAGAGGTGGCTGAGCGTGTCATAGCCACGCGCAACGCCGGTCATGACGTGGTGGTCGTGCTTTCTGCCATGGCCGGAGAAACCGACAGGTTGATTCAGTTGGCCCAAGAGGTGGCTGAGCAACCGGATCCCCGGGAGCAGGACGTGCTGCTTGCTACGGGTGAGCAAGTCACCATATCCCTTTTTAGTATTGCGGTAAAACATATGGGGCACGAGGCCCAGTCTCTGCTAGGCCATCAGGCGCGAATATACACGGACCACGCTTACGGTCGGGCGCGCATAAGTGAAATTCGCACTGAACCGATCTGGCATAACATCTATAAAGGTTGTATTCCGGTTATCGCTGGATTTCAGGGTCTAGATGGAAGGGGTAACATTACCACTCTTGGCAGGGGGGGCTCAGACACTACGGCCGTTGCCGTGGCTGCTGCCCTTGCTGCTGATGTTTGCGAGATCTACACTGATGTGGCCGGAGTGTACACCACTGATCCCAATATCTACCACAAGGCGAGGAAGTTACAGCGCATCTCTTACGACGAGATGTTGGAGATGGCCAGCATGGGGGCCAAGGTGTTACACATTCGTTCGGTGGAATTTGCCAAGAAATTCAATGTACCAGTCCATGTGCGCTCTTCATTTGAGGATGAGCCTGGCACTATGGTGGTTAAGGAGGAGAAGGCCATGGAACAAGTGATGGTTTCTGGTGTCGCTTACAGCAAGGGTGACGCCCGCATCACGCTGGCAGGACTGCCCGATGTACCCGGTGTAGCCGCCAGAATATTCACCGAAATCGCCCAAGAGGGCATCGTGGTAGATATGATCATTCAGGGCAGCACTGGCGACACGAGCCTGGCTAACCTGAGCTTCACCGTTCCCCGGCTGGATCGTCAGGCGGCTATTGGTGTTCTGGAGGGCATGAAAAAAGAGTGGACAGATTTGGATATCTCCAGCGATGAGAATATTGCCAAAATATCTGTCATAGGTGTGGGCATGCGTCACCATGCCGGAGTCGCTGCCAAGATGTTTCAAGCGCTGGGCCACGAGGGTATCAATATTCATATGATCAGCACCTCGGAAATCAAGGTTTCCTGCGTGATAGACGATAGTCACACGGCCAAAGCGGTACAGATTCTCCACGACGTTTTTGAGCTGGATAAACCACTGCAGCATGAGATCCCGGAGTAAGCTCGAGGGTTGATGGTTTAATAACGCGTTTTTATGAGTTACACTTTGTTGCGGCCAAAAACGAGAAAGGGCAGAAGGAACTAGGCAGTAAGCACGAAGGACGTTCCAGCTGATCGCTGACGGCTGACAGCTGATTGCCAAAATGGGTACATTAAGCCAATAAAGAGATAGGAAAGAGATATGCGAAAGATTGAGATCTATGACACCACATTGAGGGATGGAACACAGGCTGAAGACTTCAACCTTTCCCTGGAAGATAAGATTCGTACTTCCAAGAAGCTTGACGAGCTGGGCATACATTACATCGAAGGCGGCTGGCCGGGATCAAATCCGAAGGATGTGGCCTATTTCAAGGAAATCAAGAACTACGAGCTGAAACATTCGAAAGTCGCAGCCTTCGGCAGCACCCACAACCCTCGCTCCTCAGCGGCGAAGGACCGCAACCTGGCCGCACTGCTCAAAGCAAAAACCGAGGTCATTACCATTTTTGGCAAGAGCTGGGATGTGCATGTGCGCGACGCCCTGCGTACCACACTTGAACGCAATCTGGAAATTATCCACGACTCTCTGGCCTTTCTGCGGCCGAAAGCATGGAAACTGTTTTACGATGCCGAACACTTCTTTGACGGCTTCAAGGCCGACCCTGAATACGCACTTGCCACCCTCAAAGCAGCGCTGAAAGCAGGGGCCGACTGCCTTGTTCTCTGTGATACCAATGGCGGAACTCTTACCACAGAACTGCAGAAGATGATACAGCGGGTCAAAAAGGAGTTGCCCAAAGCGGAGCTGGGCATACACACTCACAACGACTCAGAGTTGGCTGTGGCCAACTCGCTGGCGGCCGTGGAACTGGGTGCAAACCATGTTCAGGGCACCATGAACGGGGTAGGGGAGCGCTGCGGCAACGCCAATCTTTGTAGTATTATCCCAGCCATCAGACTCAAGATGAAGCTGGATTGCATCTCGGATGAGCAGCTCGCCAAATTGCGCGAGAGTTCTCGGTACATCCTTGAACTGGCCAATATCAGACCATTCAGGTACCAGCCCTATGTGGGGAGGAGTGCATTTGCCCACAAGGGTGGGATACATGTGGCCGCAGTTGAGCGCAACCCGGAAACCTACGAGCACCTGCAGCCCGAGCTGATCGGCAACCGCCGACGAGTTCTGGTGTCAGACCTTTCCGGTAGGAGCACCATCAGACAGAAGGCTGAGCAGTACGGCTTGAAGATTTCCAGCAAGGATCCCGTTGCTATGCAGGTTTTGGAAGAGCTTAAACAGCTGGAACACGAAGGTTTTCAGTACGAAGCGGCGGAAGGCTCTTTCGAGTTGCTGATGAACAAGGCAGTGGGGAAGGTGAAACGATATTTCGAGCTCGTTGGCTTCAGAGTTCTGGTGTCCAAAACGGATGAAGGCCAGCCGTCGGAGTCTGAGGCCACCGTCATGGTAAAAGTCGGTGGCAAGGTGGAGCACACTGCTGCCACGGGAGTGGGGCCGGTGAATGCTCTTGACACTGCGCTGCGCAAGGCCCTGGAGAAATTCTATCCGGAGCTCGCAGAGATGAGACTCAACGATTACAAAGTAAGGGTCTTGCCCGGGAAAGAAGGAACCGCTGCCAAAGTCCGGGTGCTCATCGAGTCGGTGGACCGAGAGGGCGTCTGGGGCACGGTGGGGGTTTCGGAGAACATTCTCGAGGCCAGTTGGTTGGCTCTGGTAGACAGCATCAACTATAAGATGTTCAAGGACGAGAACAGACGATAATCATAGGAAAGCACCACGTTCAAAGGATATTTCAGCCCGGTATGAGATGAACCGTTTTTCTCACTGGCAAGCGGCCATCATCATTCTGGTGTCGCTTTTTAGCCTGACCTTCTATGGGTGGCGCCATTACGCCCACCATCGCCACGGTGGCGAGTCCTCTCTATTTCTTCCCACAGAATTAATCATTCAAGTGAGCGGTGAGGTCCGGAATCCTGGAATATACTTCTTCGATCCACCGGTCACCGTAAGTGAGACGGTGGCTGGCGCTGGGGGACTACTTCCGCAGTTGAATCCGGAGCCAGGGTGGACGAAAGTGGAAGTTGCTCATGCCCGACGTGTGCACATTACGGCTACTGGAGATGGCCGTGCTCGGATGCGTCTGGGATGGATGGAGGTATCTAGTCGGCTGGCCCTGGGAGTGCCACTGGATCTAAACCAAGCATCGGTAACAGAGTTGGCCCAGGTGCCAGGGATAACTCAGACCTTGGCCGCACGTATCGTGGCTCAGAGGAGCGGTCTTGGTGGGTTTTCCAAGGTGGAAGATATTCGTGCTGTTAAGGGTATTGGTCCGGTGACAGTAAAACGGCTGCAGGAGTATTTGACAGTAGGTACAAAAGACTAAGCACTTTCATGATTTCGGATTGCGAATTTAAGATGTGAGATGTGGGCAGTGAGATTTTAAAATTCGCTCTCCTCAATGTCTAGAGTCTTCTCACTCGAATTGATCGACGCTTCTCTCGCGGGATTTCCATAGTAACCGTAGTTCCCTCCCCCACAGTACTCTCGATCTTGATGGTTCCGTCATGGTCGTTGATGATACGCTGACTTATGGTAAGACCAAGGCCCACGTGCTCGTTTTTTGTGGTGAAAAGCGGGTCGAAAACGAGCGACAAATCCTTGGGCTTGATACCGCAGCCATTGTCGCTGACGCTGAAGTGGATGCGGTCTTCGACAGCGGTTACCTTGATAGTGATCCCCACGGCGGGATCGCCTGATTCCAGCGCATTGGTGATTACGTTGGCTAGACCCCGGGCCGTAAACTCCACATCCATAAAGGCGCTTATTGACCGTAGCTCTTCTGCAGGGGGCGCATCCCATTCTGAGGCTGCTGCCTTTAAGGGTTCTGGGATCATATTAAGAGCCCGGTTCAACAATTGCTCAAAATTATCATGTGCCAGGGAGGGCAGTGGTAGGGTTGTAAAATCGGCGAGGTTCCTCAGTAGTTTATCCAATCGGCTGGCTTCTTGATAGATGATATCCTGGTAAAGTTGTTTGTCTTTGTCGTCAAGCCCTTTCCTGAGCAACCGGGCGGCAAAGCCACCTATCGCTGCAATCGGGTTGCGAATGTGATGAGCCATCTGATCCACGACTTTTGCCATGGACCGCACCCTTTGGGTCTCCATGAGCTCGCGCTGGAGAGTTTTCAAGGTGCCAATATCCTGAATAGCAGCTATGATAATATCCTGCGCGTCGCCTCGGTAGAGGAAGGTGGTGATATAGGCGAAAAAGTCTCGGTTCTTTCTGTCGCGCAAGAGCGCCTCACCCTCAAACCTCCCTTCTTCTCTGGTGAGTTTTATTATATTGGGCAGGAATATCTCGCAATCGTCCTCCAAAAACATGCATGAGATTGAACTGTCGCGCCATTCGCCTGCTCCGAACCTCAGAAGCTGTTCGGCAAAATTGTTGGCAAATATAATTTGGCCGCCAGGCTCAAACAGGACAATTCCATGGGGGATCGAGTGCAGGATTGCTTGAAGCAAATCCTGATCGAGAGAGTTGGGGTCAGTCATTACTATTTCCCAGGAGGGTTCATTGCAGCACAAAGGAAAAATACAGGGTGATTCTAAAACGGAAAGGAGTTTGAGTCAACGGGCTAGCCAGAGTTATGCAACATCGAGAATCTGGTCCCTGGGGCCAGGTCAGATCGCATAGAGCATAGCGCATGGCGCATAGCGAAAAAGAGAAAGAAGGTAAATGGTAAAGGGTGAACAGTCGCTGAGCCGGCTCATGATCGGTTTACCGTTCACCGTTTGCTGTTTACCTCACGCTCTGCGCTCTGCGCTTAGCGCTTTGCGTCAAAGGGCAGTCTAAAGCCGGGTCCTTTGGGTCCGGATTCTTTGTTCTCATGAATTCAGGAGATCACCGGCTAGCCGCCTATAGCAACCATTGGACGACTTTGGCATTTGCGAAAGATGTCAGACTGCAAACAATGTTTCTCGGGTTTGTTGTCAATGGAAGCTCTAAGAATTTGAGCTAGGTCAGCGTCTGTAGCACCGTGACGGAGAGGAAATTTAATGTCCACTTCCTGATCAGAAAAAAGACAGTTGCGCAGCTTGCCGTCGGCAGTTAGCCGTATCCGGTTGCAAGTGGGGCAGAAGTGGTTACTGACGGGACTGATAATGCCGATCATGCCGGCCGCCTCAGGCCAACGGAAATGGCGCGCAGGGCCGTTGGTGTGCCGGGCAGTAATCTGCTCCAGTGGAGCCAGGGTGCGGAGATTGGCAAGAATCTCATCGGCGCTAACGTAGTGCTGGTGAAGCCAATCGCTATCGTTGTTAAGGTCCATGAACTCTATGAAGCGAATACGATAGGACCGATCGAGGGTCAATTTCGCCAAATCCAAAATTTCGTCGTCGTTGATTCCCCGCATCACCACCACATTGATCTTTATTGGATTGAAGCCGACGTTTTCGGCCGCTTGAATACCGCGCCAAACCCGATGGAACTCATCACGGCGGGTGATGCGCAAAAACTTTTGCGGCTGAAGGGTGTCGAGGCTGATATTGATGCGGTGAATGCCGGCATTGTACACGTCCTGAGCAAGCTCTTCCAACATGACGCCGTTGGTGGTGAGGCTGAGGCTTTGCAGGCCGGGGAGCCCTGCCAGGCGGCTACAGAAGTCAGTGACTCCTTTCCTTACCAGTGGCTCACCCCCCGTGAGTCGAACCTTGGTTATTCCCATGTCCACTGCTACTTGAATAAGGTGGAGGAATTCTTCATACGAAAGAATGTCATCGTGATCCAGCTTGGGTGACCCACCCAAGGGTGTGCAGTAAATACAACGGAGATCGCAACGGTCGGTGATTGAGACCCTAAGATAATCAATTGGTCGTTGGTAGCGATCGGTGAGCAGGGTCATAGTAATTTCCAGGAGCTAGACGTGCGCTGTCTTACGGATTCAACAGATCTCCAAGTGCAGGGTTCCTTTATGTCACTTTTGACATAATAGAAGAGGGGGTTATTGAAGTCAAGAAATTAACCAGCTGTGGGAGGGGCTTTTTCATTTATCATTGCGCATTCATCATTGCGCATATATCATTACACATTGGACATGCTATTCTCGGCATCACTTCATCTAAATCCGCAATCCGAAATCGTGATTGCAGAGACTATGAAGACGTAAAGGAAAACCCTTGATAATACTCGGTATCGAAAGCTCCTGTGATGAGACTGCTGCAGCTGTGGTGGAAGATGGGCACCGCATTCTCTCGAGCGTGGTTGCATCCCAAACGGTCATTCATCGCCCTTATGGGGGTGTGGTGCCGGAGTTGGCCTCAAGGCAGCACGTGAAGGTGATTATTCCGGTGGTTTCCGAAGCGCTGCAGCGGGCAGGCCTTGCCTTGTCCGCTGTTGATGCCATTGCCGTTACCCAGGGACCAGGGCTGGTGGGCTCACTGCTCGTGGGGATTGGAGTGGCCAAAGGGCTGGCCTATGCCACTGGTAAACCACTGGTTGCGGTAAATCATCTAGAGGGCCATATTGTGGCTGCTTTCTTGGAGGAATCACCACCCTCATTTCCAGTCATTGCTCTGGTGGTCTCCGGGGGGCACACCAACCTTTATGTTGTCAGCAACTACAGCAACGCTTCTCTCGTGGGCCGAACCAGGGACGATGCCGCGGGCGAGGCTTTTGACAAAGTGGCCAAGTTTCTGGATCTTGGGTACCCTGGCGGGGTGGTCATTGATGAGCTGGCCCGCAGTGGAAATCCCAGCGCCATTTCTTTTCCCAGGGCTTACCTGGAGAAAGACTCCCTGGATTTTAGCTTCAGTGGTATCAAGACGGCAGTAGTCAATTTCGTCCGAAAATATGTGGATTCCAATCAGAGTGGAAATAGTGGGATTTTCGCGAGCAATGGTGCCGTGGCAAAGAAACTCCCTGTTCAGATTGCCGATATAGCCGCCAGCTTCCAGGAGGCGGTGGTTGATGTATTGGTGATTAAAACCTGTGCTGCGGCTGAACGCTTTGATGCAAGTCAGGTGGTGGTAGCTGGTGGAGTGGCCGCCAATAGTCGGCTGCGGGAGCGTCTACGTGAGGAGGTCGCCAGACTGGGTTTACCGTTGATGTTGCCCAGAGCGGAGCTTTGCACTGACAACGCAGCCATGGTTGCTGCCGCTGGTTTTCACCAGTTTAAAAAAACCGGCGGCAGCTGGGATTTAGATTTTGACGCCATTTCCCGCTGGCCGGATATTTCAGCAAGCAGCCCTTCGACTCCGCTCAGGACAAGCTAGCAGTAGACAGCAGGCAGGTTGATCCTCGTTCTTGACCTTATCATACTGAACGATTCTGAGGTTCCTTGCATAACAAGAATGCAGTTCCTATTTTTACTTTGCCAGCCAAGATCCGAACTGGCAATAAAAGTGGTGTCTCAAGAACAACTTAAATACTTTTGAATCTGCGGAGGTGCATAAGAATGTCTGAAAATTCTGGCAAGATATTACTGACGGGAGCAACGGGTTTCGTGGGGGGGCGTTTGCTTCATGCCCTCACTGGCCACGGCATGGAAGTTCGCTGTTTAGTGCGCTCGCCCGAAAGGCTTCGGGAACGTCTCTTTCCCGAGGAAGAAGTTGAAATTGTTACGGGCGACTTGCTCAAAGCGGAAACTCTGGACACAGTTCTGGACGGAATTGAGGTGGCCTACTATATGGTCCATTCGATGGGAGGCCGCACCATCGGAGAAAACAAGGTCTTTGCCGAAAGGGACCGAAATGCCGCACGAAATTTCGTCACGGCCGCGGACAGAGCTGGTTTGGCCCGAATCATTTACCTGGGAGGTCTTGGGGAAACCGGCGATCAACTTTCCAAGCATCTGGCCAGTCGGCAGGAGGTGGCAGAGATCCTTTCCTCGGGGCGGGCGCAAATAACGGAACTGCGGGCGCCAAACATTATGGGAGCCGGCGGCGCACCCTTTGAGATGCTTCGCTCCCTGGTGGAGCGTTTACCGGTGATGGTCTGCCCCAGATGGATTGAAACTCGAGCACAACCCATCGACATCCGGGACATGGTTCATTACCTCATTGGTTGTCTTCGGGAGCCTGCCACTACCGGTCTCTCATTGGATGTGGGTGGCCCTGAAATCCTTTCCTACCGAGATATGATGGAGATCTATGCCCGGGTACGCGGGCTGAAGCGACTGATTATTACCGTGCCGGTGCTCACTCCTCGTCTCTCCACCTACTGGGTGAACATGGTGACGCCGGTACCGTCGGGGATCGTCAATCCACTGGTGGAAGGCTTGAAGAATGAGGTTATTTGCAGAGATAACCGCATCCAAGAACTCATACCCATCGAGCTCACGACTTTTGAGCAGTCAATTTGTACTGCTTTGCAGGAAGTGGAGAAAGGGCCGGGGAAACTTGTGTCCCGACAGGCGTGCTTTTTAAAATAAAAAACTCACCTTTCAAAGCAAAGTTTTGTTCAAGATTGAAAACCAGGTCGCTAGAACCAGGTCAGATCGCATAGGGCATAGCGCATGGCGCATAGCGTAAAAAGAGATGGAATCGTCATATTGACAATTTTTCGCTTTGCGCTCTGCGCCTAGCGCTTTGCATTATGGATTTAGCCCAAAGCCAAACCTTTCGGGCTCGGATTTCTTCTGGTTCTCTACTCATTAGCCGTTGTGGTAGCCTTTACCGCAAAAAGGGCTGGCTGCCAAGGCAGGAATGCTGCATTCTAAGTGTCTTCTTGCATCCTTACGCATGGAGCGCCACATGACATAATCATCCTCTTCAGGCCACACCTCAATACCGGGGTTAGCCCAGCCAGATTCCAATTTCTTCTCATTTTCCTCTCTATGCTCTTTCATTTTTTCATCCTCCATGTAACCTTGGTTATACTGTCTACCTTCTATTGCAGGATTAACGAAACTATCCTCTCGGGTCGGGGCCTGCAACCACGAGCCGTTCCTCAGCAAGAATCTCCGGCTTCATGTCATCTATTTCAGATAGGATTATTTGTTCCACTGTACTCCACACCTCTGGGTCTGCATCCATTTTGCTGTGGGGAACGGATAATAACCTTCGCTCCCACGGTACACCTGACATATCGACTTCCTTGTCTCTGTAGTCAAATTTCAAATTAGCGATGATTTTTGTTTTGTCGGGATCTTGCGGAACAATCTCATCCTCTCCCACGAGGAACCACCCGTCTAATTGATAAAGGTTTGCAGCACGCCTGACATTGGAGGGTATTACATGATCATCATAGGTAAAGCCCACGCTATCTATTTGAACAGTGAGCAGCACCGGAATACCCATATCCTTGAGATTGTGAGATAATTTTACGACCGCGGCCCCGCCAAGGCTGTGACCATACATAATCAGTCGAGCTGATGACCGCTCCCTCTCATCAAGGTAACCGTCTTGATTGCTATCAAAAGAATTGAGAATCAGCTCCATGGCCAAATCGGGTTTTCTATTTTCAAGAGTTTCAATGTGAACTTCGGGAAAATTCATGGAATCAATCTTCATTGCCAACTGTCGAACACCCCTGCTGGCATCATCCCAATTCTCACGCCCACCCAAAAAACCCAAAATAAGGGTATGGTTCTCCTCTAATGGTTCAGGGGTAGAGAAATGAAAATACTGCTGTCCTCTCAGGGAGGCGCATCCTGTCTGTAAGGTGAAAACAAAAACTAAGGCAGCCAACAAAACTAAATTCATTGCTACTCTCTTTTTTTCTTCCATGATCTCTAACTCCAGGGCTTTCTATTATGTTCAGCATGAGAATTTGTGCACGGTTACTTTGCTTAACTCGTTACGTGAACATAAGATGAGTCTGAATTAGAGATTTGCAACGGTAAATGATTGGGGTAATAATGGTAGTGATAAACTACTAGTATGTGGGCTAGGCGATTGAAAGCAGGTGGGTTCTGAGGTTGGCCTTCTTGTTCTTCAAACCGAGTTTGTCCCGGATGTTTTTCCGGTGGAAGTCCACCGCGTTCATGGAGAGGTTCAACATTTCGGCTATTTCTTTAGTGGCTTTCCCCTCCTTGACAAGGGTGGCCACTTGTATCTCCCTGGGAGTTAGATTGAGATACTTCGAGGAGAGCTGGTGCAAAAAAGGGGAGATAATGTCGTTGAGGTTGGATTCGACAATTTCCAGGTAAGCCTTTTGCCTGGAATCTAAGCCAGTGTTCTTAAGGTCTTTAAGGTATGGGGTTATGAGTTCTTTGACGTTTGCCAGTACCTTCTCTTCAAGTTCGCGTTTGTCCTCTTCTCTTGCTTTCAGCAAAACTCTCAGCGCTGTATTGGTTTCCGCAAGCTTTTGGGTTTGCAGTTCCAGTTCCAGCTCCCGCTTTCTCAAGGCCTCCTCGGCAAGCTTGATGGCGGTGACGTCTTCGTGGCTCACCACCACTCTCAGGGGCCCAGGGTCAGCCATGCGAGTGGCCCTGACGTAACACCAGCGCCTCTCCTGGGGTGAATGGCATGGGTAAGCAGTGGCGAATTCGTTTAGATCACCGGCAATTACTCTTCTGATCCCATCAGCAACTTCACGTGCTTTTTCCACTTCTTTGGGATCGCCTATAGCAGAATCACATATCTCAAGATAATTCAAACCAACAGTGTCGACCGGTGTCTCGATCTTGTTCTCCAAGCCGAATCTTTGCCATGAGCGGTTTGTTTCTAAGATTACGCCATTTTCATCCAATATAGCCATGTTGGCCGATAAGGAGTCCATTGCTACGTTGATGTACTGCCCAGTTAACCGTAGCGAATTCGTGGCATCTTTAACCTTGAGGGCCTCATCCTCTAACTTTTTGACCCTTTGCAGCATTTCTTCATATGTTGGAGCAGATGTCATTGAAACTATCCCGTAACAAAGAAAAGTGTCTTGCCTGCGTGGTTCAATGGCAAACCCTTAAAGCAACAGAGTTACCAAAACGCCCTCCACTCTGGCCTTCCGATTCAATCACTGTGGGTATCAGGTCAGGTGTTGTTCAATATAAGTCTTAACTTTGAATTTCGCTTTGCAGCCACCATAACTCATGTAGCGTATCTTGCCAAAAATGGGACGCTCCTTCCAAGCCCGGTCGTGGACTCCCCCTATACTCCAGGCAATACCAACATAGCCGTTTGTATCCCTGCCGTCGAGTTCATATTTGTCGTTGAGCAGGATGGCAACTTCCAGTGCCTCTTCCGGAGAAGCGGTCCATTCAAGGATCTTCTTGGCCCAATACATCCTCATATAGCCGTGCATCTTTCCCCTTTGAACCATTTCCATTTGTGCAGCATTCCAAAGGTCATCGTGGGTTTTGCCGGCCTCAAACTGCTCCAGCGAATAGAGATACTCTCTTTGGTCACCACGATGTTCGTTCAGAGTTTTTTGGGCCCATTCCGGGAATCCCGCGAAGCGGTCGTAATCAGGATTGTAAAAGCAAAAATTATCCGAGAGCTCACGGCGAACAATGAGTTCTTCCAGGAAAGCATCTTTGGACTCTTTTTTCACCTTCTTTTTTTGCACTTCCAGCGCCACCCGCTGCGCTGAGATCTGACCGAAATGGAGGTATGGAGAGAAGTTGGATACACCATCTTCGTTAGGGTCATTTCTCCTGGAAGCGTACGCTGAAAGTTTCTTGGTAAGAAAATGATTCAAGATTTCTGCTGCTGCCTCTTCGCCTGGCAATAACCAATCAACCTCCGGAACTGAGCGATCAATGCTGAGGGACCCTTCGGCTTGATCCCAGTCTGTTTTGGTCACTTTTTTTGGCCAAGGGAAGGGGTGTTTCTGAACCAGCGGAAAATCCTTCAAAAAATCTGGGAGGGTACGATGGATCTTCGGTCGCAAGGTGTAAGCGGCGTATTCTTTTTTGTTCGAGGCCTCCCAGCAAGGAATAATGTTTCGAGCGTCCACCTCATACATATTTGATTTAATCTGCTCTGCCACCTCGTTTTTCCATTGTTGTTTAATCCGCAAAGGATCAAAGTCAGTCACCAGGTCGCCGATCTGGTGTTGGGTTAGAAATGCTGGAAGCTCTTGCTCTGGAGAGCCAATGAGGAGGAAAAAAGGGATGTTCAATTCCGCCAGCCGACTCTCCACCTCTCGTAAACCTTTGAGCATAAAACCGTACTGTCTCGAGGTGGCGCCGAGAAAGCGTGGCGCCAGGGAAAAAACCACAGCAAGGGGCACTTTTCGCTCCAACGCCAATTCCTGGGCAAAGAGCAAGGCCCAGTTGTCGTTGACCCTTTGGTCCCGACTCATCCAATAAAAAACGGGAACTTTGTCAAGTGGGCCCCGCTGTACTACTCTGACCCTTCTCGGATCAACCATTATGCTTTTGCCTGCTAGGGGCGCAACCTTCTTCATTCAGTCGATGATTCCTTCTTTCAAGGCATGAAGATGTGGAACTGGGACCGATAGGCAACGGTCTCTGTACGAATTGTACGTGAAGCGATAAGAGATTCCGCTGTTGCCCTGTTGTTTCATAACCTCCCAGCCTTGAATTAAATAGGGGCACTCGTCGTTGAAGCACACATACATGAAATCCACGTCCCATTGAGTAAACGGGTTCTGAGGCACCTCCCATTTCAGCAGCCTTTGCTCACAGTGTGGGCACCTGAGAGTATGTTTCACTGCTGCTTTTCTGCGCTGCAGCTCCTCTGGGTCGGGAGGATATTCATGCGACACCACAAAGGTAGGCTTGGGCCTTTGTTCGCTCCTGTCACCCTTCTTCTGAGCATAGACCGCGTATATGGGGTCGCTGGGAATTCCCAAGTGAGAGTACTTGTCATCCTTGGGCCGTGGCTTGCCCGTGGAGGCAAACAGTTGTGGTTGAGTAAAGGACTCAGACCGGTTGAAGAACTCTTCCACCAGAAGTACTCGTTCTTCTTCTGAAGACTGGCGCCAGATCTTTACCGCCTTTTGCTCAAACATCCGGCTGGAAAAGACGACCAAAAACAAACCCCCTGGTTTAAGAATTCTACTTACCTCTCGAAAGACGTCAAAGGGTTTGGTCATATAATCAACCGAAACCACATTGAGCACCACGTCAAAGGTGGAGTCAGAAAATGGGAGGATGGGATTTTTGTTCAAGTCGTGAAGGCACCACTCGGTGAGGGCGGGGTTTTTAGAGAGTTCATTACGGTTCAATCCCAATCCCACAACTCTTTCCGGCCGAAGGCTGGAGGGAATGTGGGAATCCCAACTTGCCATCAAGTCCAAAATAACCGGTTTTTCTTCTATAACGAGATCACCGATAAGCTTCTCCACCGTTGCCAGGGCCAGTGAATCAAGATGCTGCACAAAACGATCGGTGGTATAGAAAATACTGTCATCGCTTTCGTCCGAGCGAGAGAAAGAATCTTCACTGAATAGGGAATCGTCGAAAAGTATGTGCTCGGTCAAGCTATCATTATTTGACTTCAGAGCATGTGGCTCTTCCATACTAATCCTCCTCGAGCGTCTTTAGCGCTTTGCTCACGGTATCTTTCGGGCTGACCTTGTACCATGTGTCAACGACTTTTCCTTGTTCGTCGATCAACAGAGATGAACGGATAATTCCCTCATATTTCTTACCGTACATGGACTTCTCCCCCCAGGCTCCATAGGCTTTGGCGATGGTGTTGTCCTGGTCCGAGAGCAAAGAAAATCCAAGACCATGTTTGTCGTCAAATTTCTTTTGTTTGGCAGGTGCATCTGGACTAATGCCGACAACGTCTACGCCGAGGTCAGCCAGTTCTTCCCGGACGTCCCTCACATTGCAGGCCTGCTTGGTACAGCCAGGGGTATCAGCCTTCGGGTAGAAGTAGAGCAGGAGTTTCCTCCCTTTGAAATCCTCAAGGGCCACTTCTTTTTCATCCTGATCAGAAAGCCTAAAAACAGGGGCCTTATCCCCTTTATTTAATTTGGTCATGTAAATAGCTCCTTCCAGACGAATACCGTTAATCAGTATAACAAAAACTAAGCAGGCTACCTTTTTTGTCAATACGCGGGCAGAGAGCAAAAAACAACAACCAGCAAAGGCAAAACGTTGTTGGAACTTCCGCGGGAGGTATGGCTGCAGAAACTTCTTCTCCACCCAATTTCTAAAATGATTCAGACTGATTGGGCGCAGTGAAAACCTACACGCTTTGCGAAGAAGAGAGGGGCAAGGAATTTCTTTGCACTTCGAGATCAGACACCTTGCAGTATCTCTGGGTGGTTTTGATCCGGGTGTACCCTAAAAGGTACTGGATGGTGCTTCTTCCTGGAGGATCGATCAACCGGGAAATTTACCCATGGATAAATTACCAATGGATGGGTGGCAATAGTCTGAGATGGTGATTATACAATACAATTGTAGATCTTGGATTGAGGGAAGCACAGGGCACAGGGCATAGAGCATGGAGTGAGACACCTCATACCTTGCACCCTGTACCCTGTACCTTAACTCCTGACTCCTGATTTTCCGGGAGGGTATGCAATGGAAGTGGCGTTATTCAAAGATATTCTGGTCATATTCTCTTTGGCAATTGGTGTGCTCTTGATTTGTCAGCGCCTCAAATTGCCTACCGTTGTGGGCTTTCTCTTTACGGGAATCCTTGCCGGACCTTATGGGTTTGGGCTCATCAGCGCCATAGGTGAAGTGGAGGTCCTTGCAGAGATTGGTGTGATGTTGCTGCTTTTTACCATCGGCGTTGAATTTTCCCTGAAAGAGTTCATGCGCATGAAGAAGTCGGTGATTTTAGGCGGTTCTCTCCAGGTGGTTTTGACCTTTCTGGTGAGCTTCGCAATCTCCACGCGTTTGGGCCGTCCTTTCAACGAGGCGGTGTTCATAGGTTTCTTTATCTCTCTGAGCAGTACCGCTATCGTCTTGAAAATCCTGCAGGAAAAGGCTGAGTTTGACAGTCCCCACGGTCGCACGGCGCTTGCTGTTTTGATTTTTCAGGACATCGCTGTTGTCCCCATGATCCTGTTCACCCCCTTATTGGCTGGGGAAGCAGCCCATTTGGGGAAATCCCTCGGTTTTTTGGCACTGAAAGGTGTGGGTGTTTTTGCCCTGGTGGCAGTAAGTGCCAGATGGATCGTGCCAGGACTGCTCTATCAGATCGCCAGGTCCCGGAGCCGAGAGTTGTTCTTGTTGAGCGTCCTGGTCATGTGCTTCGGCGTCGCTTGGCTGACGTATCTTGCCGGGCTCTCTCTGGCACTGGGTGCCTTTCTGGCCGGCCTGATTATCTCGGAGTCCGAATACGGCTACCACGCGCTCGGCAATATCGTGCCGTTTCGAGACGTCTTTACCAGTTTGTTTTTCGTCAGCATTGGCATGCTCCTGGACCTTGGTTTTTTAATGAACCATCCAGATAAGGTTGCCCTCATCTCTGGAGCAGTCATCATTTCCAAAACGCTCATTGCCACCATTGCCGTACTTTTCCTTGGCTTTCCGCTGCGCACCGCGATAGTCGTAGGTCTTACCCTGTGCCAGGTGGGAGAATTTTCCTTCATTTTGGCCAAAGTCGGCGTTGACTACGGATTGCTCGTAGGTGATACGTTTCAACTTTTTCTGGCGGTCGCAGTCATTACCATGGGCGTAACACCGTTTATTATGGCGCTTGCACCCAGAGTCGCCAATGCCACGCTGGGATTGCCTCTTCCCGTCAAGCTCAAAACCGGGTTTTCTTCAAAGTCGGAATCAGCGAGTGAACATCAAGCACATGAGCTTGAAGACCACCTGATCATCGTGGGCTATGGTTTAAGTGGAAAGAATGTCGCCACCGCGGCCAAGACGGCCAAGATCCCTTATGTGATCATCGAGATGAACCCGGAAACCGTTCGCAACGAAAAGAAGGCGGGTGAACCCATAATCTATGGCGACGCCACCCATGAAGCAGTCCTGGAGCATGTTGGGATTGAAGGTGCGCGGGTGATGGTGGTAGCCATTTCGGATCCTACTGCCACTCGAGGGATTACCTCAGTTGCAATAAAATTAAACCCGAAGATCCATATCATTGCTAGGACCCGCTTTTTCGCAGAAACCATTGCCCTGCGTGAACTCGGCGCCAATGAGGTTATTGCAGATGAATACGAAACCTCTGTGGAGATCTTTGCTCGGGTCTTGGCCAAGTATCTGGTGCCGAAAGAAGAGATAGATCTGTTCACGGCAGAAACACGAAAAAGCGGGTATCAGATGTTTCGCAAACCGATGCGAGACCCGGCCTCTTTGGCTGACCTCAAAGTTAACTTTCCGGATATGGAAATAAGCAGCATACGGGTACATGAAAATTCTCCCGTTGCTGGCAGATCACTGGCAGATCTTCAGCTGAGAACCAAGTACGGCGTGAACCTTTTGGCCATAAGGCGGGGCCCGCAGATACTGAGCAACCCTGACGGACAGAGCCAAATTCTTGGAGACGACATCCTCATCCTTCTCGGGTCACCGTCGAACTTGGTTCGCATAGCCGGACCCTGCCTAAAGTGTGAAGGCTAAATGATGGCACTTTTCATTGCAACACTCGTGATAGGTTTAGCCGCACTCGCAATTGGTGCCGACCGTTTTGTCGCCGGGGCCGCCTCTCTGGCAAGCAGTCTAAGGATTTCGCCTCTGTTGATTGGTCTGACTGTTGTGTCCCTCGGCACCTCGTTGCCGGAACTTCTCGTTACTTCCACTGCTGTGGTTGTCGGGCATTCCAGTATAGGGCTCGGGAATGTGTTGGGAAGTAACATTTCCAATATTTGTTTGGTCTTGGGAATATGTGCGCTTCTTCAGCCGTTAATGGTGGAATCCAAACTTTTTCGACTGGAGTATCCCACTCTCTTAGTGGCTACCGTTGCCACCTGGCTGATATCTCTAAACCGGGTGATAAGCCGCCTGGAAGGCTTGGTCTTGCTGATCGGTCTCGCTATCTATCTCGTCCTCGTAATTCGCCTAGAGAGCGAGGACACAAAGAAAGTACGTGCTCCAACCAGCTCCAAGACTCTAGTACCGACGGGGCGCAAGGTTTTGGTTAACATGATCGGCGGTCTCGTCCTTCTCGTTGCTGGCAGCCGACTCGTTGTTTGGAGTGGTGTCGGACTTGGCCAAGCTCTCGGACTCAGCGAGCTCATAATTGGACTCACAATAGTGGCCGTGGGTACGAGTCTTCCGGAGTTGGCGACATCAATCGCCGGTGTCGTGAGAAAAGAGCATTCAATAGCCGTGGGCAATGTGGTTGGCTCCAACCTCATCAATTCCACTGCCATTATTGGAATTCCCTCAATTCTCATGCCAATGGAGGTGGAACGAGTAGTGCTGCTCCGTGATTTCCCCATGGTGTTTGTAGTAACTTTGGCACTCTGGCCAATATTCTGGTCTAGACGCAGGGGAGCGGGTCGAGTAAATCGGTGGGAAGCGGTGCTCCTGCTGGCGGCATATGGATTGTATCTGCCGCTGCTTTTACTCTTCTGAAAGGAAATTGCATGAGCATTTGGATCGTTTCTATTCTTCTTGTCCTCACCCTGATTCTTCTGATAACGGAAAGAATTCCCATCGATCTCACCGCCATAGGTATCATGGTTGCCCTGATGGTCACAGGTATTTTGACACCATTGGAGGCAGTAGCCGGTCTTGCCAATCCAGCTGTTGTCACGGTGGGAGCGATGTTCCTTATCAGTCGAGGAATGATCCGTACCGGAGCAGTTGGCTTTATCGGAGAAAAAGTCATTCACTATTCCGGGGGAAAAGTCAACCTTGCCATGCTCATGACCTTGATCACCGTGGCCATATTTTCCGCCTTTATCAACAATACCCCTGTAGTGGTCCTCTTCATTCCCATAATCACGAGTCTCAGCTGTGAATTTGGCTTCAGTCCTTCAAAATTTCTCATACCAATTTCGTATGCCTCCATTCTCGCCGGCACCTGCACCCTTATTGGCACTTCCACCAATATCATCGTGAGTGACTTAAGTGCCATGTACGGCTATGGGGAGCTCGCCATGTTCGAGCTGGCTACACTTGGCGTGCCCATTGCTGTCTTAGGAATAGGGTTCCTCTACGTTGCCGCTCCTCGACTTATGCCCGGCCATGCTGTACCTGTATGTGAAGTGGACGAGGAGCACAGGCGTTACCTTGCGGAGCTCCTGGTGCCTGCTGAAAGCTCCCTTCTTGGCCAAGAGCCCCAACAAGCCCTTGCTCAAATTTCTCCTTATTTTGAAGTGTTTGAGGTCATACGCAATGGGCGCATTTTAGATCCCTGGCGTCAAAAGACGGCGATTCAGGCCGACGACTTGCTTTTGGTAAAAGGCTCCGCCAGCGAACTTGTGGACATCCTCAATGAAAATTCCGTCAAACTACCTCACGTAGAGGAAGATCTCAACTTCTCTCCGGGAGATCCCGAGTCAGTAATCTTAGAGCTGATCATCCCGCCGCAGTCCTCATTGCTGGGTGAAAGACTGCTGGAAAGCAGCCTGCATGGAGAGCACGAAACCTATATCATCGCTGTCAAACGAAGAAACATTCACTACACCGAACAAAAGATCCGCGAACTAAAGTTGAGAGTGGGAGACATACTGCTGGTTCAGTGTCATCAGGACGAATTGGAGCAACTTAGAACAAACCAGGACTTCATCGTGGTTGAAGATGTCCACCATGAAATAGTCATGAGAAAAAAAGCTCCGGTGGCAGCAATTATTTTTGCAACTCTCATAGTTGCTGCCACCACCGGTCTAGCGGACATCATGGTTTGTGCAGTAACTGGTGCTTTTCTCATGATTCTTACCGGATGCCTACCAATAAGAGATGGATATAGGGCCCTACAAGGCGATGTCTTGCTGCTCATCG
>JBFFBS010000049.1:0-19349 GCA_041560295.1 Syntrophobacteria bacterium | reverse complement strand
GGGTTATCCACATAGGGCAAAAGGCGCGGGTCACTGACGATGAGGAGCGGATCGCGGAGGTCTGTTTCGATAGTCTCAAACTGTTCTTCCAGGGGCCGGTTGAGCAACCGGTTCAACCGATTTTCAGTCCGACGGGTTATGGCTTGGGTGAAGAGCACGTTTGCCCGGTTTGTGGCAATCTCACTCTGCCAGCGAAACTCCTCGGAACGGTTGGCGATGCCGACGGAAACCCGCACCAGAGCACGCTCCAGGTTGGCACGGGTCAATCTTAGATTGTTTTTTTCCACCCGCTCCAGGGTTTTGGCCCGCAACACATCGAGGTAGGCGACCGCCGCGTTCCGGATAGTGTCGAGTTCCACCGTGTCACGTTGCTCTTCACGGGAAGTCTGGAGCCTTTTTTCCACCGAGAAGTTTGACCAGGAGTCTTCGTCGTAAAGGAGTTGGGTGGCGGTGACTGAACCTGTAAAAGAACGCTCGGGCGTCACGCCACCACTCGTTTCCGCCCTGTCGTCATCAATTATTGCCCCTCGAGCGTCAAGGTCTATCTGTGGCAGCAGGGAAGAGCGGGCCTGATTTACCACCTGTTCGCCGGCGGCAACATTTCTATTCTCTGCTGCCAAGTCAAGGTTTGCGGCAATAGCCTCGCGCACAGCACTTTGCAGAGAAAGTCGCCGCTCCACTCGTTCCACTTGCTCGTTTAGCAATTCCGCTTCTGTGAGTGCACTCCATGAGGGGTAGAAGCCGATGGCTCGGCCGGTGGCCATGTTTATGGTGAGCTTCTCACCTACGGGAAACGCTACCTTGAGAGTGCTGGCTTTCTCTCCCAGGAGGATTCGTTGCACGTTCAAGGCGATTCTTCGAGTGAGGCGAGAAATTTCCGATTTGGGTGCAGCGCTGGCGAGCACGCCGGCTTCAACATCTTCTCCACCCAAAAGGGAGAAGCTTGGCAGCTTTCTTAAGATTAAACCGTATAAAAGCTTGCGGAATTCTCCAGGTGAAAGCTGCGAAACAGGAAACAAGTAAACTGCGTCGGTATCAGAAGGAAAAGCGGCCAAAGCTTCGTCAGCAGAAAATTCAATCGGAACAATATGTATGTTGATAGTAAATTCATGGGCAAAACGACTGAATTTTTTCTCAAGCCAGGGAATAGACTTCAAAGCCTCACTCCGGATGAGAATCACCAGGTTGTGGAAAGGAACCATTTCTCGAAAAACTCTGATATCTCGTTCAAAGCTTATGAATGGATCAATGTAGCTGAGGTTTTTGACTCCACTGGCACCGTCTTTGAGAGGGAGGTTTTGCAACTTGGCATCAACCACGATGGGGGCAACCACGGGCTTCGGCAGTTCCCCTTTGTGGCACACGTAGTTCGTTGCTAGATAACCGAGGGTAATTACCAAATCAACCTTTGGGTCAGCCAGCAAGGTGTCTACGGCCCTTCTGATGTCGGCAACCCTCCAGTTACCATGAACGGTCATCTCGGCCGGAAAACGGACGTCAAATTCCCTTGCAGTAACCCTGAGAATTTCTTCCTTAACCATACCTCTTATGTCCGGCAGGCGACCTGATGGGCCGTCTTGAACGATACCAATGCGAACAATGGGTGGCTTGGAAGCGGACAGGGCCTCAGGGATCCACACGGAAACTGTAAACAAAAGGGTCGTTATGAGAGCAATCAACCAGTTGTTCATCCTGCTATTCATCAACCTACTCCTTTGCTTTCAATAATTCACCTAATGGCTTTTCTTGGCACAGGTGTGAGTACTCGAGGATGTCTCAACGATTACCGCCAAGGCGACGCAATCAGGGTTAATGCCCTAACGTTGTTTTATAAAAGCTCTGAAAAACCGAGTTCGAGGTATGGTTTTGGGCAGACAGTATAGGATAAGCAGTTCGGTAGGGCAACAGCATAATTATAGGTGTGATCTTGCGGGCGGGGATAAACCCCGCCCCTACATTGTATGCGAATCAAAAACACGTAGGGGCGGCAGATCATTTATCTAGGCCGCGGATCTTGTTATCCACGAGCTTTAGCAGCCCGTAGAGGCTTTCTATGTGCGGGGCGTCAACGCCATGTCGTTTGGCCACCCGGAGTCCATTGCCTAGAATGGCTTCGATTTCCATGGGTCTCTCCGCCTCAAAGTCAACCAGCATGCTGCTTTTATATGGTGCCATGGCGCGGGTGCCGTCAATGTTTTGTTGTACTATTTCCTCCGGCAGGGGATGGCCGGCAGCCTCGGCGATGAGACAGACCTCTTCCATGACTTTGCGGGCGAGCTCTAATGATTCCGGGTTTTCCACCATGGTTTTGGTATCCGCCCCGCCTCCCAAAACTGAAATGGGATTGAAGGGCGCGTTCCAGACGAGCTTTCTCCATCTGGCAGTGATCACATCTTCGCTGACCTCACACACGAGCCCTGAATTATTGAAAAGTGTGGCAAGTTCTTCAACTTTGGCCGATTTACCCGCAGGAAAACGGCCAATGACCAGCCGGCCGAAGTCGGTATGATCGATATGGCCGGGGCTGGTGCGAGTGGCACATATGAAAGCCAGACCGCTGATGATTTCGTTATCAGGGAAGGCTCGAGCCACGGGTTCTTCGATCTCAACCCCGTTTTGCAGAAGAACGATGGTTGTGTCCGCTCCCACCACCTCTTTGATAATCTCTGCCGTGTCAATTTCAGGAAGCACCTTGAGCCCGACCAGGATGTAGTCGGGGGGAGGACCATATTCACCAAGATTTCGGATGACTTTCTCTGGAGTGAAATGAAAATCTCCCAAAGCGCTGGTGACCGCTATACCTTTGGATTTTACCACTTCGTAATCCGAACGGCAGAGAGTTGAGACAAGGGCTCCGGCCTGGGCCAGTTTGCCGCCGTAAAAGCCACCAATTGCCCCGGTTCCAACAATAAGTATTCTCGGCTGCATTACTCCATCACTCCACTACTCCAGTATTTCAACTTAGGCTTGTCCTATTGATCTCTTCCGCCCTGTTACCTTAACCCATTTTCACCCAATTTGGGCACAAAAAAGGCAGCGTCATTAATGACCCTGCCGTTAGCTTTATGGATACATCAGGGAAGAATTTTTTCAGTACAAATCTGCTTTTCCTCTCTTGGGTCGGCTCATAGACCAAAGCCCCCGACTATGGAGTGGAATTATTTACTGTAGCCATATCCAGTTTTCGTAATGGAGGTGAGTTTGGGGCCAGTGAATTTCATCGTTCCCGAGAATCTTCCACTACCTCGATTGTAAGACCACAATTCACCGCCTCCGTCACTGCCCGGATATCTATAGGTAGGCTCGCCGCACTTTTTCAGAATTGTTTCCTTGGTGTCCACCCCGATCTGTACCAGAAAGGTACCGCAACGAACCCCGGTCAACCTTGATTGACCTACTTGCGCCAGAGCCGGAACTGTAATCATTGCTGTCAGGGTAATCAGCACGAGCAAAAACATCAATACAGCTGGTATTCTATTCATGGCTTTATCTCCATTCTTGTTTCTTGCCCTGAAAATGCTTTAGCGAGCCCATTCCCCTTAGCGACTCGACTTGAGCTCGTCGACAAATCTTGCTGCGGGGTTAGCGAGCGAACTACAATAAAATGGAATCACTTCCTTACATTTCGAAGATTCCCTGCAGCGACTCGACCTGAGCTAGTCGACAGTTCTTTCTGCAGAGAGCTTCAATACGGCATGATAGAATCTGTTAAATACTAAGGCTATGCAAGATTCATGTCAACCGTTTCCGGATGAGCGCGATCAGCGATCAGCAATCAGCTTTCAGAAAAAAAACATTTGAGATCAGAGATTAAACTGACGGCTGGCCGCTGATGGCTGAAAGCTCCAGCCGCAATCCACAATCCGCAATCCGAAATAATTTTTACTCTGAATATCCAACCGGCATAATCAAAAGAGGATCATGACTGGACGGGAGCCCCATGGTTGTGACCACACCCCTGTTGTTAAATGCTCCCACAATTCCCGCCTTGAGACCAATGGCTTCCGCTTGCAGGAATATGTTTTGCCCCACATGTCCAGCCTCGATGTGGGTGTAGATGATACCGCGGGGACCGTATTTCATACTGCTACGGTTGTACTCGCCCGTTATGACCAACATCAGGGGAGCTTTGGCCATCCACATCTGCTGCAAAGCGTGCCTGGCCACCTCAACCCGCAGTTCTCCTTGCTTGACCAGTTCTACAGCATGATTTTCAGGACGAAAATGGTAGATACCCGCGGCCAAAGTCTCTACACCGCCTTGGCCAACAACACCGTAAATATCAAGGGGATAGAGCGCTCCAGCAGACGGAGCCGTTTTCAAAAAAGATCCATATCTCTGGTAAGTTATCCCATAAGCACCCCACAGAATTTGAGAGAATTGTCTCAGGGTTAGGGGGCGGGGTTGAAAAGAGCGATGGGTGCGTCTTGCCTTGAGAGCCTCTTCCACTGATACCGTTCCTTTATAGGAGGGAGAGGGGAGGTCGATCTCTGCCGCCATTGAAATCTGGCTCCAGAGAAGCATAACAAGGGCCAACGCTGAGATCGAGGACATAAGCATAAGGTTTTTCTGAGAAAACATATCCCAATACCGTTGGAGTGTTGGAGTATTGGAGTACTGGAGTATTGGAATAACTTTCCAAGCCCGAGGAAATTTCGTACCCAATTTCCCGTTACTCCACTTCTCCGGTGAAAAGCGCATATTATTCGGGTATGAGGTTTTCACTTATCCTTGGCTCTCTCCCTCAAGCGCTCCATGAGTTCTTGAGCTTTTTTCTTCGCATCACGCTCATTTTCGTCCAATAGTTCAGCCCAAGGCTGGGTGACGCGCCAGGTGATCTTTCCGCCGATAGGAGGTTCCGGATATGCACCAATGTCGTGCACAGAATACCCACGAAATTCTACGGGATTTTCTTGGTAACACGACCACACGGCCTTCCTGATCAAGTCCGGATTTCCCTCGAACTGGAGGTCGATCAGTGAAACCTGTTTTCGGAAACGATCAATGGTCTCCATCGGCACATTGAACAAGAAGGGATGGGGCGCATCCGTTTCTCTGATCCTCTTCTTTTCATCAACCCCTTTGAGGATCAAGGCTTTTAAAGCTTCTCCGGTCAAGTGTCCTGGGGACTCAGGGCCACCAATAACAAGGTAGCGTATATTAGGGTTGGCAACGACGTTGCATACAATCTTTTCAAAGCCGATATTCTCGGTCTGCACGGTTCCCGAGAGTGCTGCGCCGCTTTCGATGCCGGCTCTCACAAGATCTTCAAGTTCGGGAGGGATTTTGTCTGCGTCGGTAGTCAAAATGATGGCCACGGCGACCGGCGAGAAATCATTTCCTCTGAGATACCTGCCTTCTTCCGGCGGATAGTCTGGGTGTGGATTTACTTTAAGCATGGTTCGTCTCCGGTTCATGATGACACAGTTCTACTTTATACCACAGTATCAATCTTGATGGACAGCTGACAAAACCCGAAGAATCTTCTCCAAAACACATTGAGATTAGAGACTGGTTAGTGTATGCATTAGTAGCAGATGCACTGCTCAACTCTTTCTGCAAAGAAAGCACAGGATCCTCTAAGCCTGAGAGAGGGGCTCTAAAATGCGAAATCCGAATATCGAAATCCGAAACAAATTCGAATGACCAAAATCCCAATGATCCAAACATCAGATAAATCTTTTCGCGTAGTTGCGTTTTGAACATTTGAACATTCGGATTTAGAATTTGCTCAAATTCGATGTTAGAATTTGAGAGTAGGAGAGACACATGGAAATTAAAAAGGTCTGCGTTCTGGGCGCAGGAATAATGGGATCAGGCATCGCACAAGTGGTGGCCGCTGCAGGTTTTGATGTAACCATGCGCGACATTGAAGATAGTTTTGTTGAAAAAGGTCTGGCAACAATCAAGTTTCATCTCGACCGTGCCGTGGAGAAGGAAAAGATAGATGCTGATACTGCAACAGAAATAATGGCCCGCCTCGAAGGCACAACGGATATTAGTGAAGCGGTGGCCGGGGCTGACTTTATTATTGAAGCGGTGGTTGAAGATATGAGGGTGAAAAAAGAGCTCTTTTCAGAACTCGATGCCATCTGTAAACCTGAGACCATTTTGGCTTCCAATACCTCAGGCCTATCTATTACTGAGATAGGATCAGTAACCGGTCGGCCGGACAAGGTTGTCGGTGTTCACTTTTTCAATCCCGCGCCCGTGATGCAGCTAGTGGAGTTGATCCGCGGTTTTGTGACTTCTGATGTCACCTTTGCAGTCACCAAGGCTTTTGTTGAGCAAATAGGAAAAACACCCATCGAAGTAAAGGAGTCTCCGGGTTTCGCGGTGAATCGCATTCTCTGCCCGATGATAAACGAGGCCATTTTCGTCTATTCCGAATCTGTTGCTTCAGCGGAAGATATTGATCAGGCCATGGTCCTGGGAGCGAACCATCCAATCGGTCCTTTGGGACTTGCTGATCTTGTGGGTCTCGACACGCTCCTAGCCGTGCTGGAGGGATTGCATCAAGAGCTGGGTGAGGACAAATACCGACCGGCGCCTTTGTTGAGGAAGATGGTTCGTGCCGGTCACCTTGGGCGGAAAACTGGCAAAGGATTCTACCATTACAGCATTTAGCCCGGATATTTCATGAATTACTTGCTGCGACCACGAAACTGGGAACCCGCTTGCGGGACTGAGCGGAGCGCAGCGAGCGCGAACAATATGGACGTCCTTCCTGGCGTCCTCGGGTGTCGGCTCCTGCGACGTACCGTTCAGGTACGGAAACCAATCCCGCGGTACCGCGGGACGAACTGCCAGGTGGCACGCCCATCTTCCTGATCTCGCGACAGCAACTCATGAAATATCCGGGCTAACATTTCACTTTAATGCCAGATGATAAATGTTAAATGGGAAATGAGAAATGAAAGGGGTGAGCAAATGCAATATGAACTGACTGAAGAACAACGCATGTTGCAGGACATGGTGCGGCGATTAGCCAAAGAGAGAGTAGAACCGGGAGCGACTCGGCGTGATGCTGAAGGCGAATTTGACTGGGAAATGGTGGACTTGATGCGGGAGAATGGTCTCTATGGAATTGATTTTCCTGAAGCCTACGGAGGTTCGGGAGCTGGTATGCTCGCCCTGGCCATTGCTGTTGAGGAGTTGTCCAAAGTAGATGCGGCCTGCGGGCTCTTGGTTGCTGATCATGAGTTGGGAAGTTTGCCTATCATGCTGGCGGGTAACGAGGAGCAAAGACAGCGGTTCTTACCAAAACTTGCAACTGGTGAACACCTTGCTGCCTTTGCCCTGACTGAGCCGGCTGCCGGCTCAGATGTTGCCCGACTCAGGTGTAAAGCTGTAAAAGATGGTGATTCCTACATTTTGAACGGTACAAAGAACTTTATTACCAATGGTGGGGTGGCAGATATCATAACGGTTTACGCCATCACTGATCCGGAAGGAAAGGCTCACAAGAATGCCGCTGTTTTCGTCGTGGAAAAAGACACGCCCGGTTTTTCTGTGGGGAAAAAAGAAGACAAGTTGGGGATTCGCTGGTCTGATACGGTTGAGCTTATTTTCGAAGACTGCCGAGTGCCCGCTGAAAACCTTCTCGGCCAGGAAAACGAAGGTTTCCACGTTATGATGAAGACTCTTGATTTTTCTCGACCGGGGGTTGCTGCTCAGGCGCTTGGTATTGCTGCCGGGGCTCTGGAGTACGCTACCGGGTATGCAAAAGAGCGGGAAAGTTTCGGCAAGCCAATCATTAGGCATCAGGGCGTCGGGTTCAAGCTGGCGGAGATGGCAATGCGAACGGAAGCGGCTCGGCAGTTGCTCTACAAGACCTGTGCCCTGTATCAAGAGTTATCCAAGGACATGAGTCGTATGACTCCCGAGCTCATTCGCATGAGTTCCATGTCAAAGTGCTTCTGCGGTGATGTGGCCATGTGGGTTACAATCGAGGCAGTGCAGGTCCTGGGGGGGTATGGCTATGTCAAAGAGTTTCCGGTGGAACGAATGATGCGAGATGCCAAGATAACCCAGATCTACGAAGGCACGAACGAGATTATGCGGTTGGTTATTTCGAATACACTTTAGGAGATTTAGCCGGTTGAGTCAGTTAAGGCAGTTAAGAAAAGGCAAAAATCCGAATATCGAATATCGAAATCCGAAACAAATTCGAATAACCAAAATCCAAATGACCAAAACAAGAAATATTTAGATATTTGCCCAATTCTTTGTTTTGAACATTGAAACATTCGGATTTTGAATTTGCTTCGTGCTTCGGATTTATTGAATGGGTAACCACTCGAAGAGATATACAATGAGGAGTTGAACCGTGAGTAAAAATACAGATGTCGTAATAGTTTCTGCTGCCCGTACTGCCATTGGGACATTCGGCGGAACACTGAGAGAAGTGAGAGCGCATCAGCTGGCGGCTCACGTCATGGGTGAAGTATTGAAACGGGCCAACAATTTGGATCCGAATCTGGTCAGCGATGTCATCGTTGGCGATTGTCTGCAAAACGTCGATGAGGCCAATACAGCCCGGGTAGCCGCTTTGGCTGCGGGTATTCCACATCAGGTAACTGCTTTCACCGTTCAGCGAAATTGTGCCTCTTCAATGCAGGCCCTCATCAGCGGAACCCAGCAGATTCTCTGCCAAGATAGTGAGGTGGTTTTGGTGGCTGGCGTTGAATCAATGAGTTCCGCCCCCTATTACCTGGACAAAGCTCGATGGGGGATGAGGCTGAGGAATCATGAGGTAATTGACTCAGTCTGGGAGGCTTTATATTCCGGCAGTCGCCTCCTGGGAGAATCCATGATCATGGGTATAACAGCTGAGAATCTCGCGGAGAAGGATGATATTTCACGGGAGGATCAGGATCAAGTTGCTCTGGAGAGTAATAATAAAGCAGAAGCGGCTATCAAGGCAGGTTTGTTTGCTGATGAGATTGTGCCCATGGAAGTTTCTGGAGACAAAGGGGAGTCAGTGGTTTTTCTTCAAGACGAACACCCCCGTTTTGGTCTTGACATAGAAGATCTGGCCAAGCTAAAACCTGTGTTCAAAAAGGATGGTACGGTAACAGCAGGAAACTCGTCTGGGATCAATGATGGCGCAGCAGCCGCCGTCATCATGACCAGGAAAAGGGCAAAGGATTTGGGTCTGACTCCGTTGGCCCAAATTGTAAGCCATTCCATTGCTGGGGTAGAACCGCAATATATGGGGTATGGACCAGTTCCGGCCACTGAAAAGGTCCTCAAGAAAGCAGGGATGACCCTAAGAGATGTGCAGCTGATTGAACTGAATGAAGCCTTTGCTGCCCAATATCTGGCCTGTGAACGCAAACTTGGGATTGATCGTGATATAACGAATGTGAATGGTAGTGGTATTAGTTTGGGGCATCCCGTGGGATGCACTGGCCTGCGTATTGTAGTTACTTTAATGTATGAAATGATTCGGCGGGATGTTAACGTAGGTTTGGCAACCCTTTGTGTTGGCGGGGGGATGGGGATGGCCACTATTGTTGCGCGGGAATGACGGCGACCTTGCTGCTTCAAAACCCACCTAAGATGTCAAAAGCTAGATAATTTGTAGACAGAATTTTTCAACGTTATGTCTTTGGCAAACCACCTGACAATGATCTTCAATGACAACTTCTCTTTTTGTTTTTTTCTCTACGGTTTAAATTAACATTCGTTAGGTATTCATTGTTCATTTTGATACTCATATAAAATGAACAATTTTTTATTGATCTGCTTATCATTCTAGAGTATGTTTCTAATGATATCAGAAAAATAGATCAGGAGGTTATCTATGGCAAAGAGTCTAACCCAGATGGCAGCAGATATTGTTGCAGCTCAGGCTTCACATGTATCCATGTCTGCTGATGAGATGGATGTAGCGCTCAAGAAAGTTTTTGAGGCATTAAAACAAATTAAAGTTGTCGAAGAAACACCTGCCGGTGAAGCTGTTGATGACGAACTTGCTCGGCTGCGCGCCAATCCAATGAAATCTATCCAAAGAACGTACGTCATCAATTTGGAGGATGGCAGCAAGTACAAGCAGTTAACTGCAAAGACTCTCGCCAAGTTCGGGCTAACAGCCAGAGAATATCGCAAGAAATGGGGTTTCTCAGCCAGGCAGGCCCTTTCCGCCAAGTCACTGTCAGCAAAAAGAAGGAAAGTAGCCAAGGCACTTGGTCTCGCGGATAAACTAGCTGCTGCTCGCCTGGCCAGAAGTACGGCTGCGGCGAAGAAAAAGGCTGCGCCTGCGAAAAAGAAAAGGGCGCCTGCGAAAAAGAAAAGGGCGCCTGCAAAAAAGAAGAGAGCGCCTGCGAAAAAGAAGAGGGCGCCTGCGAAAAAGAAGAGGGCGCCCGCGAGAAAGAAGAAAGCCCCTGCGAAAAAGAAAAAAGCAACCCGCAAGCGGAAAAAGGGTTAGCCCGGGTATTTTATAATAGGCTTTGACGGGCCTCCACCTAAAACCATTTACCCCGCGCCCCCGGCCGATCGGGGAGGTGGGGTTTTTTATTTAACATCCAAAACCTGGTCCTTAGGGACAGTCTGTGTATGATTTATGATTGCAGATTGAGGTGTCGGCATTCTTTACCGGGAGGTTCTGAGCTTTAAAATCTGAAGTCCACATTCTAAAATCTAAAATCCCTCAGGGCATACCTCTTTAACGGAAAGGGAAAACAATGGCTATAGCGCAAGAAGGTGATAAGGTAAAAGTGTACTTTACTGGCACTTTGAAAGATGGGACTATTTTTGGTCAGACTCATGAAGATGAGCCATTCGAATTTACCCTTGGAGAAAAAAGCGTCTTGCCGAAGTTCGAGGGTGCAGTAATTGGCATGGAAGAGGGAGAGAGCAAAACCTTCTTAGTTGCTCCGGAAGATGCGTATGGTGCTCGAGATGAAAAGCGTGTGTTTACCGCTGAGAAGTCAGAGATACCGGATCATATTACTCCTGAAATAGGAAAGAAAATTCAAGTTCAGATGGGCAGTGGGGAAATGGCCATTCTCACCGTCTTAGAGGTCAGCGAGGACAAGGTAACCTTCGACGCTAATGACCCGCTTGCCGGAGAAGAACTCACCTTTGAAATAAAATTACTTGAAATTGTACAAACAGAGGAAAAATAGGTAAGCGATTGTTTTTGAGTTCTGGAATCACAACAATCAAGGTTTCAGTGTTCAGGTTTCAGTGTTTAGAGCTTTCACTTTAATTCCCTGACACCTGACACCCCGAAATTTAGTATTTGGAGTTTGTGATTTCATAGACTCCATCACTCTAGCCCGGATGTTACTGCTATGCGTCTATCACTAATCGGGATGTCGGGATCGGGGAAATCACACTGGTCTATGAGGCTTGCTGAAAGCGGTTTCCACCGTTTCTGCTGCGATGAAATGATAGCAAGGAACCTTTCTGCCGAACTGACTCGAGCAGATGGCACTGTTATAGATCTGGGTGAGTGGATGGGATTTCCTTACGAGCCCAACTATAAGGAACGTGAAGCCAGATATCTGACTCATGAGATAAGAGTGCTCGATGAAATCCTGGGATATGTAGCAGAGTCTGCTCGGGATCCTGGGGAGAACATAATTGTGGATACCACTGGTAGTGTCATTTACACTGGGGAAACAGTTCTGAAAAAATTGTGTTTGCACACTACGGTTGTTCATTTTTCGACACCGCCCGAGGTTCAGGAACGCATGCTAGATGTTTATAAGGCCCAGCCGAGACCGATTTTGTGGAGGGACCTGTTTAGCAAAAAACCAGACGAAGCCAATGAGAAAGCCCTGGCGCGCTGCTATCCAGAACTGCTGTCTTCCAGGGAACGTTTGTACGAGAAATATGCAGATGTGACAATAGACTATTACACCCGCAATGAAGATAGTTTTGGCCTGAATGACTTTCTGCGAGAGATTGAACCGGCAGTCTAGAGCTTATGTACCATCTGCCTGAACAAAATAGAGAACAACTCATGATGAGGGCGACCGAGTGCCTGGATGAGGGTTCGTCTATTGAAGATAAGATCAAAACGGCTCGGCACATGTATGATTCGTGGTCCCAACAGTTAAAGTCTGAACCACACATACACCAACTTATTGAGAAGCTGGAGGGGTGCCTACAGAACAGTCGCGCGGCCATGCTGGAACTTGGAATTGTTGAGACCTGCAAGCACTGTGATGAAGAGGAAGGGGGAAGCTGCTGCGGCGCCGGTCTGGAGAACAAGTTCGATACCTTTCTCTTGCTGATGAATCTGCTGCTGGGTGTTTTTTTGCCGGAGCGCCACCATCGACCTGACAGTTGTTATTTGTTGAGCGACAAGGGATGCGTGTTGAGGGTTCGTCTGATTTTGTGTGTGGACTTCCTCTGTCCCAAGATATTGGATACAATGAGTCGCGGAGACCTCATGAGACTCCAGCAGGTTTCCGGTGATGAGCTCACAACTGGATTCATGCTCTACGATGCTGTCAAGAGGTTCCTGAGGCAAAGAAGCCAGCGGATGCAAGCTCAAGTGAGGCACGAACGAGTGTCAAAGATGAATCAAGAGAAGACACCGATGCTTTTATTTGGTCAAGAGGATAGAGGATGAAGCCTACATTTCCCCCTGGAAGCCCCAAACAATGCCCTTGTGGCCACAGCCACGTCTCCTGGACCGCAGGCGAGGACGAGGTTTATTGTTGGGACTGCAACAAAGAGTATCCGGTCTCAGCTTGTTTCAGCCCCCAGGACCGTACTCCCACCGATAATACCGAGCAGGAATCTGAGGGCTAGCCCTCAGATTGAGCGAATCAATTCGTGAAACATCAGAATCAGGACAAAAAAAACCCCACCGATCCGTGTTACCCCTAAGCTGGTCTGCTGCGGCTGAACGATGGGGAAGGGGACTTAAGCTGGCAGAAAAAAGAGCTTTGTGGTCTCCTTGCTGTTTGTAGCTGCAAACTGAGTGCCAAAAACTAAAAACTATAGTGAATTCCCATAAATATATGGCGAAGTGAGTCTACTGCGTCACTCCTCAAATCACTGACAAAAAGAGTCGGACCGATGCCTACGAAAGGCTGAAATCGCCCATTTGGGTAGCGAAGCAAGAGGAAGCCGGATAAGGGATCGAAATTTGTATCTTCGTCTATACTTATATCCTGATCTTTTTCATCTAGCCGTAGAAGAGGAGCCTCCGATGCAATTCCAAGCCAAGGGATATCTTCAAACCAGTACCCTAGTTGCTCATCATAGGAGTTATAGGAGGCGCCATCGGTGTACATTAAGTCAGAGTCCTCATAAAAGGTGGAGAAATGTAACTCCAAGTCTCGGTTTTCGGGTGTCCGCAAGTAGAATCCACTGTCTGTATACAATTCCGCTGTAGCCAGGCTGGGGGCCATGAGCGCAAACACCGACACCATCAAAATCGTCAGAGAAAGGCTCAGCCATTTCACGTTTTGTTTTCGCATTTAACCGCCTTGTGTTGTGCTCTTGTAGGTTCTGGTAGGGGTCGAGGAATATAACAATCATTTGGTTGATATTCAACCCACGAGCCCTCATTTTTTTCGACATCGAAAATCCCGCCTTGCGGGGGGCAGAGTTTAATGGCTGTGCCGGTTTCAAAGACTGAGGTTTCAGGTTTCAGTTTTTTGTTTTTCTTTCCTGACACCTGACACCTGAAACCCTGAGATATGGGCCCGGATGCCTTACATTACGAAAAACCTTGACAGCCGGGCATCTAAAGTGGTGAGGAAGGCCGCAAGGTGTGTCTTGGCCAGAAAGAAACCGAGGAAGACACCAAAACCGTTTGCAATGATGTCCCCATGGGAAAATGTTCGGTACCTGCTGAAGATTTGAAGCAGTTCCAAGCATATCCCCATTGCAAAGAAGGCGGTGCACAGCCTCAGGTGATGGGACCTCTGTGGGTAGATATTTGCAAACCACAGCATGAGCACCATGTAGGCGATACAATGAGCCAGCTTGTCACTTTGCTCGAACTCCAGTGGCCGTGGAGGTCTAGGCCACAACGACAAGAATATAACAGCTGCGACCAGTAACCACCCCAGTGTGAGCCATAGCTTGCTGAATCTAAGAGGATGCATTCAGTTTTGACCTGTTTTTGCTGAAAGTTTTATGCAATGATGACAGGCTGCATGACGAAAACAACCACCAGATTAGCAAAAAATGCGTCATACCCAAAGACGTTTTAGTAAAATGGGGGAGTAATTCAGTAAACGACTATTTACTCTGCTCCGTGTTGTAGCGGTGCAAGGAAGCCTCAGTTAAGATTTACCACAGAGGCACAGAGTATACAGAGGATGTTCTTTTTTCCCTGGCCGGGAGACGACGGCCAGGGAAAAGAGCCTCCGCCTCCGGCGAAAGCTCTTTACCTTGGATACAACCGTTGACACAAAGCCACCCGGCTACTAGATCGTGCCCGCAGGGCTGCGATCTTTTGCCCGATCGCCGTCTCCCGATCGGGCAAAAAAATAGTTCCCTCTGTGCTCTCCGTGTCTCTGTGGTTAGCAAATGAAGGTGCATATCGAAATCTTGTATCCACAGTATGCGGAGCTAAAGGCATAGGCGTATATGGAAATCTGGCAATTCAACGATCCTGAACCCCTTCGCCCTTTTCTTCGGGTTCTGGAAAATCACGCCCCACATCTCGTAAATAGTGCCGGTCATCTTCTCGGGGCAAGGCCTGCGCCACGTCGGGCGGATCTCATTTGTTTGGCCCAGGGATTAGTGGACAATTGCGCAAACGTACGCCAGGCAGTTAGAATTTTGATTTTCAGCCCCCCAGTGGAGGAGGAACTTGCCCATTTTCGCCGTTTAGTCAATTGGCTTCCGGACTGGCTGCCCCCCGGTTGGCATGAACACCAATCCTTGCGACCACTAGTAGCTGAATTGATTTCGGCTACAGATAGCCTGCAAAATTGCCGCCCTTTAGCCATAGTATTGGAATACATACTGAAACGGTGTCTTTCCTCCTGGCGACAGGAAGCCGGCCTGCTTTCTGGCTCTTTGCAGTCCTCAACTCGCAACCATCTCTTGTCCCTACTACTCAGGAGATTGCCCTTTCCCCTTCAACCTGGTTTGAGAAGACGGCTTCTTGAAAGAAAAACCCTATCTCCCGGACAGATCTGTGAGATCTTGGTCGCCGCCAGCCGGCTTTCTCCAATTGGCTCTCAGAGGTATTGGCGGAGGATGATAGCGCTCCACGACCTAGCCAGTCCATCAAGCCCGAGCCCCTCCCAAAGCCGCGTTGAACCACTCTGCCACATACCTGAAAAAGATTTACGAATCCTCTCCTGGGGTCAGCGTAGCCGAGAAGAAATCGCTTTTCTTGAGAAATTGATTTCTTACCAAGCCAACGAACTCGTTGAGGTGTTCCGCCTTGCTAAGAAGGTGAGCCAACGGACCAAACGAGTGGTGCTGACCCTACACAACGCCAGCCTCGGTGCTTCAAGTGGCTGGGGCGTTCCCTCTTTTGTTCAGCAGCTGCCTGGTGAAACTGCAGCAGCTTTTGTTACCCGGGTCAACTCTTTGCGACAGAATTTTGCCGCCAGTCTCTCTGCTTCACACCGGTCGTCTCCACTCTCCAACCTCCATGGTCCTCAACAACAAATAGACAACCTGTTCCTCCTCTGGGGGAAACGTCTGCTTCGACCCAGACTGACACAAAGTATCTGGGCGCTACGGGTAAGTCTGATTCTCAATGACTTACCCCTCGAGGAATGCGAACAAGTATTCCGTGAAACGATGGAATTACTAGAACATGCTGATCACCAAAAGCTGACTGAGGGAGAAGGGTTGGCCATTACCTTTGTTCCACCAACCACCGCCCGTCAGCAGGTGCACGAAACTCTGCTTTGGTATCAAAAGAAAAGGGCGGGCCACGCCCGGCTACTCAATTGCCTTTGGGCTCTCATCGAAGCTGGTGAAGAGTGGCTTCGCAGCGAACGGCTAGAGTCTCTCGTCCTGCCGATCATTGACAAGATATTTATCTCTTCACAACGTGACCAGGATTTAAGCTATCTCCCTCTCCTCGTCAAACTCATCAGTCGTATGGACCGCGCCCCCCTGTTTTTATTGATCGACGACACACCCAGAGCTGCACACCCGAGTCTGCAATTGGCAATTGACCGCTGGCGTCAAGAGTTCGGCTTTCTTGGCCTGGGTGTTTATGACAGCCAGGCAGACTCTGCAGATGAACCTCTCGAAACCATCCTAGCCCGCAGTTCTCGAGTCAATTTGTTTGCGCTACGTCCCTTGACTCAGGTGCACAATCCTCTGTCCCTTGGCACCTTGCTCGCCAAAAGACCTCAAAGCTTCCTGAGCCCTTTAGAATACGATTCCTCATGGAAGGATAACTTGCCGTTTCTTTATCATGGTACCCAGGTGGCGCCGTTCGCTGGTGCGTCGAAACGGGCTGAACAGTTCTCTCCCGCTTTGATCACCTCGGCAGGGCCAATGGCTTTTGGCATCTACTATCGCCACAGACTTCGTCAGCTAGCTCTGGAGAGGCTGGGATTCGCTAGAGAGGAAAGCCGAGCAGATGACAATCACTCTTCTCTCCATCATCTTTGGCGTGAGTATGCTCAGTTGGCAAATCTGCTATAACCCGGATATTTCATGAATCACTTGCTGCGACCACGAAACTGGGAACCCGCTTGCGGGACTGAGCGGCTTGTCCCGCCGAAGTTTCAACGAAGGCGGAAGCGCAGCGAGCGCGAATTATATGGCCGTCCTTCCTGGCGTCCTCGGGTGTCGGCCCCTGCGACGTACCGCTCACGTACCGAAACCAACACCGCGGTACCGCGGGACGAGTTGCCAGGTGGCACGCCCATCTTCACGGTCTCGCGACAGCAATTCATGAAATATCCGGGCTAAAGAGAGAATGAAAACGTCGACGATTGGGGAATGCGGATTGAAAATTTGTTGAAAAGCTCTATAGAACCACAGCCTCTATCACAGATTCTGCAGCAGGAGCTGTTTGCTTTCGCTATGTAGGTTTGCCGCCCAGTAGCCAGCGGAATTCCCCACATCAAACCCATTGCCCTCAAGAGCCACGGCCAACAGCCCTTTTTCTTCGATGATGGCTTGGACAACGGGAACATCGTCCACCTCACCCTCGATGTGTGGCCGCAACTTCTCAATGTAGTCAAAAAAGTGGGGCAAGAATATACTGCCACCAAAATTCTTGAGCACGCTTTCTCCTGCGGGGATGTGCAGAGGGCTGCTGATCTTGTCAGAAAATTGGCTAACGCTCACGATTTTTCTGCTCTCATGAGAGATTGCTTCCGTTTCAAGGATGCCAACATTGCCAAAACGTGCGGCCTGCTCAGCTTCCAACCGAAGCGCCCCTAACATATCCCGCGGTTCACGAGAAAAAAAAGGGATCATTTGCGACACCACCGGAAGACCATCCAGCAGGATATTGTCCGGCATCACCAGTGCGAAGGGCTCGTCGTCGACAAAATCCCGGCAGAGACTGACAGCATCTGCTACTCCGAGGGGGCTCGGCTGAACAAAAAAGCTAAATGTGCAGGCTCGCAGGAGCACTCTCAGGTGGGCATCCAGCTGGGGCGCAAGGAACTCAGGCGGCTCACCCATGAGAAACTGACGGATACTCTCTTTCCTAGGGCTAATGACAACACCAATCTGGCGAATACCGCTGGCGGCCAATCCTTCTATTGCGTGGACTATCAGAGGCTTTGCTGCCACGGTCAGGAGCTCTTTCGGAAGATCTCCAGCAATGGACCGCACCCTTGTTCCCAAACCAGCGGCTGGGATAATGCCTTTACGAACGATCGTAGAGGACACGATAGCACTCCAGCTCAATGTCACTCAGCAAAAGTCTGTAGGTATCTTCGCCTATCTCATCCATAGGATCCCATTCGTCTCGAAACGCAAGCTTTTTTTCGAGAAGCAAATGCACTTTTAGTTGAGTTTGGCCTTTGCTGAGTGGTTTGATCTCAACCACTGCCATGCTTCTGTAACCACCATCCTCCAACCACTCGGTCTGAACGTGCAACTCGTTACTCTGCTCGCTATCCAGGATGAATTTCTTCTCCTCCAGTACTCGCTCCACCGCTTCCTTGACCACATCAGATTTCAACTTAAAAACCTTCTTCTGCGGCCGGTTCTTAACCATTTCTTGCCTGTGGGTCAGAGGTCTCGAACAGTGAGTTAAGAAGGCAGGCATGCTCAACAGGAGTAGAAACAGGAGCAACGATCTACCGCTGCATTCCCAACTGCTGCGCACCCAGTCACCCATACTTGTCACCCTTGAGTTTTGCGTTGACAAATAGTCCATAGCTAATCTACCTTTAATTTGTACTCGAAGGAAAGTGAAAAGCAAAAGAAGGGGCATGCATGGAGTTTGCCACAGCTCGCAACCGTATGGTGGAAAGCCAGCTTGTCAGCCGCGGTATCAAGGACACTGGGGTTCTTGAAACCATGCGCAAAGTGCCCCGCCATCGCTTTGTAGAGGAGGCGCTTGTCAGCCAGGCCTATAATGATCATCCCCTTCCCATAGGTGAGAAGCAGACCATCTCACAACCCTATATGGTGGCACTTATGACCGAAGCCCTCGAGCTGCAGGGCGACGAGAAAATCTTGGAAATCGGAACCGGCTCTGGCTATCAGACAGCAATCCTAGCAGAACTTGCAGAGAAAATCTATTCCATTGAGCGCATTCGCCCACTCTCAATCAAGGCCAGACGTATCCTGGACGAACTGGGTTACTTCAACGTGGTCCTCAAGGTGGGAGATGGCACCGTTGGGGAAAAGGAAGAAGCGCCATTTAACGGCATAATCGTGACAGCCGGTTCCCCTGAGATTCCGCAGCCTCTCGTGGACCAGTTGGCTATGGGAGGCAGACTGGTTGTCCCCGTGGGCGACAAATACACTCAGTCCCTCATGAGGGTTGACCGGACGAAGGAAGGCATTATAAAGACGGATCTCGGCGGTTGCCGTTTTGTCAATTTGCTGGGCCGGCATGGTTGGAAGGAGTGAGGTCACATGAATCAACGGTCTCCAATCATCGGGGTAATCGGGTCTGGTCAGTGCGAGAGCAACATTTACCAGCTTGCTGAGGAGGTTGGACAAAAAATTGCCAGAAAAGGCGCAGTCCTGGTTTGCGGAGGATTGGGGGGAGTCATGGAAGCAGCTGCCAAAGGCGCTTCTTCTGCGGGCGGCCTCACTGTCGGCATTCTTCCGGGCCCTTCCACCAACAGTGCCAATTCCTTCATCACAATACCGGTAGCCACAGATATGGGCCAGGCCCGCAACGTCATCATCGCCCACACAGCAGACGCTCTGGTGGCCGTGGCCGGCGGCGCCGGCACCCTCTCCGAGATCGGTCACGC
>JBFFBS010000048.1:0-19648 GCA_041560295.1 Syntrophobacteria bacterium | reverse complement strand
GGCTGCGATATCCACAATAACCGACCCAGGTCGCATACCAGCCACCACCTCCTCTGAAATGAGCACAGGAGATTTTTTTCCCGGGACTGCGGCAGTGGTGATGACCACATCTGAATTCTTGATGCGCTCGGCCATGAGTTCTTGCTGGCGCCGGTAAAAGTCCTCTGATTGGGCTGTGGCATAGCCACCTGAATCTTGGGCATCGTCGGCATCCAGTTCCAGCTGAACAAATTTGGCTCCAAGACTCTCCACTTCTTCCTTGACCACCGGGCGGATGTCGAAAGCCTCCACCACCGCTCCCAAACGGCGAGCAGTGGCAATGGCCTGTAATCCTGCCACGCCAGCGCCAAGTATAAAGACACGCGAGGGAGTGATAGTTCCAGCGGCTGTCATGAACATGGGAAAGAGTTTGGGAGAAGCATCTGCCGCAGCCAGCACCGCCTTGTATCCGGCTATGGTGGCCATGGAACTGAGGGCATCCATACTTTGGGCTCGGGTGGTGCGAGGCATGAGTTCCATGGAAAAAACGGTAAGCTTACGCTCAGCCAGCTTTTTCATGATTTCCGGCTGGGCCAGCGGTTCGGTGAAAGAAATGAGAGTGGTGCCTTCCTTGAGCGCATCCAGGTCGGCGGCAGGAAAATCAGGGTCAGATCCAGGCCCTCGAACCATGAGGACTATATCGGCCTGGGAAAGAAGGCGGTGGCGATCTTGTTCCACCCGACCGCCTTGGGCTTCGAAGTCGGCGTCTTTACTGTTAATGCCCTCGCCGGCCCCCGCCTCAATTACCACTTCTAACCCTGCCTTGGTTAGGGATGGAAGCGATTGGGAAATAAGCGCTATGCGTCTTTCGCCCGGGTATACTTCCTTCGGGACAGCAACTATCATTGTTATTCTGCTAGAGGTATTTTGAAAATGCTACAGTGAGCGCAATCCCCGTAGCTTGTCGTAGCGAAGCGGAGATCCCGCTTCAGCGGGGCTGCAGGGAGCTTCAATCTAGTGACGATTGATGGAAGATCGAAACAAATTCTGAAAATAGTAGGATTTCTTGAAACGGTCAACCCTTAAATCAGTCCACTGAACGTTTTTTTCTTTGAAGTTACAGATAGTTAAGAGTTTCACAAATGATTTTAGCCATACTTACAAAGGGTTCTGTTTTACACGGGGGATTAAGTAAGTGCGGGGTCCAGGATTTAGTTACAGGTACCCCTTTTGGTAAAATCGTTGAAAGATACTTGGGTTTCGTAACACTTTTGCTGGATGTAATCCAAAACAGTGGCGAACTGGTTAGGAGGCACGAACCCGGCGAGCATGGTTATTGGCTGGCTTTTTGAGTCCAAAAAGACGAGGGAAGGGTATGATGTGATGCCAAAAGCCTGGGTCAACTCAACGTGAGAGTAAGATTTGCCATCGAATTTGACGCGATTCTTGGAGTCCTCGGCATTGAAACGAACGTAAACGAAATTTTCCGCCAGCATCCTGGCGACGTTACGATCGTTAACGGTCTCCTTCTGGAACTTTCTACAGTAAGGACACCAATCTGTGTAGAATTCAACGAAGATCGGTTTGTTCTCACTCCTGGCCTTGGCAAGACCGTCGTTGAAGTCAAGCCATTTGACCTGCGGCTTTTCTTGCTGCTGAGATGAAGGGGAGGGGCTCTTGGCCTGCAATCCCTCACTCTCCTCCCTCGCACAGGATGGTCCTGCCACCAGCAAAGACAATGCCAGGATAAGGAGGAGCCAACGTTGTGTGCTCATGGTCGCTACCTTCCTTTCATTGCACTGTGCAGAATCATAACCCATTCGTGACAAGATAAGTAGCAGATTGAGGGTTTGCAAGAAACCAAGTCAAGATGTACCCTTACCATAAAGGGCCACTATTCCTTGCGATGCCACATCGGGGATGAGGAGCTCCAATCCTTGGTAACGGGGCAATATTTTGCTGAAGCCGTAAACCAGATAAAGTGCCTTGGTTTTGGCCGCCTCAGCTATTTTGGCAGCAAAGAGATCGTGAAGGGTTATGTAGGTGTAGAAGAGGTCAATCCTATCAAAGCGAACACCTATGCTGTTTTCTATCAGGTCATAGGTGGCAGTTTCAAGGGAATTGCCTTGAAAAAGTCTTATGTTATCAGGTGGTTGAAGCAAATTCTCACCTTGAAGTTCAAGCGTTAGGTCTTTTTTTCGTTGCCTGTACTCAGCCAGGATCTCAGGGTCGATCTCAATACCCACGGAGCGCTTGACAAAATAACTCATGAGCACATTGACTCTGCCGTCAGCGCATCCCAGGTCAAGGAAAGTGGTATGCTGGGGCTCTATGTAGCCAAGGGCTACCAGTTCATCTACACATTTGCCGAATTTGGCTAGATCTGTGGATTTCCGGTACCCTTCATGCCCCACATAGCCGATTTTGCAACCGTTGTAGTAATCCGCAATGCAGGCCACCGTCTGTTTTAAGCGCACATCGTCCATGGGTGTGAGTAAGTTCGGGGTTATAATCCGTTATCTGGCCTAAACAAATCCGAAATCCGAAGCACGAAATCCGAAACAAATTCGAAATACGAATGTTCCAATGTCCCAAACAATGGTGAACTCAAATGAATAAATGGTTTTGGTCATTTGAATCTTGAGAATTTGAGCATTGTTTCGAGTTTCGAATTTAGATATTCGAATTTGAGACATCAAAAAGCTAGAGTGAGTAAGTCTATGCTTAATGGGTTCGTATGTGCTTTTTGATGGCTTCGTGGAGGAAAAACAGCGTATCCAGCTCTTCTCCCGCGCAGGTTTGCAGCTCGATGAGTTCTTCTCTCGTGAGTTTTTTCTGTAATTTTTCGCAGATGTAGTTCACGCACAGTACATGGCGAGCCGCAAGCTTGCAGCCCTGTTCCCCTAGAAAATAGCAGCTATTCTGGCTGGGTTGCTGATCTCGCAGGGAACCTTCCAGGAGCAGGTTTGCAAGCAAGAGTTCCACGTCATACTTGTTCTCTATACCAGTCCCGCAACAACTTCCGCCTTCCTGCTCCTCGCAATGCTTGCACTCGGCAACAACGCCGAGCTTCAACATGCTATCTTTGGTATTCGCAATACATTCTTGCAGCTTGGTCAGGAGGGCACCAATGGATGGATTTTGTCTCAGTGAGTCGCCACAAGTTTCGAATAAGTTGTGGGCTTGCTCAATCTTTTGCTGAATGGTTGGAGAGGTCGAGAGATCGTCGCTTTTTTCAACCATAATTCTTCGTCCACCTTTGGATCAACAAGATAACCTAATTGGAGAGGTTTTGAAATACCAGACTACCAACGTATTTCCTTTGTCACTCTCAGATACTGAGAGCCTATAACACTGACACCTGACACCTGACACCTAAAGCCCCGACACCTTGGGATTCGGTGCTTGTGATTTGATATTTTGCAATGCTTCAGCACTCCATCTGCTTATTTCGCGATAAGTGAGCGAAGCACTCGTAGATTTTTCTTATCTTCCTTCAGCTCTTTTCCTTTGGGAGTTTCCAGAACCATTGGATGTTGCCGAAAACGGGAATCGTTCAAAAGCATACGAAAGCCCGCCAATCCTATTTCCCCTTTGCCGATGTGCTCATGACGATCCACCCGAGAGCCAAGTGGTCGCTTGGAGTCGTTGAGATGGAAGAATTTCAGTTTTTCCAGGCCAATGATCTGGTCAAAATTGGAGAGAGTGTCCTCATAGGTTACCCGGGTGCGAATGTCATAGCCGGCAGCGAATGCGTGGGAGGTGTCGAAGCAGACACCAAGACCGTCACTGTACTGAGACTCACTTATGATGAAAAAGATCTCCTCGAATGTTGAACCCAGGTTTGTGCCCTGTCCTGCGGTGTTTTCGATGAGTACCATTACGGTAGAGGTTTTCGATTGAGTTATGGCGCGATCCATGTTTTCAACAAACCGTTCAAGACCGGCCTCCACCCCGACACCCCGATGGGAACCAGGGTGAGCGATAAGAAATGGAATTCCCAGTGTGGCCGCTCGCTGCAGTTCGTCGGCAAAGGCAATCACTGATTTTTCCAGGGTTGTCGGGTCCGGGGCCGCCAAATTGATGAGATACGAGTCGTGTGCGGCCACAGGCATGTAATCGTTTTCTTCCCACTGCCGGCGGAATTCTGCAACCATTTCTGAGGTGAGGGGAGTTGTCTCCCACTGCCGCTGATTGCTCAGGAAGATCTGCAAGGCTTCACCTTTGACCTTTCGGATGCGGGTGAAAGCCAGATGCAAGCCACCGGCAATTGACATGTGAGTTCCGAGCAAGGGCACCTCAGTCTCCTCCAATATTTAGTCACTCCCGATGTTAAGACTTTTGTCCTGAAACTCAACCTCGGCAAAGTCACTTCCGAAAAAGGCAAACCCTAAGGTGCCGGCAACGCCAAATGAGAAAGCGACGAGGAAGTTTGTCGTGGGGCTTATGAGCCAGAGAAACGCGCCGCCGAAGGCAGCAATGGAAACGAACACATCCCGCACAAGGTAGTACAAGCCGAACATGCCTGCCTTGCAGTTTTCTGGTGCTAAATCCATAATCAGCGCCTTTCTCGTAGGTTCACCGAACTCTTTAAAACCTCTCAAGATAAAGGCGAGGACCAGCCAGTTGAAAGAATGGCAGAAAAGAAGGGTGAGGGGAAATAAGGTGAAAAAAACAAAGGTCATGACTACGAAAGGCTTTTTTGTTGTCTTATCAGCAAGATATGCAACGGGCACATAGACGAGCACGGCCGTGGCCATCTCAATACTTGTGAGGATGCCAAACTGTAACGCCGAAACAGGCGAGGAAATGGTCTTCATACACCACACAACGACAAAGGCATATGGGATCTGTTCGCAGTAGCGCACAAGAATGTCGGATACTAGAAGCCGTTTAAGGTTCGGAGCCATTAAGCGGTAGAGTTTTAACGGATTCTTCTCCGGTACATATAGGCACTCTTCCCCGGGCTTTTTCGGTAGCTCATCTTCGATGAGCTTCTGCTGCAGAACAATTGCTACAAAAGAAAGCAACAGAGCAGCAACAAAGGCCGCCCGAACCCCGTCTTGCTCGCCCCAGATTCCAATGCAAACACCCCCAAGTACAGGTCCCAGGGCCATGGGAATTCTTCGCACCAAAGAATGCATACTGACTCCCATGGTCCTCTTGTGCATGGGCAGCACTTTTGCAATGAGACTCATGGTGGCGGGAAGAGAGATTGCTGACCAGGAAATAAAAAAAACGGCCCCAACCAGAACGGCCTGCCAGGAGGGAAATATGATGACAACAAGGAAGCCGCACATGGCGACAATGTTGAATATCAGTAGGGCCCGTTTGGTGCCGAAGCGGTCAGAGAGATAGCCCCCGGGAAAGGAGTAGAGCGCCGAGAGTAGGTTATCCATGCCGTTGAGAAAACCAATGGACAGGGCGCCGCCCCCTAAGGCCAATAGGTAAATAGGTAGAAACCTCTCAGCCATCCGCTCTCCCATGCCCACGAGAATCACCATGAACAGCACGCCCACTGTGCTTCTGGTGAGACCCAAGAAATCGGAGACACGGGCTACCCGCGCCATAGAGCTATCCTCTTAAAGAAAACAAAGGTTTCAGTCAGAATTTTCTCAAGATCAGCATCATTGCAAATTAATTTTTCGGTTCTTAAACTTGGTCCACTATATCAATTAAACGCTTTGCGGTTAAGTAATGTGAGATTAAACTATGTAGATAGTGTCCGTCCGGCAACCGAGTTCTTGGCTGTCATTCCGGGGAGTTTCGCAGAGGGCGGGACGGAGAGAAATCCCCTCGATGAGGGGTTAATAGAGATAGTAGACTGGTAGGTTGCGGTTACATGAAAAGAGAGGCAAGATCACTGTTATTTCAGCAGGTTGACGTTTATCCGGTAACCTGCGAGGAACTTTCAGAGGGGAGGTCCAATCTGGAGGTTTTGGAGGCGGTGATCCGAGGCGGGTCCAAGATTATCCAGTTGAGGGAGAAAGAATATCAAAAGAAGGATTTGTACCACCTGGCTCTGAAATTCAGGGAGATGACTGCCAGGGCCGGGGTTTTGCTCATCATCAACGATCATGTCGATATTGCTCTCGGTGTGGAGGCGGACGGGGTCCACCTGGGCCAGGATGATCTGCCTCTGAGGGTGGCCAGGCAGTTGGCGCCAGAGTTGCTCATCGGAGCCTCAACCCACTCTCTGGAGCAAGCACTGCAGGCTGAAAAGAATGGGGCCGACTACATCAACATTGGTCCAATATTCTCAACCAAAACCAAGGAAGGGGTAGAAAGTTCTTTGGGACCCGAGGCCATCGCCAGAATCAGCCCGCACATTGAAGTACCTTTTACCGTTATGGGGGGAATTAATGAGGAGAATTTAGATCTAGTTCTCGCCAATGGGGCGCAGAGGGTGGCTATGGTAACAGCCATCACCAGGGCCGCAGACATAGCCGCAAAAATTAGGGCATTGCGTGGAAAAATAATTGAATTTTCCAGGAAATAGTAGCAAGAGGGATGTACAGTATCAGAGATTCATACCAGGCCAGGTCGAGATAGGATCAGTTGAGCGGACAATCTGCATTCCCGCCTCAGCAAACCTTTCAAAAGCTGCGTTTGCCTCCTCTGTGTAGTCCACAACACCAGGAATAACAACTGGAGAAGAGCAATCTTCCAGTAGGTAGACTTTCTCGGCAAGATTTTTGTCTGAAACCTGGATTTCTCTTAACAGATCGTCGATTGTCCAGGCGAGACAGTGACTCTTGGCCTGCCCTGCAATAACAACTGCATCAAAGTCCAAAAGCTTCTTGATAAATCCGACATTTTTTTCAGCGATCTGCTCCCCCAGCCCGTCCTCTAATACCTCTGGTTTGAGAACCGAGTAATTCTCGGTGAAGGGATTACCTCCTTTGACTTGAAAATCCGGCTGGCTATATCGAGCAATACTGTGAAAAAAAATGGCTTCCTCTACAGCAGAAACGAGGGCATGGCCAATGCCGCCGAGCATGGCATGGTAGGGCCAAATGGTGAGGTCATACTTGCCGCCTTTTTTTAAGGTTTGGGTATAGTGGTGCAAATACTCCTGACCATACGTCTCGTCGATATCTAGGCTGGAGGAAAGTTCAGGGTTGAATCGCCACGCACCTTTTTCAATATCTTCAGGAGTAATGAGTGTGTAGGGTTCTGGATGTTCTCCCAGGTCGTTGACGAGAAAGATGGAGTGGAAAATCTGCATGGACTGATGGGTGTCCATGGTTGGGCAAATCTCAGTAATCATCTCTAAATTGCGATAGATGAATTGGCACAGCCTGAGATTATCATCAACCGCTCCTGTTCCTGAGGCACCGCCCACGAACAGTTCAAAATCTGGAATACAAAAGGTGTTCTGCACATCGACCAGGAGCAAGGAAATTTTTAGTTCATCACGAGAGGCGGGTTTTAGCCGGTGCTCTTTTGCCCATTTTTTAGCATCTTGCGCCCGTTCCTGATAGGGAACTTTCCACACGTGACCCACTGTTTGTGGATTAAAGTGGGGTGGAATAGGCAGTCGGTGTTTTGCCATGGACTAGCTCTCGCACTTCATTCATGTAATTCTCATAGTAGTATAATACATTTTAGATATTGGGCGACGGGTTACCTAATCTCAAAGAAAGTCATCTAGTTTTTTAAAATCCACAATCCGCAATGTACTCCTAGTCCCACTTCCGGAGATCTAGGATGCGTTTCTCAGCTTCCTGGATGTCACTTGCACTGACAAAGGTCACATCCGCTCTCAGCTTGAGCACGGTGCGGATTCTCTCCTGGAGAGGGGAGGCCAATCCTTCTTGAGATGATCCTTCGGCTAAAACCACGCAAAAGGCGAGTTTGTCGCGGTCTTGTTCTCGCTCCACCACTGCCTGGGCAATTTGAATTTCTGGGAAGGCAGCTACCACCTCTTCCACCTGAGAGGGATGAATGAACATGCCACGTACTTTGGTAACCTGGTCCACCCGACCCACGAGTTTCATGAGACGAGGAGAGGTCCGGCCGCAGACACAGGGTTCCTCCTCGTAATAGGAGAGATCTCCAGTGCCAAAGCGGATGAGAGGGTAGACTGGATTTTCAAGTAAAGTGACGACCACCTCACCAACCTGCCCCGGTCCTAATTGCCTGCCGGTTTCAGGATCTACCACCTCTATGATCCTATAGTCAGCGAAGTGCATGCCATTCTTCTCACCACACTCATAGGCAATGCCACCCACATCCGCAGTGGCGAGAAACTGCCGCACGAGAATGCCGTAGTCTTCTTCCAAGCGGTTGCGACTGGTAGCGGTAAGCATCTCACCGGCTGTGACCGCTATTTGCAGATTAAAATCCCGGCGGAAATCTTTGCCTTCTTGTTCTGCGCGTTCAATGATGGCCTGGAGAAAACTCGGGACTCCTACATAACCGGTAAGCTTGAGCTCCTCCATAAGCTGGACTTGAGTTTCCGTGTTGCCTATACCTCCGGGGACTACTGTGCAGCCAATACCGCTCAAGGCCTCGTCACACATGAGTCCCCCCGGAGTGAGGTGGTAAGAGAAGGTATTGAGCACCCTATCTCCGGGGCGAAAACCCGTATTAAAGAAAATCCCCTGCAATCGCCAGTAGTCAGCTTGATGTCCTTCAGGGTCAAAAATAGCTCCAGGTGAAGTGTAAATCCGGCGGAGTTTGTTCAGATCTACCCCCAAAAAGCCACCAAAAGGTGGAGAGGCTTGCTGTAGTTGTCGCATCTGCGCCTTAGCGGTTATGGCCAGTGACTGGAGATCTTCGAGGGAGCGGATGTCGGTGGGTCCCATTCCTGCTTGCTTGAATTTCTCTCGCATAGCGGCGGCTTCTTCAACGGCGAGCAAAACCGCCCGCTGAAGTTGGTTTTCCATGACCCTTTTTTTCTCTTCCCAGGGAAGTGTTTCTAGCTGTTCATCGTGGTAGCCGCGCAAGCGCTCATCTTTTTTCATGGTCTCTTTCCTCGGTGTGTTGGACGTCAGAACGGAGAAATGGGGTAATGATCAAAAAACTCAGACGAAATACTGTAAGCGTGGATCAACCTAGGCCCAGTTCTTTTTCACTTATTTTTTTAATAACTTGATCCTGAAGTGCTTTAAGCCGGGGGGTTATTTCCACTGGATAGTTCGGGTTGCCTTCTAAGTCTTTGTAAGTTTCCGGGAGCAGGGCGAATTCCTTCCGAAAAAGTTCCCGAATCTTAGGCAAGGGCTCCGCTGGGAACAGCCTCTTTCCATCTTTCATCACCGGTACGAGTAGTGATTCAGAGTCGGCAATGTCCTCGTCGAGCAAGCCGATTAAATCCCGCTTGAAAAAACCGTCTCTCGTCCGTTGACGAAACACCTGCTTCGGACCCGCCAAGGAAATTTTACCACTACTTAATTTCATTACCGGTCTACCGTTATACATGACCATCTTGTAGGCCATGTTAAGGTAAGGAGCATCGGCGGAGACACCCATTCTTGTGCCAACACCGAATGCATCGATATTGGCTCCATCGGCCAGTATTTTCTGGATTTTAAATTCGTCGAAACCACCGCTGGCAAAGATTCTAACCTCTGGAAAGCCTGACTCATCGAGGATTTCCCGCACCTGCTGGCTGAGTTGAACCATATCGCCGCTATCCAAGCGAACGGCTCTCAGACTTTCGCCGGCCTGTCGCATCTCGCGAGCCACGGTCACCGCTTTTCGTGCACCGGCCAGGGTGTCATAGGTGTCTATAAGAAGGACGGTATTATCCGGAAATGACTTGGCAAAGGCACGGAATGAATCTATTTCTCGGTCAAAACTCTCAACGTAAGAGTGGGCCATGGTCCCGTGGATAGGCAGATGGTACATCTTACCAGCCTGGACATTACTGGTGCCGATGAAACCGCCAATATAACTAGACCTGGCTACCATGAGACCGGCGTGCATACCATGGGTGCGGCGCAGCGAAAAATCCACCAGTCTTCGCTCACCAGCCGCATGGTGACAACGAGAGGCCTTTGTGGCGACCAATGTTGGTAAGTTAATGGAATTGATGACAAAAGTCTCAACCAACTGGGCTTGCATAACAGGGGCGGTAATCTCAACCAGAGGCTCATCGCAGAAGGCGATGCACCCTTCGGGAATTGCTCGCACCTCGCCCGTAAAGCGAAGTTTTTCCAGGAACTGAAGGAATCTGTCGGGAAAGAGGGAAGTTTGTTCCAAATATTCGAGATCGTCAGGACGGAACTGGAACGATTCCAGATAATCGAGGAGAGGATCCAGACCAGCGCAGACCAGGTAGGAGCGTTTTGAGGGGTACTCACGTACCATAAGACTAAAGGTGGCCGGCGCGTACATCTCCTGTTCAAAATAACTGGCGGCCATGGTGAGCTCATACAGATCAGTCATGATCCCTGTGCTATGCGGCTGATCTGTAATCATAGGTAATATCCTCGTTTCTGGAGTGCTACTATTCTTTGGGATGGAGGAACTACACTCTGTTTAGCAGAAAGGGGTCAATGGTTCAAGATATTATACAATTCACAAGGTTAGCCTATATCACGCCAATGAGAAGAGGCAATTACTCTTCTCATCGTACAAAATCTGGTGAGTAGTATTTATAAACTATATATCAAGTATACTATAGTTAGTATCTATGAAAATAAGGGATATTTGTTTTTCTTCGGTCCATCAATTGCCACTGTGGCACAAAGAGTGCATCTATTCATTCAAAATCGAAAACCTGGTGCTCAGGGCCAGATCAGAGTTCAATGGCTTTGCCAGCAGAAGAGGTTTAAGGTGCAAGGTGTAAGGCGCAAGGCATAAGGAGAGAGTATGTTTTTTTTAATTATTTTTGCCTTGTGCCCTGTGCCTTGAGCCTTGAGCCGCTTCCTTTGGGGAGCCCACAGCAGGGTCCTTCGGGCCCGAATTCTCTACTCTGATTGCACTTGATCCCATGGAGCCATGAGCGATGTTGTATAAAGCCTCTGAACCTCCTCAGCCGGAGGCGGCTTCAATACCTAAATCTGAGGAAGACCCTGTAGCCGACGCCTGGTTAACCAATTTCTTCACCGAGAACCACCTGGATTTCGAAACTCAACCTGACGAGGTGGCCTCACCAGAGCAGGTGCGTTTCGTTGTCCATTTGCCAGACAATGCGGTCTACTATCCCTGTTCCACCGAACTATTCGAGGCTATCTTAAAAAGGCAGTCCAAGACATATCTCCATGACCGTTATCAGGAGGTGTGGAAGGTTGTGGAGCAGTTAGTCCAAGACCTGATAGCCGATGAGTCCCGAAGGACGTTTCTCACTGAATTACTGCGAATCAAATTCGAACATGACACAAACGATGATATCCTCCTCCCATCGCGCCTTGAAAAAAGGCTTTTTAAAATTTTCATTGATAAAAGTAAAATCGACACCCCATATTTTGCCGCCAAAGTACAACGAAATAAGATGGTGAACGAATTGGTGGCAGGTCCTACCTTCTGGAACAGCTTCAACTGGATTGACCAGCAAACCATCCTGAGTTTCGAGAGCCTTGAAGACCTTAAGTCGGAAGCGGCCAAGCTGCAACTGCGGCGGCTCCTCAACCTCTGTGTTGCCAGTGAGCTCTGGGAAACCGGAGAGGCAGGGGCAGCTCCGCCAAAGGTGAACTTTAACAAGATCTTGCATCGGCCATTGGGCGGCAATGGAGTGAAGCTTTTGCAAGACTATCTACAACGACCCCAGGAGGCCCCCGGTACGTGCAGCGAGCCTCCCAAGAAGATCCTTTGGCTATGCAATGACGCAGGGGAGATCGTCGTTGACTTGAAGATCATCCGGTTCCTCCTTGGTTGGGGGCATAAGGTTATTCTCGTGGTCAAGGATGGCTTCTACCTCCATAAGGTTACCAGATACGATGTGGAGCACGACCCCTTATTGCGGCAGGAGGTTCATGATGCTTACCATATCAAAGACCCGGGTATCTCAAAAAATGAACTGCTGGAGAGGCTCAAGACGGACACCCAGCTTTTCATTATCTCCGATGGTACTCAGGAACGTTTGAATTTCTTACTCACCTCGACTACCTTTGCCAGAATGTTCAAAGAAGCCGATATGGTCATATCCAAAGGAGAGGAGCAATGGCGACGGCTTTTTGGTAATCCGTTTCAGTTTACCAGGGATATTTTTAATGTAAGATTGGGCCCTGACGGACAAGAGGTAATCGTAAGTTACAAACCAAAACATCCCGAGGCGGTGAAGTTCTCAGAACAAAACCTCAAGGAAAAAGCCAACGGCATCATCCGTGAGATGGCTGCGGCAAAGGATCGCGGCGATAAGGTTATTTTTTACAGCGCCATCATTGGTAGCATCCCGGGTCAGATGGATACCGCCGTTGAGCTTCTCAACGTTTTTGTGGATGACCTTCGCAAAAGTTACAAGAAGAGCTTTATTATTAATCCAGCTGAGCACTTCGTTCCCGGGATGGACGCTGACGACCTCATGTATATGTGGGAAGTGGTTCAGCGGAGCGGTTTAATAGATATATGGAGATTTCAGACCGTAGAAGATATTGAGACAAGTTTTAGGCTGCTGAACAGGGAGGTGGCACCGGAATGGCTTGGTAAGGACGCCACCTACAGCACCGGTTGTACGAAGGAGATGAAGCTTGCCATAGAGGTGCAAAGTGCGCACCCGGAAATGCAGATCATAGGACCCGCCAAAGAGAGATTCCTACGCCGATCCGAGTACGGAATCGGAAAGCTCTATGACCGACAACTAAGCGATATTAGCCTACCTTAGAGGAATTCTTACCACGACAAAATAATAGATGTGTGATGTGAGATGTGAGATGTGCGGCAACACATCCCTATTTTTTCATCTCACATCCCATATCTCATATCCCACATCCCTTGAGCCGTAGCGTTCTTTGTGGTTTAATCCTCTCTTATAAGTATCGGACCTCAATTGCAGGTACTCCATGCCTTACGAACGTATAGAAGTTGAATGTTACAGTGGCTATCGTGCTAATGAGCGCCCAGTGGCGTTTACCTTTCAGGACCGCCGCTGGCAGGTGGAGGAAATCATTGATCGTTGGTATGAGGGAGAAGTTCAGTCCGACGAACCCGCCTTAGATTACTTCAAAGTACGCACCGTAGAGGGTAGCGTATTTCTCCTCCGTTACAATTCACTGTTTGATGCCTGGGCCATCCGCGTCCCACCAAAGTCGGCTCACTGAATTATGGCATCCTAAGACACATCCATAACTAGGATGGAGGTACCCAAGGTGGAATTTCGCAGATTCAAGGACTTATTTGGAGGGGATGCCATGGAGTGCTGGAGTGCTGGAGTGATGGAGTAATGCGATCAGTAAATCTATCATTTTTTTGTGAGCTATGCAGTACTCCAATACTCCAACGCTCCAATACTCCATTTTTTTCTTTATGGAGAGATTTTATTGCGGATTCGCGCTACCGCTTCTTCAGTGTTTTCCCGATTACCGAAAGCACTGAGGCGAAAATATCCTTCACCGGAGGGGCCAAAGCCTGACCCGGGCGTTCCTACCACGTGTGCTTCGGCAAGCAATTGATCAAAGAATTCCCACGAACTCATACCACCGGAAGTCTTCATCCAGATGTAAGGTGCATTCATCCCGCCGTACACAGTAAAACCCGCAGAAGTGAGAGTCTCACGAATTATCCGCGCGTTTTCCATGTAGTAATCAATCAATTCCCGCACCTGGGCCTTACCTTCATCGGAATACACGGCGGCGGCAGCGATCTGTACGGGATAGGATACTCCGTTGAATTTGGTAGTGTGGCGACGGTTCCAGAGTTGGTTAATACTTACCGGTTCACCCGATGCTGTTCGAGCCACCAAGCCCTTTGGCACAACAGTGTAGGCACACCTGGTGCCAGTGAACCCAGCTGTTTTGGAAAAGCTCCTGAACTCGATGGCGCATTCCTTGGCGCCGGGTATTTCATATATTGAATGGGGAATGTGCTCCTCGGTGATATAGGCCTCATAGGCACCATCGAAGAGTATTGTCGCCTGGTTTTCCAGAGCATAGTCCACCCATGCTTTCAGCACCTGTGGAGTGGCCACAACACCTGTGGGGTTATTGGGAAAGCAGAGATAAATGATGTCTACCTTGCGATCCGGCAACTCGGGCAAGAATGCATTGGCTTCAGTGCATGGCATGTAGTAGAGGCCATGGTAACGGCCCTGGGCATCGGCTTCACCGGTTCTCCCTGCCATGACGTTGGTGTCCACGTAAACCGGGTAGGCCGGATCAGCCACGGCGATAATATTATCCACGGCAAAGATTTCCTGAATATTGCCACTATCGCATTTGGAGCCGTCGCTGACAAAAATTTCGTCGGATTCGAGATGAACGGACCTGGCCTGGTAATCATTTGCCAAGATAAGATCTATGAGAAACTGATACCCTTGCTCGGGGCCATATCCCCGAAAGGTCTCGGGTTTGCCCATCTCGCTAACGGCCTGATGTAAAGAATCGATGACCGCAGGTGGCAGGGGTTGGGTGACGTCACCGATGCCTAGTCGGATTATTTCAATTCCAGGGTTTGCATCAGTAAAAGCCTGAACACGACGACTTATTTCAGGAAAAAGGTAGCCAGCTTTCAACTTCAGGTAGTGCTCATTTACCAGCGCCATACAAACTCCTCTCTAAATTGATTTTTGTGACAGGCAGTAATGATAGAAGTTTGACATTATAAAGACAAGGACAAATGAGCATAGAGCAACATAAGGAAAAAGTTTCAGTGTTGGGGTTTAATCTTTTATGTTTTTTTCCTGACACCTGACACCTGAAACCGTGAAATTCGTTGCTTGGAATTTAATATTTTGCCATTCTCCTTTACTAATCAAGGAGCTGAAAGGAAGTTAATTTACTCATTGTTTCACGTGAAACATTGGCTGATCTTGAGGCGGTATTTCTCTTTGAAAATTGGAAACGGTGTGCTATTGTGTGCCAGCACTTTGAGGTTGGACCGAACCGAAGCCATCGCCCTGCAGGTAGAGGCCACTCATAAACTAACTCAATAGGATAACTGGGATTGTAAGCAATTACGCTGAGGCGTTACAATATCAAATATAACCTCCTTATTGCCAAAGTGGGGAGGATATAATACAGGACAGGAGCGGGTACGGCAGGTTATGAGTATGACCAAGATCATTGCCATCGCAAATCAGAAAGGGGGAGTGGGGAAGACTACCACTTCCGTAAATCTCGCATCGTCGCTGGCCGTGGCTGAACGACGCACCCTACTTGTGGACTGTGATCCACAGGGAAATGCTACCAGTGGGTTGGGTGTCCAGCGAGGGCAGATAGACAAAGACCTCTATCAGCTCCTGATCAACGAGACTGAACCCTCGGAAACTGTCTGTACAACAGCTTTACGATATTTGCATCTCATTCCTGCTACCAGAGAACTCATTGGTGCCGAGATCGAACTGCAGGTTCTCGAGGCGAGGGAAAAGGTATTAGGTGATGGTCTCAGCAGCGTGGTCTCGCAATATGACTACATCATTCTGGACTGTCCACCTTCACTTGGATTGCTTACCGTTAATGCCCTAACAGCCGCCATGACAGTGATAATCCCCCTGCAGTGCGAGTATTACGCCATGGAGGGATTGAGTCAGCTGCTGAGGACCATTCAGCTGGTAAAGAGAACGCTTAATCCTGGCTTGGGTATTGAAGGTATCTTGCTTACCATGTTCGACAGCCGCAACAATCTCTGTCACCAGGTGGCGAGAGAGGTCAGAACTCACTTTAAGAGGCGGGTGTTTAAAACGGTGGTACCCCGCAATGTTAGACTGAGCGAAAGTCCCAGCCATGGTAAGCCTGCCCTTCTCTATGACGTAAATTCAACCGGAGCGCGAGCCTACCTGGAACTGGCAAAAGAAGTGATCAGGCGAGAGGTAAATGGTGATGCTTAGGTTCTGTGGACTGGTCGATTGAGGCTGGGGCAAGACGCTGTAAGAGCTAGAGCAACCAGGCAACACCGAAAAGAATAGGTTAGAAAGGCTATGGAGCGAAGCAACAAAAAGAAAGGACTGGGCAAAGGGCTGGGAGCGCTTATTCGTGACGCTGACCTTTTGACACGCAGTGGCGATCAATTTTTCTACTGTGGCATTGAGGAGATCACGCCCAATCCTTACCAGCCGCGGCAAAATGTTCGGGATAAGGCCTTCAAGGACCTGGTGGACTCTGTACGTGAAAGGGGCATACTGCAGCCCCTCTTGGTGAGAAGCACAGAGGGGGGATACCAGTTAATAGCAGGGGAAAGGCGATGGCGGGCCGCCCAGTTGGCTGGGCTACAGCGGGTCCCGGTAATTATAAAGGAGAGCGCTGAGCCAGAGTCATTTGAGCTAGCTCTCATTGAAAACATTCAGAGAAAAGATCTTAATCCCATTGAAGAAGGAGAGGCCTACAGAAGACTGCACCAGGAGTTTCAGTTGAGCCAGGAGAAAATTGCCAAGAAGATAGGGAAAGACCGCTCCACTGTGGCCAACCTGATTCGTCTGCTGAAATTGCCTGAGAAGATCCGCGATGACATAGTGGATGGGGTGTTGAGCATGGGGCACGCTCGAGCCCTGCTAGCGTTACCTGCAGCAGATGCACAACTGCGGGCTAGAAATACCATTGTCAAGCGAAGCCTTTCCGTGCGGGAAACAGAAAAGTTAATTCAGACTCTGCTCAAGAAAAAGAAGAAAGTGAAAGCTGCACCGCCGCTTGACAGTCATGCACGGGCCATTATCGATCGACTTATTCGTCACTTCGGTACCAAAGTAAATATCGCTCGTCGAGGCAAGAGGGGTAAAATAGAGATCGAATTCTATTCTGACGAGGACCTTCAACGCATTCTGGACCTTTTCTGGAAAAGCTCTTGAATTATCCAGGCTAGTCTTCTTTCATACTTCAAAATCTTGTGCCACCCTTTGTTGATGATGTTCTCTGCATCTGTGTCCCAACTCTCAGAGAATTAATGTTTAAACCTTAGGAGAACACCATTCTAAGTTAGATGGGCTGAGTGGGCATTCGCAATAGGGAGTGCGATCATGGCAATGCACGTGGTTATTGATGGATATAATCTTATTCGCCAATCTGCGAGGCTCAGCGCCCAAGAGGAGTTGTCTCTCGAGCTGGGGAGGGATGCCTTACTTGAACGTTTGCGGCAGTACAAGCGGGTGAGAAGTCACCGCATAACCGTAGTTTTCGATGCTGCCAACAAACCGCATGTTGCTGAAGAGAGGAGCCAAGAGAAAGGGATAAGAATCATTTACTCGGGGCAAGGAGAAACGGCTGACAGAGTGATTAAGAGAATATGCCGAAATGAAGGTGAAAAGGTACTGCTCGTGACCACAGATCGGGAGTTGGCCAGCTATGCTGAGGCGTGTGGTTCTGTTGCCATTGATTCAGAAGATTTTGAAGCAAAAATGGAAATGGTGCTCTATATGGGTGCCAAGGGAGTGGAAGAAGAGGATGCGGGGGAGAGATGGCATCCCGAAAAAGGAACGCGCAAGAAAGGGCCGGCGAAGAGACTCTCAAAAAAGGAGAGAAGACGACGCGAAAAGCGGCGGAAACTATAGTTATTGAAGAGTTCGTAATACCAGAAAGTTCTCTAAGATTACCAATAATTTAAAGTTCTTCTTCAATTTAGTTGGTGTAAACTGATTACCGTTCTATTTATTTGGCCGTCCACTCACTTCGTTCGCTCGACAGACGCAGAAATTTTGCCTCCGCGACCTGCGGAGGCAAAAACCTCAATCGCTTCGCGATACTATGAATGCTGATGGCTGAAAGGCATGAAGCTTTTGCCTGGGCAGTTCGCCGAGGCAAAAAGTTTTTGTTGTCTGCGTATTGTCTGCGGTTAAAATATTTGCTTATTTATCAAATCCAACGGGCATCATCGGCTCATTCCATTAAATTCCACCAACTCTTTCGGAGATGATCCTAATTTAAAAGGAATTGAGCGTTCTTTGTAGACTTTGTGGTCTTCGTGGTGCAATCCTTGCAAAGTGGACGAGCATGAGGAGGGCTTAACACCATAAAAGGACGAAAGCGCAATGTATAAATCCATTCTAGTGCCCCTTGACGGGTCTAAGCTGGCAGAGGCCATCCTTCCGGAGATAGAGAAGGTGGCGTCTAGTATGAAAGCGAGAATCATATTGCTCAGGGTTTGCCGGGCTCATGTCTTTCCGGGCAAAGATCCTACCAAGGCCGAGGTCGAAGTAATCCGAGAGGCGGAGAAATATCTGAACGAAATCGCGCAGCAGCTAACTGGAAAAGATCTCGATGCGGAAATTCACGTGCGTTATGGAGATGTGGCTGACGAGATTTTGAGCCACAGCAAACGCAACGAGATTGATTTGATCTCCATGTCGACCCACGGCCGAAGTGGTCTTGGTCGGTGGTTGTTGGGGAGTGTGGCGGAAAAAATTGTGCGGCACAGTGAAAAGCCAGTGTTATTACTGAGGGCGAAGCGAAAGGCAGAGAGCGAATCTTAGCCCTGATATTTCACGAAATGCCTGCTCCGACCGCGGATGTGACCGTCCTTCCGGGCGTCCTCGGGTGTTCCTTCGACAGGCTCAGGACAGGCTCCCCCTGCGACGTACTGTTCAAGTACGCCTCGGATCCAATCCCGCGTTACCGTGGGACGGTTGCCCGGTAGCACACTCTTCTCCACGCTCTCGCGACGAAAATTCGTGAAATTTCAGGGCTAGCCCATCATCTCTTGTTAAGTCTAAACCTATCATTCACTCACGAAAATTAAATTACCTTCAAAAAAAACCAACAGCTGGCCTTGCTTAAAACGTATCCAATTCTCATCGCTCAAAGGCTCGCTGGCCACGAGATATCCTCGTTCACCCGGCTCTATGATCTCTGCCAAGTTGATTGTCAGATATTGGCCACGAAGTCTGACAACCTCGTAGGGAGCCTGACGAAGCAAGAAATGCAGCCCCACGTAACCCGAGCTGTCGTGATACGCAAACAAGTGGGTGCCATCACTAAAAATCAGGTTGAGCTCGCCTAAGCGGTTTATTTCTCGTAATTTCTCATGCAAGAGAATAAAGTCATTTCTATCGGCCAGGCGCAACTCATGATGCTTGAGCCATGACAAAAGACTACAGAAAATGAGTTCAGAATCAGTTGTGCCAATTGGGATGAACTCTCCGGTGGGGAAAATCAGTTGATCAAAATCTATCGTGCCATTGTGGGCAAAAACCCAGGTCTTATTATCAAACCTCCTATAAAAGGGGTGCGTGTTGACGTAACCTGCCTCACCTGCTGTAGCACGGCGGATATGTGAGACAAAGATCCTTGAACGAGCACCCAAGTCTTCCAGAAAGCTTCTGGCAAGACGACTCCGGTCCACTGGCCTTGCTTCTTTAATAACTTGGGTCCCGTATTCATTATACCAGCCGACTCCCCACCCATCAGGGTTATCCGTTGCTCCAGCTTTCAGTCCAGAAAAGGCCAATTGAACGGTAACCTCTTTGTTGAAACAGAGACCGAGTAGTTCGCACATGAAAATTCTCTCCCCACAGGACACAATTCAGATTGACATGAAAGCGAGAAATACTGAAACCACACCAGCTCTCATCACACCATAGAATGGACTCACAGATTTGTGCAAGAAAAGGGCCATTATAAAACTAAGAATTACATCCCTCAAT
>JBFFBS010000047.1:0-19793 GCA_041560295.1 Syntrophobacteria bacterium | reverse complement strand
GTATTGTTTTCGTCGCCAACGGAGACCTCAATAGGCTGGAGAAAGCTCTAGACCTGGCCAAGACAGACTATCGAGACTTGATAGTCTGGGCAGAGTACGACGAGAAGAACGAACGAGTTCGTGACCTAACGAATCCGTTCTAGCCCGACTGTTATTCATGCCACTGACATTCTATCAGGAGGGAAGTTAATGCAAATATGGGTCGACGCCGATGCCTGCCCCAGAGTGATAAAAGATATTCTATTTCGCGCAGCTGAGAGACTACACGTATCCTTAACCTTAGTTGCGAATCGGCTCTTACACACCCCTCCGTCACCTTATATCAAGGCGATCAAAGTAGATTATGGCCTCAATGTGGCCGACAATCAAATAGTACAGAAATTACAACCCGGCGACCTGGTCATTACCGCTGACATACCTCTCGCCGCCGAGATTATAGAGAAAGGTGGCCATGCGCTTGACCCCAGGGGAGAGTTCTACACAAAAAGCAATATTGGCGAACGCCTTGCTGTGCGTAATTTTATGGATGAATTACGAAGTGGAGGCGTGGACACAGGTGGCCCATCGTCGTTCAGTCAGAGTGATCGTAAGGCTTTTGCTAATCAATTAGATCGGTTTTTGGCTAAACACGGCAATACTTGAAAAGTTTTATATCCGGCCAGCGCAGTCTAACATTATGAATACAGATGCTTCCGAAAAGATGAGAGTGGTTGAGATTGAGAAAGAGCCCATTGAGCTTTATAAAATTCTAAAGTTCGAAAGCATGGTTCAAAGCGGAGGAGAGGCGAAATTCGTTATTGCCGAAGGGCTCGTGCGGGTAAATGGTGAAGTTGAAACCAGAAAAAGTAAAAAAATCATTGCGGGCGATATTATTGAATTTGAGGAAGAGAAAATTCAAATTATTACCAAATGAAACCTTGCTTGTCAGCAGGGTAAAGTGATGGATATAGACCGCTGTTTAGAACGGATCGGGTATCGTGGATCAACGGAACCCACCCTCTACGCCCTTGGAAGCCTGCAGATGGCTTTTTTGCAAACGGTTCCATTCGAAAACCTAGACATCCATCTCGGTCGAAAGATCGAGCTTTCCTCAGAAAGTATTTATGAGAAAATCGTCTCGAGAAAAAGGGGTGGGTTTTGTTATGAATGCAACATACTGTTTTTCGACCTTCTTGAGGCGCTTGGCTTCCAGGTGAAGTATCTTTCGGCAAGAATGGTGAAAGGAACTACGGCAGGCCCGGAATACGACCACATGGTGCTCCTGGTCACCCTTGAAAAAGACTACCTGGTCGATGTCGGAAATGGCCAGTCCTGCAGAGAGCCGCTTCGCATTGACGGGACGAACAACGCGACCTCAGAGGGTTATACGTACACCATAGGGGCCCACGGTAAAGACCACGCCTTATACTACCAGCAGTTGAATGCAGAGCGGGCGCCACGGTTTCTGTTCAACCTTAAGCCCAGAAAGCGGGCGGACTTTTCGGGCATGTGTCACTATAACCAGACATCACCAGATTCTGTTTTCACCCAGCGTCGTTTGGTAACCATTGCTACGGCTGAAGGCCGCGTTACTTTAACCGATATGTTGCTAAGCATCACCAAAGAGGGGGAGCTACAAGAACGGGTGTTACGCTCAGAAACTGAATACTCTGAAACTCTCAAGCAATATTTTGGAATCGAAATCGACAATTAAAAAGAAATCCCCCCAACCCCCCTTTTCTAAAGGGGGACCGAGGGGGATTTTGCTGCGCGGTCGTTAGGCGCCCAAAATATTAGTCTAAAGCGCTAGAGAATAAGGAGCAGTCATGCCTTACGTAAATATCAAAGTGACCGAGGAAGGCGTCACAGCAGGCCAAAAGGCTGAACTTATCAAAGGAGTGACCGACCTCCTCGCCAAAGTTCTGGGAAAGAATCCAGCAACTACAGTCGTGGTCATAGATGAGGTCCATACGGACAACTGGGGTATCGGTGGTGAAACTGTTACCGTTAGACGCCAACGTGGTCAATAAGAGCTCTCCCACCTTGGCACACCGAGCCCGGATATTTCATGAATTGCAATCGCGAGACCGTGAGCGATAGAGACATATCCATGGAATTATCATTTCAGCCATTGACCACAGACCAATGGGACGACTTTGTATCCCTGTTTGGTGAACGGGGGGCCTGTGGTGGTTGCTGGTGCATGCTTTGGCGTCTTAGCAAAAAACAGTTTGAGTCTCAAAAAGGAGACGGTAACAAAGGTGCCATGAAAGCCATTGTCGACTCTGGAGAAGTTCCTGGCATCCTGGCTTACCATGATACGAAAGCAATCGGCTGGTGTGCAATAGCCCCGAGAAGTAGCTTTCCCGCTTTAGCGAGATCTCGCATACTCAAGCCCATTGATGATAGTCCGTGTTGGTCTGTAGCCTGTCTGTTTGTTGACCGGTCTTATAGGAAAAAGTCCGTTTCAGCAGAGCTCTTGCGGGCCGCAGCTGAGTATGCCAAATCACAAGGTGCGGAATTGGTGGAAGGTTATCCTGTTGAACCCAAATCTGAGAAAGATATACCACAAGCCTTTGCCTGGACCGGCATACCGAAAGCATTCGTTCGTGCTGGTTTCAAAGAGGTTGCGAGACGCTCACCCACACGGCCGATTATGAGGATAGAGTTGAGGTAGTTACTAACCACTCGCTACAGTCGGGCTCTGAGCTCCCTGCTCGGCGAAGCCTGGGTCGAAGGGTCTCTGAATTCGGCTACTAGGAGTAGGATCTCAATCGTGGAAAAGGACGTTCGGATCGAACAGTTTGTTCCAGGGGATGAAGCAGCAGTCCGGAAGCTGCTGGCAGATGCAGAACTCCCCGTCGAAGATCTTTCCTCAGAAAAGCTCAAGCATTTTTTGGTCGCACGAACCAACAACGGTTTGGTTATAGGGGCGATCGGTCTGGAACCTTTTCATGAAGTCGGGTTACTGAGGTCGCTGGTTGTGCATCCTTCTTGGCGTGGTAGGGGCTTGGGTCTCGAATTGACACGCCATCTAGAAGCGTACGCATCCGAGGCGGGTATCAAGACTTTGTTTCTGCTCACGCTAACAGCGACAGAGTTCTTTCCGAAGCTGGGCTACCAGGTTGTTCAGCGTGCGGAGGTTCCAGAAATTATTGCCACGACGGAGGAATTTCGAGATGTATGCCCTGCCTCGGCGGTGTGTTTATCGAAGGTGCTCTAAACAGCCTGTTGTAGGTTCATCGTGAATGATCTATCCACCAATGAATGTCGCTGGCCGAAATGGACTCTTTTCGCTGCCTTGCTTTTAGCCGTGCCAGTTCCCTACTTCATGGTGGTTGTGGGCGGTATAGTGCCGACATTCTGCATAATCTATCTCGCCGTTCACGGGCTTATTGTGGCTTTGCCGAAATTTACTGCTGAAGGTTTCTGGATGCTTGGCATATTGTGGGCTCATGTGGTGATCCTCGGAGGCCTTCTCTATGTTGCAGCGGCCGGAATTAGCTGGTTGCTGTTCCGCTTCCTTCCCTCTCGCTTCGCTCTCGTAGTCGTGCTTGGGTTGATTGTCGCTCTTTTTGTGGCATCAACCTTTGAAATCTATCGAGTGCCTGGACACAACAGTGCCCCACTGGCGAATATATTTCGTATTTATAAGGGTTTCTTCACCTAGCCTGGATTATTCATGAAGCTGTGTCGCGAGACCGTGAAACTGGGAACCCGCTTGCGGGACTGAGCGGCTTGTCTCGTCGAAGCTTTTGCGAAGACGGAAGCGCAGCGAGCGCGAATGAGATGGACGTTATTTGGCTTTGAGAAAGCTTATGGGAAAATCTTTAAGACACCGTATCCTCACCGAACTTTTCGTTCTCAGTGTGCTCACCATCGTCTTTCTCGCTCTTTTTCCAAAACGGCCTATCTACGTTGACGTTCTCCTTGCTCTGTTCGCGCTCTGTCTCATTGCCTCGAACGCTCGATTCACCAGGAACTCAATCTGGGCTCAGTTTCCACCGGAAGAGGATTTACAGACTCGAGTAAGACGGTCCTACCTTCTGGCCTCAGCCGTCACTATTCCCATAATTCTTACCTTCGCGGCAATCGGACTTGCGCTCGGTTACAGGCAATCCGGCTGGGATGGAGCCTGGGCTCGATTCTTAAACTACCATCTCCCCCTCGCCTTCGCCCTCTACCTCCCGTGGGCTCTCCTGCAGCAGTTCCTCTTCCAGTTCTACCTTCTCGGGCGTCTTCTTACGCTTTTCCCGGCGCCGGTCTCAGTAGTCGCCACGGGGATGGCTTATTCATTGGTCCATCTCCCTGACATCGGCATCACGCTTGCAGCCGCTGCTGCAGGAATCTTCTGGACCTTTCTCTACCGCCGTTATCGAGTTCTGCTCCCTCTGGGGTTCTCGCATGCCCTACTCGGATCTACATTTTACTATTGGGTCTATGGCCATGATCTTTTCATGGTCTGGAAAAAGGTGCTTCAGTAATCTTTTTCTTTGTCCATGGGTTTCTGGACCGGATATTTTCGGGCTAGGTCTATAACCCAAAAAGGAGTTAAAATGAGCAGCAATATCGATGAACTAACAAGGGCATTAGAGCTTGACAGAGATGGTGATTGGGATAGTGCTCATACCATTGTACAGGGCATTGAATCGCCACATTCTTATTGGATTCATGCATACCTGCACCGAAAGGAGGGGGCTTTAGGAAACTCAAATTACTGGTACAGGAGAGCAAAAAAGACAATGCCGGAATATGATTTAGATCAAGAATGGAATGAGTTGCATGAATACATTACATCTCAGTTAGAGCGTTAGCAGTGGAGAAAGATGACGGCCGATACAACATATATTAGAGCAGCTGGGTCCGCCGACGTCCCGGTATTGTCCGGCCTCATTCGCGTTTCCTTTCGCGATGTGGCTGAAAGGTTCGCTCTCACTCTTGAGAACTGCCCAAAACATCCATCTAACTGCACTGACGAGTGGATCGAAGACGATATTTCCAGGGGAGTGGCTTATTACATCTTGGAGAGCGATGGCACACCAGTGGGATGTGTCGCTCTCGAAAAAGCGAATCCAGATCTATGCTATCTTGAACGGCTGGGGGTTTTACCACAGAGCAGGCGAAAAGGTTTTGGCAAAGCGCTCGTTGATCATGTTTTTTATGAGGCAAGAGCTTTGGGAGCAAAGCAGATAGGGATAGGCATTATTTCTGATGATACTGAATTGAAGCTGTGGTATCACAGGATCGGTTTCGCTGAAAAAGAGACAAAAGAATTTGCCCATTTGCCATTCCTTGTCACTTTCATGTCATATGAGCTATGAATGTAGCTTTCGACCCGAAGAGATTTTAGATTGAAGAATGCAGATTTTTGATTGAAAAGAATAGTCTTTCGCTGTAAGCAATGCTCGCAGCCTCAATCTGCAATCTACAATCTTACATCATAAATCTTACATCTCTCTTGCTTTGATTATCTTTTGGAGTCTCAAATGGCACCGCATAGCACCTGTTCTGCCCTGGTCGACGCCAAGCAATTGAGGCCGATTCAAGATCTGCATACATGGTCTCCTGACTGTATGGTGGCAGCCGATGACAGTTTCGAATTGAGAGACGAATTTCTCCTTATAACTGATCCAATTCATCTCGGTCAGACAGTGAATGCGAGCACCCATCCATCAGCGAGTTATGTACAAAGGCGCGGTCTGACGGTGACACATTATGGTGGCAAGGCTTCATGCCCGGTGTTGTGGTGCAATCCGTACCTCTTGCTTCCACTGTCACAGTCTTTGCAAGAAAACTTTTTGTTGCCTGCCAACTCAGAAACGCTGGCTGAAAAGATTTTTTGCCACTCCGGATCACTCCTTTTTCTGCCGTTGGCGAATGACATTCCACGGTCTTTGCGTGACCAGATAAATAAGGTTTGCACGGGCGAGAATGGGGCAAAGATAAGGATCGCAGCCGGAACCTATCGAGTATTCTATGAACAACTTGAATTCCCCCCGGGCTCCCAAGAGGAACTCTACCGCAATATAGTTGCTCAGAAGCAGTAAGACTGCTTTCTAATATTTTAGTACAGATGACCTGGAAAATAGAGGAAATGCATAGCTACAGAATAACCCACAATGGTCCAACTTCTGGATTTATCAAATATTGGATAGGTCGTATTTGGATGGGGATATCTGGTTGGGATGTTGTGGGCCAGGTCCCGGTTGGGGGCAAATTTGTCCTTGTGGGTGCACCACATACCAGCAACTGGGATTTTCCTTTCACACTTGCCGCAGTATTCATCTTCCGCTTGAGGATCTCATGGCTGGGAAAAGATACGCTTTTCAAAAAGCCTTTTGGAGGAGTAATGAGATGGTTAGGCGGAATCCCTGTTGATCGGGACAGCGAGCACGGTGTGGTCGATCAGATTGCCAGGCGATTCAGGGAGTCTGACAGGCTTGTCGTTGCCATAGGTCCTTCGGGAACAAGAAAGAAAAAAGACTATTGGAAATCTGGCTTTTATTGGATTGCATACACTGCCCAAGTTCCCATATTATGTGGATATCTAGACTACGGTCGCAAAGAGGCATGTCTTGGTCTCTCTTTCGTACCTACAGGTGATATCAAGAAGGATATGGACCGCATTCGGGACTTCTACCAGGACATCCAAGGGAAACATCCTGAGTTGACAGACAGAATTAGGTTAGTTGATGAATAATCAGGTGTCAGGTGTCAGGAAAAATGAAAAAACTGAAACCTGAACACTGAAACCTGAAACCTCCACAAAAGCTACCCACTTGTACAGGCAGAGCCATTCAACGCTGACCCCCGCAAGGCGGGATCGTGGACTGGCTTTAAGGACCAGGTTTTCGATGTTGAAAATGCTCCAGCGAGCGCATTCCCCGTAGTCCGCCTGAGGCGGACGGGGTGAGCGAGCGAACTACAATAAAATGGAACACTTCCTTACATTTCGAATCCGCCTGCGGCGGACTGTCCCGCCTTGGCGGGACTGCAGGGAGCTTCAATAAACCTGAGATGATGAGAAGATGGGAAAGCTCCGCAAAGAACAACCACAAGACATTCCGATAATCCATCAGGTGAATAAGCGGGCTTTCGGGCAACTTCTAGAGGCTGATCTCGTCGATAGGTTGCGGCGGAACTGCAATGATCTGCTGTCATTGGTTGCGGTGGTGGGCAATGAGATAGTTGGCCACATCCTTTTCAGTCCTGTCACGGTTGAGGGCGAAGAGACAATGGCGGAGGGGATGGGTCTGGCACCAATGGCCGTGCTACCCGAATACCAACGGCAGGGGATCGGCTCAAAGCTGGTGAGGGCAGGAATTGCCAGATTGGCGAGCAGCGGCTGTGGTTTTGTGATCGTTCTGGGACACGCTGATTACTACCCACGATTTGGCTTTGAACCTGCAAGTCGCTATGGAATTAGAAGTGAATGGGAAGTACCAGATGACGCTTTCATGATAGTGGTGCTCAACGAGTCAGTGATGCAGGGGATCTCTGGAGTGGCCAGGTATAGACCAGAATTCGCTGAGGCAGTCGAGCCCGAATAATTCATGAATTGGCTACTCCGTCTATGGATATGAGCGTCTTTCCGGGCGTCCTCGGGCCTCGAACCCTGCGACGTACTGTTCAAGTACGCCTCGGATTCAAGCCCCTGCGGGGTTGCCCGGTGGCACGCTCATCTTCATAGTCTCGCGACACCGATTCATAAATTATCCGGGATAGGATGCTGAACAAGCCTCGGCAGCCGAGTTCGACCGGTTCGGCCGGAAGAAAAGCTAGTAGAAGAGGATCTATTATGAATGCAGATGAGGTGTTAAATGGCCTTGATGTTGTGGCAGAAATCTTGTTAAGGTGCTTTCTCTTTTCTCTTGCTCTCTTAATAGTTTGGTTCATGAGCTATGTGGTTGGAGGTGATTGGATATACAGTATTCATTCCAAGTGGTTCATCTTGAGCAAACATGAGTTCGTATTGATGAATTACTACGGCATGGCTCTGGTCAAATTGTGCGCTATTGTTTTCTTTCTCCTTCCTTACGGTGCCATCAAGCTGATGTTGCGCAAGAAGGATTTTTCTATCAAATGAACGCCCGGAGGTTTTAAAAAACAAAATGCAGATCAAAATTTTTTGTGTTGGCGGTACGATAGACAAGATATACTTCGATAAGAAAAGCAAATATCAGGTTGGTGAGCCAGCAGTCGATCAAGTATTAGAAGAGGCAAATATCAATTTTGCCTATCAAATTGAATCCATATTAAGAAAAGACAGCCTCGACATGACCGATGATGACCGCCAACTCATCTTCGATAGAATAGAGGCTGATGACCACAAATATATAATAGTAACGCACGGAACTGATACCATAATCGAAACGGCAAAAAAAATTATGAGTATCCAAAATAAAGTTATCGTGCTTACAGGGGCAATCGAACCTGCCAGGTCTAAATCAAGTGATGCCCCGTTCAATATTGGCTCTGCAGTTGCTGCTGTCCAATTGTTGCCGGCTGGTGTTTACATAGTTATGAACGGACGCGTTTTTGATCCCAATAGAGTTTATAAAGACGTGGAACTGAATAGGTTTGAAGAGGCTGGGCATGAAATACTCTGAGGCCAAACCGGGACGAATTTTCGTAATACGTCTAGAGGATGGTGACATCGTCCATGACGAAATTGAACGCTTTGCCCGCGAAAAATCTATTGGAGCAGCTGGATTGATCATTGTCGGCGGAGCTGATCATGGAAGTAAGTTTGTCGTTGGCCCTGAAGAGGGCCGAACAACCCCTGTTGTCCCCATGAAACATGTGTTGGATGAGGTCCACGAGATAGCCGGGGTTGGAACGCTTTTTCCGGACGATGAAGGAAATCCCGTGCTCCATATGCACATGGCGAGCGGCAGGAAGTCCTCTACCATAACCGGGTGTATCCGTGAGGGTGTCAGGGTGTGGCATGTGATGGAAGTGATCCTTTTTGAACTGGCTGACACAACTGGGGTACGCACTCATGACTCCGAAACGGGATTTAATCTACTCCAACCGTAAGCATGAAATATCCGGGTTAAAGGAGCACCCTTGTTCCACCGCCTTGAAAATCTTCCCACCCGTGACTATTTTTTCACTAATAGAGACAATGATCACTTTAGCTGCCGGAGGATTTAATGAAATGGTTCGATGATGACATCGAAAAAGAATTTGAGCGTATGCGTCAGCGTATGGAAAAGATGGTTGGATCGTTGACGCGCCCTGGGGCGGCCACCCTTTGTGGTGATACTGGTTGGCGGCCTTCCCTGGATCTCTATGAAACAGACGACGAACTTACCTTATTGGTGGACGTGTCTGGTATCCAGCCGCAAGATGTAGAAGTGGTGGTAGAGAGTGAGGTTGTGAGGATCTCTGGCAACAGATGCAGGCCATTGGACGAGAATGTCAGTCGCGTCCATCACATGGAAATAGACTTTGGCCCCTTCAATCAAGCTATTCGCCTCCCTATTCCTGTGGATCCGGATGGCGCCAGCTCAACCTATCGTGATGGTTTTCTGGTCATTCACCTCCCCAAGAAATCCAGGATCTCGGCATCCGTATCTGTAAAAGCAGATGAATAGTCCGCCTCTAAGCGATCCTCCGTCGGCTATTTGGTCTGTGAGGTGAACGATTTTGAGAAAGATTGACTTCATGGTTTCATTCACCGAGCGCTGACTGCTAGTAAGTGATAGATTAAAAAAGGAGTTTTCTTCATGGCCGAAGAAGATGTCAATTTGAAAACTGCTGCAGAAGAGCAAGAAATCCCTAAGCATCTCCCAGTGCTGCCACTGCACCAGGGAGTGCTGTTCCCTGAGATCACCGTTCCACTTCTGGTGAGCCGCCCTGATCACATCAAGCTGATAGATGACGCCCTGGTCAAGGATAGAGCTCTTGTGGCGGTGGCCCAAAGGGACGACACCATGGAGAAACCTGGAGTCGTTGATTTGTACCGGGTGGGAGTGGCAGCTTTTATCTTGAAAATGATGCGCACTCCCGAGGGCCATTGCCACCTCCTGATTCGAACCTCTAAAAAGGTACGGTTGGTAGAGACAGTTCAAGAAGAACCTTACCTGGTTGCCAAGGTGGAAATCATCGAAGAAGCCCTCCAGATGGACAAACAAATCGAGGCCATGGTCTTAAACATTCGCAATCTTTTTCAGAGAGTTGTGGAACTGGCCAGCATGCCGACCGAACTGGCACTCGTAGCTACCAATGTGCAGGGGCCCCATCCCCTTATCTCCCTGGTGGCTTCAAATTTGGATCTGACCTTGGCGGAGGCCCAGGAAATTCTCGAGACTCTGGAAACTCAGACGGCGCTGGAGCGCTTGACTGTCCATTTGAACAAGACATTAGAGACCCTGGAACTCAGTCAGGAAATCCAGCAGAAGATTAAGGATGGCATGGACAAGACCCAGAGAGACTACATGCTCCGCGAACAACTCAAAGCTATTCAGAAAGAGCTTGGCGAGGGTGACGAGCGAACCGTCGAGATCGATGAGCTGAAAAAGAAACTGGAAGAAACACCCATGCCTGATGAGGTGCGAGATGTGGCCGGGAAGGAACTGGACCGGTTGAGTAGAATGCCGCCAGCAGCAGCTGAGTACACCGTATCACGCACATATCTAGACTGGTTACTGGAACTTCCCTGGGAATTCTCCACCGAGGACAACTTGGACATTGCTGCTGCCCAAGAGACGCTGGATGCTGACCACTATGATTTAGAAAAAGTCAAAAAGCGCGTCATCGAATACCTGGCGGTGAGAAAGCTCAAACAGGATATGAAAGGCCCTATTCTCTGTTTTGTGGGTCCTCCAGGTGTTGGCAAGACCTCTTTAGGACAATCCATCGCCCGCACTCTCGGACGTGAGTTTATTCGCATTTCTTTAGGAGGGGTACGGGATGAGGCGGAAATTCGGGGCCACAGGCGCACCTATGTGGGCGCCCTGCCCGGACGCATTGTTCAAGGCCTTCGCAAGGCTGGAGCCAACAACCCGGTATTCATGCTCGACGAAATCGACAAGGTGGGCACAGACTTTCGGGGCGATCCCTCCTCAGCACTCTTGGAGGTGCTTGACCCTGAACAAAACCATACATTCTCTGACCATTATCTTGAAGTGCCCATTGATCTTTCTCGGGTAATGTTCATCACCACCGCGAACATTTTGGACACCATCCCCCCTGCCCTGCGCGACCGCATGGAAGTGATTGAACTGCCAGGCTACATTGAGGAAGATAAGCTAATGATAGCAAAGCGTTACCTACTCCCTGAGCAGCTTGAAGCGCATGGGCTGAAAGCTGATCTCATGGAACTGGAAGATGAGGCAATCCGCTCTATCATTCGTTCTTATACACGTGAAGCAGGGGTTCGCAACCTGGAACGGCAGATCGCCGCCGTCTGCAGAGGTGTCGCCAAAGAGGTTGCCGCCGGGCGCGAGCAGGTTACCAGAATCGGGCCTGACAACCTGGAAGAATTCCTTGGGCCGGTGCTGTTCATTCCTGAGTTGGCCGCCCGAGCGTGGGGACCCGGATTGGCCACCGGGCTCGCCTGGACGCCAACTGGCGGTGACATCATCTTCATTGAAGCAGCTCGGATGCCGGGCAAAGGCGGCCTCACGCTCACCGGCCAATTGGGCGACGTTATGAAAGAGTCTGCAACCGCCGCCCTCACCTACGTGCGAGCCCATGCCACTCAACTGAATATTGAGGAAAACTTTCTTGATGGCTCAGATGTTCATATCCATGTGCCTGCTGGGGCCATACCCAAGGATGGCCCTTCCGCCGGCATCGCCATGTTGGTGACCTTAGCCTCCTTGATTAGTGGAAAGCAGGTGCGGAGAGACGTGGCAATGACCGGAGAGATCACCTTACGGGGCGATGTTCTCCCCGTGGGAGGGATTAAAGAAAAGGTTCTTGCCGCGCATCGGGCTGGTATAAGGGAAGTGATCCTGCCTTATATAAATGACAAGGATCTTCCGGATGTGCCCGAACAGGTTCGAGAAGCAATGCAATTTCATCTGGTCCGCGCCATGCCCGATGCCCTGGAAGTGGCCCTCGAACCGACGGAATGAAAAGGCCACTCCCTACAAGAGATGACTTTTTCACGAGAGTAGTACAGTACTGGAGGAATATAAATTCCAAATCACAAAAACTGAGGTTTCAGGTTTCAGTCTTTTTGTTTTTCTTCCCTGACACCCTACACCTGAAACCCTGAGATTTGGTACTTGGAGTTTGGGATTTTATAGACTCCACCACTCCAATACTCCCTAGGCACCATCGTGGGCTTCGCCTACTTGATCAGCCTGAGCCAGAGGGCGGCAGCCACACCCCAAATACCGTTAAAGAAGAGCACGAGCACTGGAGTCATATTCCCCAGGGCAAGACCGAACATACCCTTATTGGCCTTCATAGGAAAAACGATGAAGAACATCACCAGAGAGGGAGCCAGGCTGTATAAGAGACCACGACTTATCACTGAGCTCCGCAGTATAGGCAACAAAAACAGAAATCCCCATATTCCACCCCAGACAATGCGGGGATAAAGCCAGGCAGAGGTCAGTTGAGGGGCAATCTTGACTCCCAGCGCTGCACTGATTCCCAGGTGGCCAAAGTTCCAAACCACGAGACTATTTAACACTCCCCCCACACATCCCGCTACAAAAACCAAGGAAAGCGTTCGGAAGATATTGGTCATTGTACGCTCCGCATTTGTCCGTAGTTCGTTAACCTGAATGCCTAAAATGAAAGAAAGTGCCTAAAGTGAGCTAACGTGCCTAAAATGCCTAAAATTTCAGAAAAGACTACCCTATAGTATCGCTGGATGCAAGTGGATCTGTGATGACAAACGGTAGGATTTGCAGCGGACTACGGACCACGGACATCACTTGAACCTCTCATCCGCCCCCACTTCCGCTGCTTTTTCTGCTTTGCCGGCGAGCCAACCTGTTCGTTCCACCTCTCTGGAGTCAAATTCCGGCACGTATGGCTTGATATCCAGCAAGGGGGTGGAGTCGGCAATGTCTAGGTCTTCGATGTGAAGTGTGCATCCCTCGATTCCCACAAGCCTTACAACCGAGATTCCGATAGCGTTGGGGCGCCTGGGCGCTCTGGTGGCAAAAACTCCTCGTAGAGAATCATCCAAATAGGGCTTAACCATCAGCGAGTATCCTTGGGAGAGATGGAAATGATAGAGAAGAAAAATATGCGAAAACCCTTCAAGATCTTTCAAACCATCACCACACTCAGGAATTACCTCTATGGTGCCGGCCACTCCTCGGGCTCCAGCAGGCTGAATGGGCATCCCTTTTGTCTGTTTGAAGGGCGAATGAATGACACCAATGGGACGATATACAATTTCTTGCATGGTTTACCTCTCAGCGCTCTTTGTGATCGCAGAAAGCCTACCGCCCGGAGGGAGCTTACGCTTGCAGAGAGAATAGAAGGGAATCGCCTTTACCCTTCGTAGTCAGCTAGTTTCCGAACACCATATCGCATCGGCAGCCAGACAGCAGCAATATTCATCAGCACCAGGAGAAGGATAGAGCCGCCGACATACAGCCATTGGAAAAAACTGAGGGAATGGTGACGGGCCTGGGCCATGAACAGGATATAGACGGGCCCCGCTTCCAGAATAACCACCAGTGCTATGAAGCCCATAGCCAGAATCATGTAGAGCAGCCCGCCAAAACCTGTGGCAACTTGGGTTATGTTCTCGGCTTTAAAATTTGGGAACACAGCGCCCATGCCCACTCCAAGAGCGGTGATGCCAAAAACCATAGAGAAAATGGTGATGGGTGCCAGCCACCGCATCAGAGCACTCACTTGCAGCAATTCGTTCGTGGCGATGGTCAGGATTAGACCAAGGAGCAGCAAAGGCGCCAGATAAAGAAGAAACTTGCTCCACAGTAACCTCCTCATACTCAGCGGAGCACTCTGCATAATCCAGAATGAAAAGCCTTCTCCGCTCACCGCCGTAAACACGAAACGCACGCCGATAGAGGCCAGGACAAATCCGGCCAGACCCACATTCAGAAAGGCTATGAGATTCTGTAAATAAAAAGTGGGCACCTTAACACTGTCCAGAGGCAACACGCTGTAATTGTAAAGATAGAGCACAATGAGAGCCAGGATCAGGAGCAGCTGTGACCACTGGGTATTGTCGCGGAAAAAGAACTTCAGGTCTTTGCCCATGAGAGTGAGGGTCTGAGAACGGCGCGTTTTTCTAGGCCTGAGTTGCTTGGGCACCAGACCAAGAAATCTGCCAGCCAACAGACGTCCGCTTTCCTGGGACTTGGACCAGCCCTCCGGATAAATCCAAAGCGCCACAAATGCACACACCACCAAACTGGCCAGACCGTTTATCCACAAAAATCCCTGGTAAAAACCACTGGAGATGGATGAAGGTTTCAGAAGAGGCCAAATCGCCTCACTGGCCCAGCTGCTGGGCAGATAAGGTGAAGCCGGAGCACTGAGTGCTCGAAAATAAGTGATCACATTAGCGAAAGCGTCCGGATCCACCAACCTTTCCGGTCGCGTAAACCGGAAGAGAAAGAAAAGGAGAATAATCACCAAAACGGAAAGAAGAAAAAGTATATCCCGGGTGCGTTGGGCTGGAAATACCTGTACTAAGATCATGGTGAGGGTTATCCCCAGAGCTGCTGCCAGGATCAGGTAGGGAATCATCACACTGACAAGACCGAGATAATAGACAGGGGACGCCTGGTAGACAAGGCCGTAAGCTGTAAAGATGGGAATGCCAAAAAGCAGTACCATCCATGAACTCTCAACTAACGTATCCAGAAAACGCGCCGCAAAGATTTCTCCTATGGAAACCGGGGTAGCGTGAATTATTTCTAAATCCTGCGAAAGAAAAAACGTATTGAGAGCTACCAGCACGTTACTGAATATCAACAACCCGAAAAAGGTAAGATACACCATGGTGAGAAGCTTGTAGGCCAGCAGGTCGCCAAATTCTTCCACTGCCTGAAAATAGCGAAGCACCCGGTAGAATATCACATATATTCCGACCCAGAAGCCAACAGCCACGGCCAACAGAGAACCTGCTTTGATAAGAGATCGCCGGCCGCCAAAAAATAAATCGTTTCTGAAACCCCACCAGCGTGGGGCAAGTAAAGTCAATACCTTCATAGTCTCATCGAATTTCGGGATTGAGGGATTTAGGGATTAAGTGCAGAACCACTCAGTTATCTTTAATTCCTCAATTGCTTAATTCCCCAATTCCTCATTTTTTTTGGTTAATAAAACCAATATCTTCGGTGCTTTCGGTCTCAGCGCCGGTCAGGTGCAAGAATATGGACTCCAAGCGTGGGGCTTCCTGACCAGCCAACTCCTTCAGCTCAGTGACGGTACCCTCTGCAAGGAGTTCTCCCTTTTGGATGATGCCGATGCGATCGCAAAGTTCTTCTGCAACTTCAAGGGTATGGGTGGACATGAATACGGTGAGACCGCTCCGTTTCAATCTCGTGAAGATTCGTTTAATGAGCCGAGCCCCCTTGGGATCCAAGCCCACAAGAGGTTCATCCACAATGAAAACCCTGGGTTCATGCAACAAGGCAGCACTCATGATCAACCGTTGTTTCATACCGTGGGAATAGCTACCCACTAGTTCCTTGGCCCATTCTGCCAGTTCAAAGAGTTCGAGAAATTGCTGGATTCTCTTTTCTCGTCCCGCACCATTGAACCCGTACAGATTGGCCATGAAGAACATGAATTCGGACCCTGTGAGTTTTTCGTATAGAAAGGGACGATCCGGAATAAATCCTACCCGTGCTTTCACGTCGATAGGATGTTTCAGCAAATTCAGTCCATCAATAAAGATACTCCCTGAGGTGGGGCGTATGATTCCGGCGAGCATCTTGATGGTGGTTGTTTTCCCGGCTCCGTTGGGTCCGAGAAAACCATAAATTTCTCCGGGCGCCACCATCAAGCTCACGTTGTCCACCGCAGTGACTTGTTTGAAACGTTTTGTAAGTCCTTCCAGGCGAATCATAATCTACCCTCTAAGTAGCGTCTGCTTTGAGTTGAATCGTAAGCAAAGCTTGCTTCTCCATTGGGACCATTAATCAGTAGAAGAAAAATCTTCATTCATAGTCTATGACGTTGATGCCTAGCCTTCCGAGAGCTCTGACCAAGCGCACCTGGCGATCCAACGCTCCCGTAATGAGCCGAACATGGGTGGGGTCCGCAGGTACTTGGTTCAAAAGGGAATCGACGGCAACCCATTCCCCCACGTAGACTTCATTCCAGGCGTGATAATAGAAGCGGCCTTTGCTGTACAGGAGACCCGCAACGATCCTGGTGGGAATGCCCACTGATCTGGCCAGGGCAGCAAAGAGCACACTGTGCTCATTGCAATCTCCGGCCCGCAGCTTGTAAACTCCGACCGCATTTGGAATGGATAGGGTCGGCCGCTTTTCAAGATTGTGATAAACCCAGGAGGTAATAAGCTCAACAGCACGCAAAGCATCCTTTTCCCCACCCACAATAGCCGCGGCCTGCTCTTTCAAAATCGGCTCGTCGCTCTGCACCAGCAAGCTCGGCTGCAAATCCCGAGCCATCTCTCCAGTGCTCATCGGGATTTGGCCTGAAGAGATTTGCGGCAGATCTTCGCGAACTATCAAGAGCTCTCCTTCACTCAACTGTTGTCTCCCCCCTACCAAATCCCAACCCTCACCAGGAATGCCAGTGAGTTGCAGACGCAAACTTCTCAACAGCCTAGGCCGAGCAATGGTGCGATCTGGAACCACAGCCGCCTCCCGCACTAATTCTGCGGGTGTGGCCTCAGCAAAACCGGTGACAGCATCCGTGCGGTCGCTCCGCACCATAGTCAAACCAAGGAACCCCTCTTCTTTGAGCACCTCTCCATATGGGCTGACCCAGGTCCTGAGCTTAACGCCGTGAAACTCCAATACCACGCGATAAGCCTCCAAATTTCGGGAACCAAGTTGGATTGTTTCCTTCGCCTCTACTCGCAGCGGCACCATAGTCTGACTTAAGGTGGAAGGATCAAAGAGCGCCAGCCTATAAGTATTGCCCTCTCGCAAGTGCTGTCGAGAGATGAATGACTTCATCCCACTACCCAAATAAATGGGATGCGAGAGCGGTAGTTTTTGACTGCGTTCCTGACCCGCCATCTGACTGACGAGCAGCAAGTTTCCGTCCTTTATACCGCCGCTGAGATTGTAGTAAATGGGGCCGGCCTGGAGACGAAAAGTGAAGGATTTCAGGGAGAAATCCGGCTCCAACTTGGCTTGAACCCTGGTAAATAGATCCTGGACATCCCCAAGAAAATCAAGGCGGAGAAACAACTCTTCGGTAAGCGCGTAACCCTCAGGCCGTGGCCGGATTTCTGTGTGGCTGTATCCGGTTCTGTTGCCATGTTGATATATGGTAAACCATTCTTCCTGGAGCTCTTGGCTGGCCAGTTGCTGTACTTCCGGGGTGAGAACCTCTCCCCCGTCATAGTTAAGGCGGTGGACGAAAACTGCCACATAACAAATCCATGCAGCCAAAATCACAATGGCGAGGGCAAAGCCCAGCCTTCTTTGCCAGGTTTTTTTGCTAATGGTGCTCATCTTGCCTGCGTCTGACCAGCTCCTCAGCATTTTGGAGCATTTGTTGAAAATTTCCCTGCTCTAGACCCGCCCCTAAAACAATCTTTTCGGCCATCCCCTTCGGTAACAGGTCTCCTGGCGCGTGGGCATCCGAGTTGAGTATCAGGCTAGCTCCTGCTGCCCGGGCCACTCTCGCCACATGTCCATTGGTGAAAGAGTGGCCTTTGCGGCCTGAAATTTCCAGAAGAATGCCACGCCGTGCCGCCAGGGCTGCCTCCTCTGGTGTAAGCAAGCCCGGATGGGCAAGAATGTCAATGTCAGCCTCTAGCCCAGCCTTATTTGTGCCGGGCAGTACTGGTTCCATTATGGTCTCCCCATGGACAACCACCAACCGCGCCCCCAACTTCCTGGCCTCCACCGCCAATGGTGCAATGGTGGGAGGCGGCACGTGGGTGAGCTCAATTCCGGGCACTGCCTGAATGCGATTGTACTGATTGATTTCTGCCGCAGCTCGCACCACCCGAGGAATAATGAAATCTAAATTACTGCGGTCAGCGTGATCGGTTATACCGATGAAACGGCACCCCATTTCCTCGGCGCGTCGCACCAACTCGCTCACCACAAGTTCACCATCGCTGAATAAGGAATGAGTATGCAGATCAATCAAAATGTTTCTCCTTTCTTTGATGGAAAAAGTACCGGCAGAACATGCACAATTTGTTCCGATTGTTTTCATCAAAAGAGCCTGGGAGTGAGGGAGCGGCTCAAGGCTCAAGGCCTGTGTTGGCTAGCAGCAGGCAGAAATTTGTACTAGACAGTAAGCACTAGACACTAGGCACAAAAAGAAGGAGCCAGAAGTCAAAAGCCAGAATTCAGGAGAAAACAATCAGACTTAACTCCCATCAACTACTGGCTACTGACTACTGGCTACTAGATTCTTTCATTTGTGTTACTTTACATCTTATATTTGCCGAAGTCCTCCGGTGAGAGATTCTCCAGAATGTCAGTCCACTTCTTGGCTTCTTCGTCTTTGATTTCCACCTTGGCAGTAGAGTCTAGCTTACCTGATTTCTCTATTACCGTCTCGTCCACATAAATTCGGGCGTTAGCTCGTAGAGCTATGGCAAGAGCGTCACTGGGGCGAGCGTCTATACGAGTCTCTTTGCCGTTCACATTCAGGTAGATCCAAGCGTAAAAGGTATTATCCCGCAGGTCGCAGACCTCTACCTTTTCGACCTTGGCCCCCAAATGGCCCATCAGGTTCTTGATGAGATCATGCGTCATAGGACGGGAAAACTCGACCTTTTCAAGTTCAGTGGCAATGGCAGTGGCCTCTAATAAGCCAATCCAGATAGGCAAAGATGTTTCGCTATCAGGATCTTTCAACACAACAATGGGCGTATTCGTCTGCGGGTCCATGGTTAGACCCGATATTATCATTTCCCGCACCATGATCTCTCCTTCACAGCTTTCAAGCTCACGTTATCTTCCACACAAACCACACCCTCCAAGGAGTGGGCATGTCCTGCGGTAATTAAAATAGGTATCTGCTCACCAATCAGCTCTGGTGGTCCCTGGAAATTTACCACCCGGTTCTGTGGGGTTCGCCCGCTGAGCTGGGATCCTCCGACCTGACTCGGACCTTCCACCAACACCCGAGTAGTTTGCCCCACCTGTACTTCATTTTTCTCAAGAGTTATGCGCTCTTGCAAACTCTGAAGAGTTTGCAGTCGCTGCAGTTTAACTTTTTCCTCCACCTTGCCATCCAGGCGGCCAGCAGCCGTCTGTGGTCTATCAGAGTACTTGAAAGAGAAAAGCGCATCGAAGCGAACTTCCTCCAACAGGCTCAGGCTCCCCTGAAAGTCCACCTCATTCTCACCGGGAAATCCAACAATCATGTCTGAGGATATCGCCACGTCCTCTCTTATTGCCTTCAACTCTTTCACCAGTCGAAGGTAGTGTTCCCGGGTGTACCCCCGCTTCATTCGTTTTAGAATCCGGTCAGATCCTGATTGCACCGGAAGATGGATGTGAGGGCAAAGTGGCTCAATATCCGCAAAACACTGCATAAGTGATGGCGACAGATCTTTGGGGTGCGAGGTGGTAAAACGAATTCGCAGCAACCCTTCCACTTGGGCTACTCGCCTCAGCAATCCAGCAAAATCCAGTTCCTCCGCAACTCCTTGGCCGTAGGAGTTCACGTTCTGGCCCAAAAGCGTGACCTCC
>JBFFBS010000046.1:0-19868 GCA_041560295.1 Syntrophobacteria bacterium | reverse complement strand
GCTGGCAACAATGACGTAAGGATCTTATTGTCCAGGTTTTTCAGAACCGCCATGGTGAGTTCCATGGTGGCCCGGAAGTCGTCCAGGTGAATGAGGCCACTGTGGCTATGGGCGTGACGAACGGGTACTCCCAGGACCACTGTGGGAATGCCGCCCTGGGCCATGTGAATGGCGCGAGCGTCGGTTGCCCCACTCTGGCGTACAGCGAGTTGATGAGCGATCTTGTGTTCTTGGGCAAGTTCTGTTACCCAGCGCCAGAAACTCCGGTGGATGATTGTGGAAGGGTCGTAGAGACGAATCTGACAACCCTGGCCCAGAGCACCCTGAGGACTATCCTTGGCAACGCCAGGTAGGTCATCAGCCGGCGGGCCTTCCAGCACTATTGCTGCCTGCGGCTTGGTAACTTCCACCGCGGTTACTGCACCCCTCGAGCCGACTTCCTCCTGTACGGTGGCGGCAGCCACCACGGTGTTGGGGTGTTTGTTGAGCTTCTTCATGGCAGCGACCAGCACCGCACAGCCAACCCGGTCGTCCCAACCCTTGTTGGCAAGCAGTTTCTCGTTATAAATGGCAAACTGGCTGGATGGCGTAATCAGGTCCCCCAGGTTGAGGCCCAGGGAGGCGACCTCCTCTTTGGAAGCAGCACCCACGTCAACCAGTAAGTCCTCCACCTTGAACTCGCTCTTTGGCTCCTTCTTGAAATGGGGTGGCACCGAAGCCACGATTCCCTCAACGGGACCTTTGCTGCCGTGGATATGAAGACGTTGGCCTGGCAGATGGCTGGCGATCCAGCCACCTAAAGGTTGCAGCCTCAGGTAGCCCCCGTCGGTTATGTTCTGGAGCATGAAACCCACCTCATCCATGTGGGCTGTAAGCATAAGGCGAGGTTTCTTTCTGCTGCCTTCTTTGGTAGCAATGAGAGAGCCCAGGCCGTCACGGTTGATTTGACACTTTGGCTCTAGGTGCTGTCTGATGAGACGTGCTACCGGCTCTTCCCCTCCCGGTGGTCCGGGGCAGGAAGATAGTTTTTCTAAAAGTTCAATCAATTTTTTCATAATTTCCTCCCTGATGATCTCACTATGAGACAATAAAAACAGAGATAATTCAACTGGAAGTTATTATGCCGCCTCACTTACATTCCCAAATTCATGAAATCCAGCATTTCCTGACTCCTTGCGTCTTGACAGAGATGACTGCAGGTGCTACAAGTCGCCATCAAAGGAGCCTGTATTGTGTAAACTAGCTAGGATAATTCATGAATTGGTGTTGCGAGACTGTGAAACTGGGAACCCGCTTGCGGGACTGAGCGGAGCGGAGCGAGCGCGAATTAGATGAACGTGCCACCGGGCAACCGCAGGGGCTTGAATTCCGTACTTGAACAGTACGTCGCAGGGTTCGAGGCCCGAGGACGCCCGGAAGGGCGTTCATCTCCAGAGTCGGAGTAGCTAATTCATGAATTATCCTAGCTGGGGCTATCAAAGGAGAAAACCTGTCTATGGGGGTTTCCCAAACCATTCTTCATGAGGAAGTTGAATCCCGCTATCTCGCCTACGCCCTTTCCACCATCGTTTCCCGAGCTCTTCCCGATGTACGTGACGGTCTCAAACCGGTGCACAGACGCATCATCTTTGCCATGGAAACCATCGGGGCGAGGAAGGCTGCGCGTCATGTCAAGTCTGCCAGAGTGGTAGGCGAGGTAATTGGAAAATACCACCCGCACGGTGATGCGGCTGTCTATGACGCCATGGTCCGGATGGCTCAGGATTTTTCTCTGAGATATCCACTGGTGGATGGGCAGGGGAACTTTGGCTCGGTGGATGGTGACAGTGCCGCAGCCATGCGCTACACCGAAGCGAAACTTTCTGCCATTGCCGGAGAGTTGTTGGCCGATCTGAAGGCTCAGACCGTAGCTTTCACTGACAACTACGATGGAACTCTCACTGAGCCTGCCATCTTGCCGGCACGGATACCAAATCTGCTCGTGAATGGCTCCAGCGGTATTGCGGTGGGAATGGCAACGAATATACCACCCCACAACCTCACCGAAGTCTGTGACGCTCTCATCAATTTAATCGGTAACGAAGACGCAAGCACCGCTGAGATAATGGCCCGGATCAAAGGACCGGATTTTCCCACGGGCGGCCAGATCATAACGGGTGCGGAAGAACTGAAAGAAATCTATCGGCGTGGCAAGGGCAGCATTAGGGTGCGCGGGGAATTCGAAATTGAACCTCTCAAGCGGGGTAGGAAGCAGTTGGTTATCACCTCATTGCCGTATTCGGTAAACAAATCTCGTTTGGTGGAGAAAATCGCTGATTTGATACTTTCTAAGAAGCTTCCAATGGTTACTGATGTGAAGGATGAGAGTGCTGAGAGCGTCAGAATCGTCTTGGAGTTAAGAGACGGCAAAGTGGATCCTGAAAAGGTAATGACCTTTTTATATAAGCACTCGGACATGGAGATAAACTTTCCACTGAACTTCACCTGTTTGACCCCACTGGCGACTCCGGAACGGTTGTCCATCAAGGAAGTTCTCAATCATTTTCTCGATTTTCGTAAAGAAGTAGTGGTAGGAAAGCTGGAGTTTGAGCGAGATAGCTTGGGCAAAAGGATCCACATACTTCAGGGATTGATGAAAATCTTTGTGGATTTGGATGCTGCCATTGCCATCATCCGGGTAGCGGAAGATCGAGCAGAGGCCCACGAGAATTTGAAGGTCCGTTTTGATCTGGATGACGAACAGGCAAAAGCAATCTTGGACCTTCGCCTCCATGCCCTGGTACGGATGGAGGTCAGTAAAATAGAAGAAGAACTAGCCGCCAAGGAAAAGCGGTTAAAGCAAATAAACACCATTTTGGCCAGCAGGGCTAAGATCTGGAGGGAAGTGAGGAAAGAAATCACTGCGGTTAAGAAAACGTACGGCGACAAGCGGCGTACTGCTGTGGTCGCCGGCAGACCACAGCTTGCCTATGATAAAGAAGATTTTCTCGTCCACGAAGATGTCTATGTGGTGGTTACGCGTAATGGCTGGCTCAAGCGGGTGAAATCTTATGATCCGCGCACGCAACTGCTCAAGGAGGGGGACGAGGTACTGGCAGTTGTCAACGCCAACACCAAAGAGACGATCGCCTTTTTTTCCAATTTTGGCAAGGTCTATTGCAGCCGCATTTACGATCTGGACGTCTCAGGCAAAGGCTACGGGGACCCGATTCAAACGGTCTTCACCTTCCAAGACGAGGAGAAAATTATCACCGTCTTGCCCTCTGAACCTGAGTCCGGAGTCGTGGTTGATACCTCTTTCATGATTCAAACAGAAGAAGCTGTTGATGAGGCTGAACCTGGGCAGTTAGCATTCTTTCCTGACATGGGCAAGAAAACTGCATCCAGCGAACCACTGGAACTCGAGCCACCTCCACCCCTTTGTCTGGTGCTAACCCGCCATGGAACGGGATTTTGCTTTGAGAGGAGTACTCTTAAGGAACCTAGCGCCAGGGGCGGCCGAACTCTGATTCGCCTGCGGTCAGGTGACGAAGTGGTTGCTGTGCGCCCAGTACAGAGACCACTTCTGGCCATAGCCACCAACCGGAGAATTTTGCTGACCCCAATGGCGCAGGTGAACGTGTTGGCTGGAGCGGGCCGAGGGATTAAACTCATCAAGCCGGATCCCCCCGGCGTCCTGGATTTCTTTACGGTTAGCAAAGATGATTACCTGTTCATCCAGAGTAAAAAGGGCAAGGAGAAGGAACTAGCAGTGGCAGAGCAGCCCATTTACAATCGCGGTGCCAAGGGGGCGGTGATACGTGGGGGCATTGCGCAGTTTTCCGTGAAAGCGAGAGAGGTGGAAGTGAGGGATCCTGAATCGGACTCTGGCTAGAGTAGGGTATCGTTGTAGATCAAGCCGACGCCATGAGGCGAAGAGTATGATGCATAGATTTCAAAACATGAATCTGTTGGTTTTAGTAATCAAAGGTGTCGATTTTATTTGACATTATTGTTTATAAGTTTAAACTTAAATTTGTTCTTATTAACAAACGGCATGGGAATGGTTCCCAGAGCCGGAGGGGATAATGACAACCAGCTACACCGGCAGAGACATCCAGGTACTCAAAGGACTGGCACCGGTGCGACTGCGACCGGGAATGTTTATTGGCAATACCTCCAGTACCGGTCTGCACCATCTCTTTACTGAGGCTCTGGACAACGCAGTGGACGAAGCCCTTAACGGCTATTGCGACCTCATCAACATAGCAATCGGCTCTGACAACAGCATTACTGTCACGGACAACGGCAGGGGTATCCCCATAGACAAACATCGCCAGTCGCGGAAAAACACTCTGGAGACCATTATGACCTCTCTCCACTCCGGGGGTAAGTTCTCAACGAAGAGCTACAAGGTCTCCGGCGGGCTCCATGGGGTTGGCATCTCGGTTGTCAATGCTTTGAGTGAATTTATGCAAGTCACCTCCAGGCGTGACGGGGTTGAATGGCAGCAGAATTTTGCCCGAGGGAAGAGAAAGAGTAAATTGGAAGATCTTGGTCCCACCACAAAACGTGGCACAACAGTGATGTTCCGACCGGATCCTGACATCTTCAAAGATGTTGTTTTCAATCCCAAGACTATAAAGGAACAGGCCAAGGCCAAAGCTTTTCTCACCCGAGGTTTGACCATTATTGTGGATGACCAGATCAACGGCACCGTAGACCGCTTTTATTTTGAGGAGGGCATCAGAAATTATATAGAAGATTTGGTTCGGGGAAAGGAGATTGTGACCGAGGCACCCTTCTATTTCAACTACGACAACGACCTCCGGTTGGAGATGGTCCTGTGGTGGACCAGCACCACTGATCGGGCCCTGTATTCCTATGCCAACTCTGTGTATACCAGCGGGGGTGGCTCCCATGAAAACGGTTTCCGGCATGGGCTAACGCGGGCGGTTCGTGAGTACCTGTCACGACAAAACAGTCAGCTCAAGAAGATCAAGGGAATCACCGGGGAAGATGTTCGGGAAGGGATGGTAGCGGTGCTCAGCGTTTTTGTCTCCGGCAATCTGGAATTCCAAGGACAGACCAAAGAGAGACTCAACTCGGATATACAACCTCAAGTGGAGACGGTGGTCAAGGATGCTTTCGAAAACTACCTTTTCCACAATCGTACCGCTGCTGAGGCCATAGTTGAACGGATAGTGTTGGCAGCTCAGGCCAGAGAGGCTTCGCGCCAGGCCCGCCAAAGTGTCCGGCGAAAAAGCGCTACCAGACGTCTCACCTTGCCGGGCAAGCTGGCTGATTGCACCTCAAACAAGGTGAATGAAACCGAGTTATTCATTGTGGAGGGAGACTCAGCTGGCGGTTCCAGCAAACAGGCCAGAGACCGTCGCTTTCAAGCAGTACTCCCCTTGAGGGGTAAGATCCTCAACGTAGAACAGGCCAGTGCCGATAAGATAAGAAAGAACAAGGAAATCCAATCTCTGAGCCGGTGTATAGGCACGGGGGTCGGCGATCAGTTCGACTACAGCAGGTTGCGCTATGGCAAAATCTTCATCAACTGCGATGCGGACGTTGATGGCTTTCACATATCCACCCTGCTCCTCACCTTTTTCTATCGCTATATGCAAGAACTGATAGAAAAGGGGCACATTTACTTGGCCCAGCCGCCCCTGTACCGGATTCAGATCAGGGAAAAGAAAAAAAAGAGTGTCCGCTACGTATACCGGGAGGCAGACAAGGATAAACTGCTTGAACGTTATTCCGCCAATGCTATCTCCATTCAACGATTTAAAGGTCTCGGGGAGATGAATGCGGCGGAACTCAAGAAAACAACCATGGATCCCAAAAGCCGGACGGCTCTGCAGGTGACTGTTGAGGATGCCGCCCGGACGAATGAGGCCTTCGAAACCCTCCTTGGCCGGGAACCGGCAAAGCGTTACGCCTTCATCCAAGAAAACGCTGTATTCGTCCGCGAGATCGACGCCTAAGCAAGCTATCAGCGGTCAGCAATCAGCGGTCAGTCAAGCACATATCTTTCAATATCACATTACTTTAATATAAAGGTGGAGCTGAAAGCTGAGCGCTGAAAGCTGAAAGCTGAATTACTTTTTCTCCAATACAGCAACTACCTCGACATGAGCTGTGTGGGGGAACAGATCCACGGGCTGCACTCGAAGGAGGCGATATTTCTCAGCAAGCACTTTCAAATCCCGGGCCAGGGTCGCTGGATTACAGGAAACATACACTATCCTCGGGGGTTCCAGGGCAAGGAGTTGATTTACTACTGAAGGGTGCATTCCGGCTCGAGGCGGGTCCGTCACCACCACCTGTGGAGAGCCGTAGTTGTTGGTATGGGAGGAGTTGCCAAGTAGATCTTTTAAGTCGCCCAATACAAATTCGCAGTTGTCAACACCGTTTAATCCGGCATTTGTCTGGGCATCAGACACCGAAGCCTGTAGTAGTTCAAAACCGATAACTTTTCGGGCAGCCCTGGCGAGGCCAATGGCCATGGTTCCGGTACCGGAGTAGAGATCCCAGACAACTTCAGAACCAGTCAATTCGCAGTCCTCAGTCACCTGATCCAGAAGGATTCGAGCGGCTTTGCTATTCGTCTGGAAGAAGGCTCCGGAGGAAATGCGGAAGCGAAAATCTCCCAGGTATTCTTCGATGTATCCCGGCCCGAAGACTACTTCCTGAGTATCTGCAATGGCTATCTGCGCCTTCTTCTCACTGATCCCATGCACCAGAGTACTTATGTCAGGGATCTTAGCTTGGAGCAGGGTGGAAAGTTGACGTACCAAACTGGAGGAACTGCGATGAGGTGCAGTGATCAGTTCAACGAGTATTTGGCCGGTATGCTTGCTGTCCCGGATCACGAGAAAACGCCAAAAACCCGTATGGTCGTGGGTATTGTAAGGGGGAAGTTCTGAGGCCAGAGCGAACTGGCGCACCTGCTTAAGGATGGAGACACTCGAAGGACTTTGGAGGTGGCATTCTTCAATATCCAGCACCCGATCATAAAAACCCCTTATATGAAGCCCGAGAGCGAAGTCGCGAGGTTTTTCCAGGTGGCTGAGTTCAAGTTCCTCTGGCAACAACCAACGGCGGGCCCCAAAGGAATATTCCATCTTGTTCCGGTAGTAATAGATTTCTGAAGAAGGCAGGGTTGGAAGAACAGTGTCGTTGGACAGGCCGCCAATGTGGGCCAAACACTCCCAGACTAGATTCCTTTTTACCTCCAGTTGTTGCTGGTAGGGAAGATTCTGCCACAGACAGCCGCCGCAGGTTCCAAAGTGCATGCAGCGTGGTGCAATTGCCTCAGGAGAATCCTGGAGCAGCTCCACCACCCTGGCCTCAGCGTAGGATGCTTTTTTGCGGGTGACCCGGACAAGGACACGCTGACCTGGAATGGTGCGATCGATGAAGATGACAAAGCCATCAATCCGGGCCAAACCCTTACCACCAAAAGAAAGACTTTCCACCACTAGTTCGATTTCGGTGCCTTTTTTCAATTTGGCCATTTTCTGTTCCAGCTGTCAGCGTTCAGCATTCAGCTATCAGCAATGAAAGAGACACATAGGCGATTCTACTCGTCATACATGACGAGAACTGGTATCCAGCAAGTAGTTATTTTTTCTGGATTCTCCGTCGCAACCTGACTTCTCGCCTACCGGAATGACGCACTCGTTGCTTCCATAACCCATACTATTACTCTTAACCATATTAGCTAAAGAAGTCTCTGGCAAGCAGGCAAACGGTCTCACAAAAAACATTTTGCCTTTTGATGTTTGAGTCTATACAATGAAATCATACCATGCAGACAACGTGACCGTAATGAGAACCTTCCTTTGATCCTTTAAAGATGGCAGAGCCAAATCATTGGATCACCATCTCTCCAATCTATTACCTCCTCGACTGGTGTTGCTCTCTGTCTGCAAGAAAATTGGATCACCACTCACAAAGTCCCAGTCCGAAGACATCTTCAACCCATTTTTGGGAAAGGAGGTCCCTATGAGCGCACCCAGGGATAGCCGCTGCCGTTACAAGGAATGCTACAATTGCAAGCATCGGTTCGACTCAATTACTGGTGACAAGCCTGAATACCAATGCGGACTTGCCATCGATGGAACCATACGGGTTTTTGAGTGCGGCGGCTATCGCTATTATCTACCAGCGACAAAAGCGCAGAGGAGGGAGCAACACGAAAAGCTTACGGAATATCAGGCGTCATGAAGAATTAGACTTAATAGGGGTGGTTTGGGGAAGATCCTCGAGTTCAGCTGAGAACTCTCTCTTCAGAGTTTCTAACTGCTCGGAGGAAATATTTTCATCCAGGTTCATAAGATCACCCTCTACCGATTGCACTAGATTCTCTGCAAACATCTTGATCCAGAACATGGCACTTTCTTGGTTTGGCTGGCGCACATGGATGCCGCCAGTCTTTCCCTCTGGCGGTGCGGGTTCCCCTGGGTCTTCAACGTGGACGTCGCCGCCAAATATATTGTGAAGATGTTGGAGTGCTTGCCTACCGACACCCTTGCGCTTCTCTCCTATGATTTCCAGATGATAGAGAGTTATATGCTTGACCCCTTTCTCGTCTAGCCATAAGCTTATCTTGCCTTTGTAGTGGTTGGGTTTTTCAAAGTGGAGCACCTCCATAGGCCCGTAGCCCTTAAGGATCGTCAAGAGCTCCTTGATGCCCAGTTCCCTGTCCTCACCCGTCCATGCAATGTCTTTCCAAATCACCTGCGCCATGACCTGCTATCACTCCGTTGTTACCAGCGAGCACTCGCGTTGAGAATATACCAAACCGGAAGAAAGAGAAAGAAATAACTTTCACGTGACACAGCATAAAGCATTTACGGAAAAATTGGAATAGGAAATCTTTCTGTTGAAAACAGCGATGGTGGAATCTGATATTTCTGTTACGATGGACCAGACTCATCCGAGTACTTCACCTGCAATCCGGCCTTTCGTAGGTCGCCAACAATAGCGGACCCATCTGTTGCATTCAGCCGAATCGCCACCAGCCAATCTTTTTTTTCTTCTTTGGGTAGGGTCATTATGCTCATGACCGCCGCCTGGTGACGATCGAAAATGGCAATAATATCCTTGAGTTCTCCCAACCGGCCAGCGAGGCCCTCAATGGTAATGCGAACACCTTCTTCCTGCAGGCCCAGGGTTTTGGTCAGCAGCTGCAGGATATCGCCGTGCGTTACAATCCCCACTAGCTTATCCTTTTCAACCACAGGAAAGCCGCGGATGCGGTCGTTCTGGCCCAAGGCTAGGGCTTTTTCGAATGGCGTGTCAGGGGTAAGTGTCACAGGGTTCCTGTCCATGATCTCTTCCACCTTCATTTCTGCCAGAAGATAGTGGAGTTCCTGCATGCTCAGGGAGGAAGCAGGTGAAGGCGATGCCTCTAGAACCATATCGTAGGTCACTATTCCGACGAGCTTTTCCCCCTTGAGTACCGGCAGCTTGCGGATATTTTGCTGCCGCATTATCCTGTGAGCATCGGGCAGGGAGGTTTTGGGTTCGACCGTAATCGGCTCCTTAGTCATTATGTCTCGAATGCGCATACAATACCCCTTTGTAAATCCAAAAAATGATCCGACGGAAATGAAATATTCACATCAACATCGGCAACGAAAAGCACCATAATAGGGGAGGTACTTCTAAAAAAGTTAACACGAGACCAAGGATTGTCAACATAAAACTGATCATTCCAGTAGTATTTTTTTAGTACGGATGTTTCATGAATTCACGCCTTGGCGTGACTGCGACCACGGATATGGGCGTCCTCGGGTATCCCTTCGACTTTGCTCAGGACAGGCAACCCCTGCGACGTACCGTTTAGGTACGGAAACCAATCCCGCGCTACCGCGGGACGGTTGCCCGGTGGCACGCCCATCTTCTTCGCGCTCGCTACGCTCCGCTCAGTCCCGCAAGCGGGTTCCCAGTTTTCTGGTCTCGCGACAGCAATTCATCAAATATCCGGGCTCGTATTGTTGCTGGAAATAAAAGTTGTTATTCTCATATGAAAATGCTACAGCGAGCGCATTCCCCGTAGTCCGCCGGAGGCGGACGGGGTTAGCGAGCGAACTACAATAAAATGGAATCACTTCCTTACATTTCGAATCCCGCTAAAGCGGGACTGCAGGGAGCTTCAATAGCGAAAAAACCTTGATTATAAAGGGAGTTGGAGTATACCCTAATATTACATATCCACATGGTCTCTCATGAGTAATGAGCGCTGCTTCATGACTTCATGGCAACTCAAAGGAGAGCAACGCTATGTCTGAACAAATCCTCTTGATAGAGCATCGGCCGCCTGTTCGAATTCTCACCCTCCATCGCCCTGAGGCGCGAAACGCTCTGAATTCGAAGCTCATCCAAGAATTGGAGCGTGCAGTCGACGAAGCGCGTTTCACAGAAGACCTTCGAGTGCTCATTATCACTGGCGCTGGTGACAAGGCTTTTTGTGCCGGTGCTGACCTCAAGGAACGCCTGGATATGTCTGATGGCGAAGTACGTCGTTTTCTCTCTGCAATTCGGAGGCTGTTCACCAAGATTGAGGAGTTGCCGCTCCCAGTATTGGCTGCCATCAATGGCGTGTCCCTGGGTGGCGGCACAGAGCTTGCACTGGCCTGTGATTTAAGAGTAGCTGTGGCCCACGCGACTATAGGACTGACGGAAACGCGACTGGCAATTATTCCGGGAGCTGGAGGCACCCAGCGTTTGCCGCGGCTGGTAGGCACCGCCCTGGCCAAGGAACTCATCTACACAGGCAGACAGCTTACGGCCCAGGAGGCCTTGGCTAAAGGGCTGGTGAACCGGCTTGCCGAAGATGACAAGCTCATGGATGTTTGTTTAGAGTTGGCTGGCAACATCTCTAAGGGAGGACCGATAGCGCTGGCCCAGGCCAAGTTCGCAATCAACAAAGGGCAGGATGTGGAACTGCAAACCGGATTGGCAATTGAGGCCAGTGCATATGAGGCATGTATTCCAACAGAGGACCGCATAGAGGGGCTTAAGGCTTTTAAGGAGAAACGAAAGCCGGTTTACAAGGGACGATGAACTAAGCGGCATAGCGCAAAGCGCATAGCGGTTTTGCATTTGAGCTTTTACGCCATGCGCTATGCTCTATGCGACCCTAAGCCACGGACAACGAACAACGGACAAACTAGTTATGGTTGATGAAGGCATTAGCCAGGAAGCAATAAACAGAGAGCACTGGCTCAAAGAAGAAGAGCATCTGGCGCAGCGTGTCCAACAGGCCATCAATCCAGGAGGTGAGCAGGCCAATGCCCGTTTGGCCGAGCAGGGTAAAAGACCAGTCCGAGAACTGATCCAAGCACTCATTGATCCAGATAGCGAGTTCTTTGAACTTGGCATAATTGCCGGTTTCGGCATGGACTATCCCGGAGGTGTCAGGGACGTACCCTGTGCTGGTTTGGTTACTGGTCTAGGAAAGATTCATGGCAACTGGAGCATGATTTTTGCCAACGACAGTAGGGTGAAGGCCGGGACCTATTTTCCTATCACCCTCAAGAAACACATGCGGGCTCAAGCCATCGCTGAACAGGGTGGACTCAATTGCGTCTATATTGCAGACTCCGGTGGAGCTTTTTTGCCCATGCAGGCTGATGTTTTCCCTGACGACGGTCACTTTGGCTCCATGTTCTACAACATGGCCCGTATGTCGGCCATGGGGCTGAAGCAGATCACCTTGAGCACTGGTGGTAATACTGCCGGTGGCGCCTATATTGTTTTCATGGCCGATGAGGCGGCGATGGTGGAAACCCTTGCCTATTCTTTCCTTGGTGGGCCGCCACTAGTAAAGGCTGCGATTGGGGAAGAGGTCGACGCAGAGGCTCTAGGGGGTGCTGAGGTACATGCCCATCTATCAGGTGGCGCTGATCATATTTGCAAGGATCAATTGGAAGGAATTCAAAAAGTTCGAGAGATTCTTTCTCAGGAGCCCCAGCAACAACTTCATTCCCAGAGGTGGGAGGAGATTCCTCCGGCTGTGAATGAGGAGAAGATCTATGAGCTGCTACCAGCCGGAATCCACCAGGCTATCGACGTACGCAATATTATTGAATGTTTCGCGGACGGGGTGGGGCTGCAGGAATACAAGCGAGACTATGCCCCGGGTCGGGGCGACAAGATTGTTACGGGTAAGATCAGAATCAAAGGGATTCCCGTGGGGGTGGTGGCCGCCAACAATTCCGGCATAATTTTTGTTGAGGCAGCGCGCAAGGCCACAGAGTTCATAATTCGTTGCAGCCTGGAAAGGATGCCTCTTCTGTTTGTGCAGAATTCACCCGGGTATATGGTTGGTTCCGAGGCGGAGCACAGAGGCATAGGCAAATACGGTGCAGACATGGTGCGGGCGGTTTCCAATGCTCAGGTACCGCGATTGCAGTTGGTAATTGGCCCGGATAATGGGGCGGCGAACTATGGCATGTGCGGTCGGGCCTATCGGCCTCATTTCCTTTTCTCAACCATGCGGGCCAGGACCTCAGTGATGTCAGGTCGTTCTGCTGCTGAAGTGCTGCTGAGCCTTGAGCGGAGAAAGCGTAAATCGAAAGGTCAAAAGATGACGGAAAAAGAGGCAGCTTCTTTTAGAGACGAACTGCTGAAGAAATACGAACTCGAAGCCCACCCCTTTTATTGCGGCGCCAGACTCTTTAATGATCGCGTACTTTTCATGAGGGAAATTCGCCAAAGTCTCGCTCTTGCTCTGGAGGTGAGCCTCCTGAAGCCCATTCCTGGGAGTACTTTCGGCAATTTTCGTTTTTGATCATTGGTCAGTTGTCCGTGGTCCGTAGTCCGTAGTATAAGGCGCATAGGGCATAGAGTATAGCGCAAAGCGTAAAATCTCAAATACAAAAACGCTATGCGCTCTGCGCTTTGCGGCGAACGAAGTGAGCTCGACTGACAACGGACGACACAAGTATGGCTAGAAAGGAAACTGTATGAGTCTGAAATACCCCTCTAAAGTGGTAGTTGGCGATATCAGTGTGCGCGATGGGCTGCAGCATGAAGAGAGGTTCATTCCTACCCGAGCTAAACTCTGGCTGGCGGAGCAATTGATCCTGGCGGGATTCAAGCGGATAGAAGTTACGAACTTCGGCAACCCCAAGGGAATGCCCCAGTTTGCAGATGCTGATGAACTCATGGAATCTATCTATACGAGTAAGCTGGTGGCCGACCGCATTGAAGATGTTGAAACCACCGCCATAACCATTCGGGAAAGAGCTGTGGAGCGGGCTATTGCATCACGGCAGAAAGGTTTTGGCCCGGACCGAATACTTTTCATGGTTTCCACCAGTGAGTCGCATCACAGAGTGAACTCTGGACTGTCGCTAAAAGATTATTGGAAGATGGCTGAGAAGTACATCCAACTCGCCCACGACAACGGCCTGAAAGTATGCGGCACGGTCAGCACCATATGGGGTTGCCCCATAGAGGGGCCCACTGACACCAAGAAGGCTCTTGAATTCACCCGTCGATGGCTAGACATTGGCGCTGATGATATCGAGCACGCCGACCACGATGGCTCTGCGCCGCCCAACGAAGTCTACGACTATTATAGTATGGTCCTGGATGCTCTCCCGGATCCCAACCTTCATGTGGCCCACTTTCATACCACTCGAGGTTGGGGCCTCGCCAACGTGCTGGCTGCCTTGCAGACAGGTATTACCCATTTCGAAGGTACACTGGGAGGTACAGGCGGTCAGCCCGCCAATTTCGTTGATGGTGTACCAGTTGCAGGTACAGGCGTTTATTACTATAAGGACCCATCCATTACGGGCTTGGTCTCTACGGAAGACATGGTGGTGATGATGGACGAGATGGGGATCGATACCGGACTGGATGTGGATAGGGTTTTGGAGATTGGCCGGGCGATGGAGAAAATAGTCGGTCGGCAGCTCCGTTCGGAAACGGTACACACCGGCCGAGTCCCGAAGGAACCGACCGGGATATTGGAGTAAACGAGCAAGCTGCCGGCTGCGTGCTGGAGCATAGCGCTTGGCGCTTTGCGATTACTTCGTTTCTGCAAAAAGCACGGCAAGAATTCGAGTTGGTTTATTCTGGTGACACTTTACCAGGTGAGGAATGGAGGAATGGTAATAGATGCTGTCTCCCGGATAGAGGACTTCCCGATGCTCACCAAGAGTGACTTCCATTTCGCCTTCCAGCACGAAGATAAACTCCTCACCTTCATGAACCGAACCGGGCATCTCTTCTGCGGTGGGGGAGAGGGTTACCAGGAATGGTTCCATATTGCGGTCTCGCATGCCAGGTGACAGGGATAGATACGAATAGCCGTATTTGCTTTGCTGTTCGGTAGCGAGTCTACTCACCGGCTGTCTTTCGTCCTCGCGCGTGATCACGAACGGTCGGGACTCGCCTCCGGTGAGCAAATAACCCATTTTCATGTCCAGGGCCCGAGCCAGCTTGGTCAGGGTTCCCAGAGGGGGAGCAACAGCGTCAGTCTCTATGCTCTTAAGCGTTTCTTCCGAGATGTCTGTTCTTTGAGATACATCGCCGAGGGAGAGCCCCTTGAGTTCTCGCAGTTTTCTGATCCTTTCACCCACAGCGATTGGCTCTTCAGGCTCCACGTCATGATCAGAGCTCAGGCTGATCCCTTCGAGAAAATCTCTCTCGTGCGGGTCCTGGATGTAAAGAGAGTCGGGGTGGGTGGATTTTTTTTGAGTTTTTTCATTGTCATTGTCTCTACTCATGGTTGTTCTCCCAGAAATCCGATAGGGGATTTCTTGATCACTGCAGTGGTGAGTATATGATAGCCGGTATATGGTACTTTGCAAGGAAAAACTCTTGAAGTCACCTGATACTTCTCATCTCATGGTGGAGAGGAGATACCATGGACTTCAGTCTGGCAACAGAACATGAAATCCTGAGAAATTCGGTTCGCAATTTTGCTCTGAAAGAGATCCAACCTTTCGCCCAAGGTTTGGATGAACGGGAAGAGTTTTCCGTTGAGCTGACCATGGCCATGGGCAATTTGGGTCTCTTTGGCATGGTAGTTCCGGACGATTACGGAGGCCAAGGACTCGATTACTTGGGCTATATTATCGCGGTTGAGGAACTCGCCCGAGCAGATGGTTCACAGGCAGCAACGGTGGCGGCGGCAAATTCTTTGGGAATCGGTCCCATCTATGCATTTGGGAGCGAGGAGCAAAAGCGCAAATATCTCCCTCAACTTTGCAGCGGTCAGGCGCTATGGGGCTTTGGCCTCACTGAGCCCAACGCAGGCTCAGATGCAGGCAACACTCAAACCACGGCCGTTCTGGATGGGAATGAATGGGTTATTAATGGCAATAAGGTATTCATCACCAATGCTTCCACGGACATTTCCCTTGGTGTCACCATTTTGGCTAAAACCGGAGTGCGGGAGGATGGCAAGAAGGAGCTCAGCTGCATTTTGGTGGAGAACGGTGCGCCCGGCTACGAGGCCCGGGAGATGAAGGGCAAAATGGTTTGGCGGGCTTCAAACACCAGCGAGCTTTACTTTGAGGACTGTCGAGTTCCCAAGGAGAACCTTTTGGGCAAACGAGGCGAGGGATTTCAGCAGATGCTCAAGACCTTGGACGGCGGTCGGCTTTCAATAGCCGCAATGGGTCTGGGTGGGGCCCAAGGCTGTTATGATCGCGCTTTGCAGTATGCCAAGGAACGAGTACAGTTCAACCGCCCAATCTCCCAGTTTCAGGCCAATGCATTCAAGCTGGCCGATATGGTAACCGAGGTTGAATTGGCCCGGCTCTTGCTCTACAAAGCCTGTTGGCTCAAAGACAGTGGTAAGCCCTTCACCAAAGAGGCGGCAATGGCCAAACTTTACTGCTCTGAGATGATGAGACGATGTGCCAACCAGGCGGTACAATTACATGGTGGTTACGGGCTCATGAAAGAATATGATGTGGAGCGGTTTTACCGCGACCAGAAGCTCTTGGAGATCGGTGAAGGAACCTCAGAGATAATGCGTCTCGTAATCGCCCGACTTATCGGGGCACTCTAGTCTTCACAAACAGATAGCCGCTAGCCGACCAGCAGGCAGGAGGACTTGAGACACCGAACACCTCAAACTAGGCACTAGGCAGTAAGCACTAGGCACCAAAGCCAAGGGCTTCTGAATGAGGATCAATAAAAATACTTTTTCCGTATAGAATATTCTGCTAAAAAGATCTGCCATGGCACTTTCTACATCTGTATTTCCATTCACTGCCATCGTCGGTCAGGAAGAGATGAAGCAGGCCTTAGTCCTGAGCCTGATCAATCCTGACATTGGCGGTGTTCTCATCCGGGGAGAGCGTGGCACCGGAAAATCCACTGCGGTGCGAGCCCTCGCCAGTCTCCTGCCTCCGATATCCGTAGTTGCTGGTTGTTCGTTCCGCTGTGATCCGGAAGATGAAGCCCTGATGTGCCACCAGTGTCTGGAACGTTCTCATCAGGGGGAGTCCTTGGCAGCGGCCCAGGAACCAATGCGGGTTGTGGACCTTCCCCTGGGAGCCACTGAGGAGATGGTACTGGGGACCTTGAACATAGAGCATGCGGTGCGCCAAGGTGAAAAATCATTTGAGCCTGGACTCCTGGCCAGGGCCCACAGAGGATTTCTTTATGTGGATGAAGTGAATCTCCTTCCCGACCATCTGGTTGATATCTTGTTGGACGCGGCAGCAATGGGAGTCAATGTGGTGGAGCGGGAAGGCATATCCTATAGCCATCCCAGCAAATTTATCTTGGTGGGCACCATGAATCCGGACGAAGGGGAGCTACGTCCCCAGTTGCAGGACCGCTTTGCCCTCTGTGCTGCGGTACAGGGAATCAAAGACGAAGAGGCCCGGGGCCAGGTGGTTACCAGACGTCTGGCCTTCGAAGAGGCGCCCCAGGCATTTGCCGAGAAGTGGGCTGAAAAGGAACGATCTCTTGCCCGGCACGTACTGGAGGCCAAGGAAAAGGTAGTCAGTGTAGATCTACCCGATAAGCAGATTTCTTTCATCACCAAGTTAGCTGCGATTGCTGGTACCGATGGCCATCGAGCCGACATAGCCATTGCCAAAGCCGCCATTGCCATGGCCGCCTACAGTGGCCGCAATGGGGTAACCCAACAGGAGATTATGGCCGCAGCTCGCTTGGTTTTACCCCACCGCGTGCGACTGGATCCCGCCGAAGAACTAACCCCCCTAGAAAAAATCGAGCAAGTTTTGGGAAAGGTCCGCGAGGTTGACGAAACTACCCCTGAAGAGCCAGCGGAAAGAATAGAGATAAAAAAAAACTAAAAGGTCCAGGCTCACTCATCCTTGACTGGGGAACCCGCTACGATATTGGTAGTACATTTACGGTACAAACCAGCGGCAGACCTCCGGTCAAACGGCGAAGATTATCCCGGGGCAAGAGATTTCGTCAAACCCCTCTGGCTTCCAGCGGACGCTACATAAAGAGCCGTCTGCCTCACGGTCGTCCACGAAATATTGCCCTTGACGCAACCCTGCGGGCGGCAGCGGGAAGAAGGTCCCAAGAGTTTTTCAGGTATGGGTGCATCCGGATAACAACTCCCGACATCCGTGAAAAGATGCGGGTACAACCAACGGGTGCGGCTATCCTTTTTCTGCTGGATGCCAGCGGCTCCATGGGTGCGAATCGCCGCATGGTACTCACCAAAGGCATAATGCTTTCACTGCTCACCGATGCCTACTACAAGAGAGACCAGGTGGCTCTCTTGGCGTTTCGGGCAGCGCAAACTGAACTTCTCCTTCCATTTACGAGAAGTCCGCACGTGGTAAAAGAGAAATTGCAAAGCTTGGCGGTGGGGGGCAAGACCCCGCTGGGACTTGGGCTGAAAGAGGCAGAAATTCTTCTCAGACGCCAGAGTTTAAAAAACGCTCAGCTAAAAACCCTGCTGGTTGTGGTCTCAGATGGCAAGGGCAATGTGGCACTTGAGTACGATGATCCCTACGATGAAGCAATGCATTATGCTCACGTGCTTGAGAAAAGGGGTATTGAAAGTGTTTTTGTTGACACGGAAGAAGATCCCTGCAGCTTTGGCTATGGGCGCCACGTGGCCCGAGCCATGGGGGCGCACTATCTGCTGGCCGAAGACATAGTAAAGAGGGGTGTGATTGAGTTGCCGTTGTGAGGTTATAGGTCCGAGGTTATTGGTTATGGGTCATTTAACAGGGTCAATCTTCTGCAGGAGCGACCTCCAGGTCACGATAAAAGAATCTGATTAACTAGTGTCCATTTGGGAAGGCGCATGTTGAGTGTCATTCTGAGGAGCGGAGCGACGAAGAATCTCGAGATTCTTCGTTTCGCTCAGAATGACAGTTAGTCGTTTACGGATGGACACGAAACGAAACAACAAATATTCGCTAACCACCTAAATACGCCTTTTTCACTTCCGGATCGGCAAGAAGCTCCTCAGAACTCCCTTCCAGCACCAAGTTGCCGTGCTCCAGGACATAGCCTCTCTTGGCAAACTGCAGAGCCAGTCGGGCATTTTGCTCAACCAGAAGTATGGTGGTGCCGCCCTCTTCATTGATTGATTTAAGGGCTTCGAACATGTGGAGCATCAATAAAGGAGCCAGTCCCATTGAGGGTTCGTCGAGTAACATCACATCTCTGCCACTCATAAAGGCTCTGCCGATCGCCAGCATCTGCTGCTCGCCGCCACTCAAGGTTCCGCCCTTCTGATTTCTCCTTTCTTCCATGCGTGGGAAGATGGAAAATACCCGCTCCAGATCTTCCTCTATTTTGTGGGCACCGTCTTTTCTGGCGAACGTGGCAAGTTTGAGGTTTTCCATCACCGTCAAGTTGTCAAAAATTCGCCTGCCCTCGGGGACGTGTGATATACCAAGCTTGCTCACCACTCTGTCGGCGGGATATTTGAGCAGGTCCTCGTTCTTGTAGATCATCCTCGTACCCGATTCAACCGGGACCATCCGGGATATGGCTCGCAGGGTGGTGCTTTTCCCGGCACCATTGGCGCCGATAATACATACTATCTCGCCCTCATCAATTTTGAAGTTTATGCCATGGAGGGCCCGAATTCTATCATATGAGACCCTCAAGTTTTCCACTACCAACATTAGTGAATTGTCTCCTTGCCCAAATACGCCTCTATCACCTTGGGATCGTTTTGGATCTCCTCAGCAGAACCCTCGGCTATGACTTCGCCGAAAACCAGAGTTTGAATGATTTCGCAGAGTTCCATGACCACTTTGAGCCGGTGTTCGATGAGAAAGATTGCCAGGCCAAATTCGCTGTGGACTCGTCGGATAATCTCCATCATTTTGATGAGTTCTTCGGGATTCATCCCCGCGGTGGGCTCATCCAGAAACAATATCCGAGGCTCTGTGGCAAGAGCTCTGGCCATCTCCACCCGTCGCTGGTCCCCGTAGGGAAGATTGACGATCAGCTGATCCGCCAGGTTAACCATACCCACCAGCTCTAAAAGACTGTAAGCTTTCTCTTCAATTTCCGCTTCTTCTCTGCGGCGTTTCGGTGTACCGAAAAAGGCTCCAAGCAACCCGTAGCTAATCTTCGAGTACTGGGCCATTTTTACATGATCAAGGACGGTCATGTGTCGCCACAAACGCAGGTTCTGAAAGGTCCTGCCCAGGCCCTCGGCGGCTATCTGGTAGGGTTTGAGGCCGACGATGGACTGGCCGTTCAGCAGGATATCACCCTCGGTGGGCCTATAAATACCGGTGATAAGGTTAAAGATGGTGGTCTTACCTGCTCCATTGGGCCCTATGAGCCCCCTGATCTGGCCGGGTTCGATCCCGAGATTATAGTTGTTGACCGCCCGTAGCCCGCCGAAATCATGGCTCATACTATTAATCTGAAGCAATGGCATG
>JBFFBS010000045.1:0-19880 GCA_041560295.1 Syntrophobacteria bacterium | reverse complement strand
TTGGGCTATTTTGCACCCACCTCGCGTTTTGGAACACCTGAGGATTTTCAGTATTTTGTTGATTACTGCCACCTGAATGATATCGGTGTCATCGTCGATTGGGTGCCGGCCCACTTTCCGCGTGATGCCCACGGATTGGCATTTTTCGATGGCACGCACCTCTACGAGCACGCTGATCCACGCCTGGGAGAACACCAAGACTGGGATACAAAGATCTTTAATTTCGACCGCAACGAGGTGCGCAACTTCCTCATCGCCAACACTCTGTTTTGGTTCGAAAAGTACCACATTGACGGTATCCGGGTGGACGCAGTGGCCTCCATGATTTATTTGGATTATTCAAGAAAGGAAGGCGAGTGGATACCGAATCAATTTGGTGGACGTGAAAATCTAGGAGCCATAGATTTTTTGAAGCGGCTGAATGAACTTATCTTCAGTTATTACCCCGGCGTACTGTCCATCGCCGAAGAATCTACAGCCTGGCCGGGTGTCTCGAAGCCAACCTATCTGGGCGGTCTTGGTTTTAATCTGAAATGGAACATGGGTTGGATGAACGATTTCTTGACCTATACTTCCAAGGACCCGGTCCATCGAAAGTACCATCACAACATGATTACCTTTGCGCTGCTGTACGCATTTCATGAGAATTTTGTTCTGGTGCTTTCCCATGACGAAGTGGTGCATGGCAAGGGTGCTTTATTGAACAAGATGCCTGGCGATATGTGGCAAAAGTTTGCGAACCTAAGGGCGTTACTTGCTTTCATGTTTGGTCACCCAGGCAAAAAATTGTTGTTCATGGGCACAGAAATTGGTCAGTGGGATGAGTGGGAAGAGGCCCACAGTTTAGATTGGCATCTGCTGGAATACGAACCACATCGAAAGCTGCAGCTCTTTGTGAAAGAATTGAATAGAGTGTATAGAAACGAGCCAGCCTTATACCAAGTCGATTTCGATCACGCTGGTTTTGAGTGGATAGATTTCATGGACTCTGATAACAGCATCATTACTTTCATGCGCAAAGCCAGCGATTCCAGAGACCTGTTAGTCTTCGTCTGCAATTTCACGCCGGTGTATCGCGAGGACTATCGCGTGGGAGTGCCTTTTCACTGCGAATACAAAGAGCTGTTGAATAGCGATTCTGAGATGTATTGGGGCAGCAATAAAGGCAATTATGGCGGCTTGTGGAGCGATGAAATTGCCTGGCATAATCAACCGTATTCACTCAAGTTGATCATTCCGCCACTTGCAACAATGATTTTCAAACCGCAAGGTTTGCCACTTGACTGAGAATGGGGCAACCGCTTCAAGTAGCCTGTTGTGGCTAAAATCCGCTCTTGGTTTAGAAATCATGTCACTGCGATCTACGCTCATGGCCCACTCACTGGCTCGGTGTATTCAGATTTGTAAGTGACGATGAGCGAAGGATCTGGTAGTCGGAGGTGAACCACCTCACCGTTTTTCCCCAGAGGCTTGAGGGGTTGGTCATTCAGGTAGAGCCGGAGACCTGCAGCGTTGCCGATGTGGAGCCTAAAACCTGCTATTGCCCTCCAGGTATGATTTTCATTGGGGTGAAGCAGATATTCAAGTTCTTGCCTCTCATCAATAACCACCTGGAGCCAGGTGGCCGCCAGGGTCTCAGCTCGGAGAAAATAGGGCGACGCTGTCGAGGATAGTCCAACATCTTGCTGGTCTACTTCAGGCCAAAGGGAAACTTTCTTTCCCGCAGAGGGTGACCCTTCAACACTCGAGGTGTACGGCTGTGCGTTTTGAGCATCGAGTGCTGCTGGCTCAGGCTCCGGTGCTGCTGTGGTGTTGAGCGGCTCAGATGGTTGGTGGACCACCCTGGCGGATTGTTCTTGCTCCAATTCTGAATCCAATACAGCCTGAGAGGGAGCCTGGACTGCTCCAGACCCGGAGGGTTGCCCCTCAGCCACAGCTGGCGGAGGGTGATTCGGAGAACGGCTGAACCACCACCCTGAGAAGATCAGAACTGTCAATAAAGCGAGACCGCCCAATAACACCTTCCCTTTGTTCCCGGAAAGCTCAGGCCGTAGGTGGACAAAAAATTTCTGCCACCAGGGCCGACCAAGACCCTGCATCTCCTCTTCAACCTTAAGCAACCTGGCTTGGATCTTTTCTAACAATTCCTGATTATGAGCATTTGTTGTGCTCTTGAACTCCCCCGGCAGTTTTTGCTGTTTTTTCTCCAGTTCCCTGAGTCTGGTCTCAGTCCCCTTCAATTCATCGGCTTGGATCTTTACGTTTTTTTTCAACGTCTTAACTTCAAATGTCAGAGTCTCCAACTCCCTATCCTTGGCCTCCAATGCTGCCTTACACGTAAGGAGATATTGACGTTCACTCTCAAGCAGTCCGAAACTGGCCACGGGTCGCTTTGGCCTGTCCCTCTCTTTATTGACAGAAACCCTCTTGTTTCTCTTAGCCGATGTGGTAACAGAAGGTTTGACCTGGGGTTTTCTCTTGGTGTCACCAAGCGTCCGCACTTCATCCATAGATACGCAGATGCGGCCACCCTCTTTTATTCGGGTTAACAGTCCTTCATTGAGATAGGTGATTATCGTGCCCTTGGAGACACCCAGGGTCCTGGCAGCCACCTGGATGGTGACTTTTTCCTGCGTAGGTTCTGGGCCGGATAGGAAAAGGTGAGATACTTTTGCCAGTCCTCTCCCTTGGTTGTTTCTGTCTTTCATAGAAGGACCCAACCGCGATCAGAAGCTGATAACCGAATTTATGCCTCCGTAGGCATCATCAGCTGTTGTCTCGTTATCAGGATCAGGTATCCAGCGGTCATCAACCAGGTATTTGTACTCGTAGGATCCCTGCCTGAGAGAAATGGTCTTGTGCCACAGCGCTCTCCCTTGGGACTCAGTGAAATGAAGAGATTCCGGTACCCACTCGTTAAAATCTCCGGCGATCTGCACCATGGCAGTCTCAGGCGCTTCCAGTTTGAACACAATCTCCCTTTCCACCGGCGACTTCAGCAGCCCTTCAGCTTCCAAGAGCGCTCCAATAGTAAAACCTTTCTTCTTCATTTTGGCTTCCTCGATGAGGATCTCCAAGGCCAAATCTTGATAATCGCGGAAGCCAGCACAGGATTTATTGTATTCGGCTATGGCCTTTCCCCGGCTCGCCGCTTCTCGCAGCTTGGTGCAGGTGTTGATAATAGTCTCGAAGCAGTTTTCAGGAAAGCTGGCCCTCAACGACTCCACCACTTCTCTGCAGAAGTTGGTCCTGCGGTCGATATTCGTAGGCAGAATCTTGACAAAGAGCCGATGATCCACTTTCTCCTCGATTATCTGGATTGTCTCGAGAAGCTTCCCCAGGCCGTGGAGAGAAAAGGAACTAGCGTCAACAGGAATGATTGCCTCCTCAGCCGCCACCAGACCATTAAAAGTCAAAAGACCTACGCTGGGAGGACTGTCAATGATGAGATAGTCGTATTCTTCTTCTATGTCCACCAGACTCTGGGCAAGTTTATACTCCCGCTCGTGTCCACCGGCCATGACTTGCTCAAAAGCACTCAAGATCACATCGCTCAAGGCAAGGTCTAGATTCTCTGCCACTGTCTGGATAGCTTCACTAATCGGTATCTCGCCCAATAAGACCTCATAAATCGTCTTTTCCGCCTGGTCATTCTTTGCCCCAAGTCCAAGTCCTGCATGTCCCTGCGGGTCCAGGTCAATCAGTAAGACCTTCTTGCCTTCAGCGGCCAGGAAGTGTGCTAAATTTACTGCCGTTGTCGTCTTGCCGCAACCGCCTTTTTGATTGACGAGAGCAATTTTCCTCATGGCTCTCCCTCCTTTCTGCTTAAGAGCAGGGAAAGAAAATGGACCTCTCCCTTTGGTTGATCCCGTACTGAACCTATTGGACCTCGTACATTTACCAATAACTCTACGAATCAGATCGCCAACCGTTCGAAGTGAAACCTTCTCGGTTAGTATCCTTCTCGCTTGTCTTAGTATGTCTGCGGGATAATTCTTGCGTGAAAGGAGTTTTGAGGAATCTGGGGCAGCAGAGGGAAGGTTTGTCTGTTTATCGGGCGTACGAAAAAAGCCACCCCATGTGGACCTCAGTACTTCTGTCCACTTTTGGTGCTGGTGCACCCGAATGCTTTCCCTGAGGCGGCGAAGGAACATGATCATGCCAAGGCGCTTCGGTGGTTGCTATATAATCACCGGCCCAGATATGTATGGACCGATCAGCCTTGTCACAATTTCCACATGTTGTGATGAACTCTCATCACCCTCCTATATCAAGTACCACCTGGTGGGACTTAAATCACACTTTATTGGACATGTCAAGTAAATAGACAACGGTCATCTCCTGGAACAATAGTTGTCTAAGAGGCTTAGGGTAAATGTTGCAGCTTCTGTCAATCGGAAATCTAAAATGTTCAATTGGCATGTTTATTGCTGATTTAAGGAATTCGGGAGATGTCCAAACCTGCAGGGATTGGTTAATACTCAAGGCAAGGAAGAGCCAGGTGACGAGACTAACTGAGAGACAAAAGCTGTTGCTAGAGTCTGCAAGCGACTGGATTCAGGGTAATTATCCAGAGGCGGACCTGGTAGGTGTTGCCTGGTGGTTTCTGGACTGCGGCTGTATGGCTGGAATGGGTTTTTCCCTTGAATCCGGGATAGTCACTCCAGCAGTTCGAGTTGATAGGGACTTGGTAGAAGATGGAGCGGTGTCAGAGTGCACAGAGTGCCCGGAAGACAATCCCACCAATCTAAAGAGAAAGTTTAGCCTCGGAACAACGTGGTTTAACCCTGTACTGGATTCAGAAATCAGAGATCGGCTCAAAAAAGAACTGTTCGGTCCGTTATTAGGGAGGGAAATTGTTGAGATGTATCAAGCGGGTGAACTTCAAACCACGCACTAGCCCCAGTAAAAAAGGCGAGAGAGTAAAATTCTCGCTCTCCCGCCTTGGTCAATCCAGCGCATTACTATGGTAAGACCTGTTTTCCTCCGGGTTTCCCTACTCCCGGCAAAGATCTCCGGAGGTCATTTCCCCTGCCCCACGTAACTTCTCGATTCAGGCTAGACAGTCAAAATGTTGTTGAGGGTGCCGAAGGAGTTAGCCACCATTTGATCGTTGTTGGGATCGTTCTGCCATTGCCCATCAACGAGAAACTTGTACTCGTAGCTCCCAGGGGCTAGTGTAACAATCTTTGTCCACCTCCCTTTGTTGTCCTTCTTCATCGTGTGCTTCTTGAGATCCCAGCTGTTGAAGTCCCCTGTCAAGATGGCCTCTGTGGCTTCAGATGCCTCCAACTTGAAGGTAATCCTTCTTTTCTGTGTCTTCTTACTGCGTGCTTTTTTGGGCATTTTTCGTCCTCCCCATTCTTCTCTAGCAGTGTAAACACACGACCTCATCTCCTCGGATTGCCGCCTTGCTCCAGACAAATCGTTGGAGAAATCCATGGTACACAAAGCCTTACTGGAACCGAAAACATTAACAAGCGTATGGTAGCCCAACCATGCGCTCTCCGTAAATACGAAAAACCACCATTTTCATTTGAATGTGCTAGCTGTTTAATAACTCCTCGACGTCGTACTTATTCAAATACCCTCGTGGGGTCACCAGGAAAGAACCATGGGTGAAGGTCTTGGAGTTTCCGACAATGATTACTGTTTGCATGTCTATGGAAAAGGAGAGCATAGTATCCAGGTCGGTAATGGCGACTTTCTCGCCCTCTCGTGTCGCCCTGCTAACGATGCCCACCGGGGTGCTGCCTTTCCGACTTTCAAGCAAAATCTCGCGGACCTTGCCGATCTGCCAATCCCGTTTCTTGCTCTTTGGGTTATAAAGGTTGATGACGAAATCCGCTTCTGCCGCGCACCTGACCCGTTTCTCAATCACCTCCCAGGGAGTGAGGAGATCGCTGAGCGAGATTGCGGCAAAATCGTGCATAAGCGGGGCGCCCAAAAGAGAGGCGGCAGCGGCAAAAGCCGGCACCCCTGGGACGAAAGTAATCTGAAACCCGCCCGGTTCTGGTGACAAGGAAATTTCTTTAGCTCGACACATCTCCAAAACCAGCCCGGCCATCCCGTAGATCCCTGCATCTCCGCTTGATACCAGTGAGACAGTCTCGCCAGCCAGAGCCCGGTCCATAGCCACCCGAACCCTCTCCAATTCCTGGCGCATCCCCGTAGCCACCACCTCTTGCTTTCTGAGAATGGGCTTGATGAGATCCACATAGGTCCGGTAGCCCACCACCAGTTGCGAATCATCCAGGGCTCTTTGTGCCGCAGGCGTTAGATGGTCTTCACTTCCGGGGCCCAGGCTCACAATATAGAGCCGACCCTGGCCACTGCCACGGTGACGTTCCCCAGAACCTTTTTCGCCACCAGCAGCTCCTTGGTTTCGGCGCTGAGCATCGCCGCTTTCTCGCATACGCTTTCAACTCCTACGTGTTTCCGCACCACCTCTGAGGGGGTTGGCACTGAATCGCCTGCCTGTAACTCATCGGCCGAGTAGTAGTCCGATGTCCAGCCGCGTTGCCCCAGCAACTCATTCAACCCATCCTCGTCTTTCTTGAGCTCTGCCGTGGCCACATTGCGCACAGCCAGAAGACTCAACCCTTGATCCCGAAACACTCCGTCCACAGCTGCACCGATTTCAGTCGCAGTGGTTCCCCGGTTGCATCCCACCCCCACTACCAGGCTTTTCGGTCTCAAAACTAGACAGGGCGGCGGTTCAAAAGAACCGAGCATGTCATCCACATATATCCAACCAGACAGTTTCGCTACTCTGGCTTCCTCCAACTCCTTCAGTACCTTTATCCCTGCAGCATCAGGGACGAGAGGCTGAAGCCATCTTCCGGGGTCAAACAGGCCGATCTGCTGTTCCTCCAGTACTGCCATGTTCAAAGTCTTGACCCTGTCCAAATTTTCGATCACCAGCCCGGCGCGCTGGGCCAGTTCATCAAAACTGAGCTTCCCCTGGACATCTGTGGCTGTGGTGATTACCGGTTGACCGCCGGTAACAGCCGCCACCTCTCTGGCCAGACGGTTGGCGCCTCCCAGATGTCCGGAAATAAGGCTAATTGCATTGCGACCCATCTCATCAACCACCACCACGGCCGGATCACTCTCTTTCCCCTCCAGCAAAGAAGAAAGAAGCCGCACTACGATACCGGTGGCCATCACACACACAAGCCCTTTATGTTGCTTGAAACAGTTGACAAAAGTGGTTTTGAAATCAGTAAAACCGAGCGCTTCCGCAAACCCGGAGCTCTCTTTTTTTGGCAGGTAGAGGCTGGCCCCTTCAACGTTGGCGGCTATGTTAGCGGCCAGCTCGCTTCCTCCAGAAGTCAGTGCCATCACTGCCACACCCTGCGGCCCAGCTTCTGCCTCCTTCTGAGACCTCCGGAAGCCGTGGTCAAAGGTGGGATCGTAGAGTTTGCTGCGAGCCTTTAATTCTCCCCTCAACGCTTCACCCACCAAGATCACCGCCTGTCTTTTTATCCCGCTTTCCTCTACCCTCTGGACAATATCTGCCAGCTCACCGTGGATAAATCTTTCCTCCGGCCAGCCCACCCGATAAGCGACTACCACCGGAGTGTCAGCCGGGTATCCTTGCTCTAGCTCGGCCACAACTTCACGAATTCGGGTTACGCTGAGATAAATAACCAGAGTTGATCGATGCTGGGCAAGCCCACTCAGATTCTCGCTTTCAGGGACCGGGGTCCGCCCTGCCAGTCTAGTAAAGATCAGGGTCTGGCTACCACCGGGCTGAGTGAACTGCCTCCCAAGGGCAGCCGCGGCCGCAAAGGCCGCCGTGACTCCGGGCACTACATCACATGGGATCCCCTCTTTTTGCAGTAACTGGATTTGCTCCTGAATGGCACCGTATAATGCGGGATCGCCCGTGTGTACCCGGGCCACAATAAGGTCTTCTCCGACACCTTCAGCGAGAAGCGCATGGGTTTCCTCCAGGCTGAGGCTGGAGCTGTCATGGACTCTTGCCCCCTCCTTTGCCTGGGCCAGAAGAGTTTTCGGCACCAAAGAGCCGGCGTAAACGATCAGGTCTGCGGCCTTAATGATGTTAGCACCGCGTACTGTGATCAGTTCCGGATCACCCGGACCTGCCCCAATAAAATAGACTATGCCTTTCTCAATCGGCTTCAGTTTTGGATCCTCCCTGGGTAACCGGTCACACTCAGGACGTTCTTCCATGCCCCTTTACAAAGGGGGACTTCAAAGCGACAGCTGCTAGAATTATCATAATAACCAAACATCATCTTAAGAAATCACTCGACCTAATCTTCGTGCCCTTCGTGGTTAATCCTACCCTCGTTTGTCTCTCAGCGCCAGAGACTGAGAAGGAAGAGCGGTGTTTGCGGCTGGAAGCGACTCATGAGAGCATCCGGTGTCGCTTGTTTGCCCGACTTGATGGGAACGGTGCGACTCACCTGCAACAACAGCCACTCGTGGTCAAACTCAGTTTGCCCCACAAATTTCAGGGCCCGGCCAAGAGTTTCCGGGGTAACCACACTCACCACCACTCGACCTTCTGGCCGGAGCCGTTTTTCCACAACCTCCAGAATATCCGCAAGGCTGCCGCCACTACCGCCGACAAATACCCGATCAGGATCAGGCAAATCCTGAAGAGCTCCAGGCGCCTCACCCAAGACCGTCCTGAGCCCGAAGCCCCCCAGCTGCTGTGAATTCTCCCTGATCATTTCCAATCTGCCCTTTTCCCTCTCCACAGCGTATACCCTCAGGCCGGGCGCAATCCGAACCGCCTCAATCCCCACTGAACCAGAACCTGCACCCACATCCCACATGACCGCATCTTCTTTTAGTTGGAGTTCGGCCAGAATCAGGGCGCGTGCTTCCTTTTTAGTGATCAGGGATTTCTCTTTCCGAAATAGTTCGTCTTCAAGACCGAACCTGATGGTTCCTTGCTGTTCTTCCAGCGGGTAAAGGACCATTACATTGAGCGGGGCAAATTGCTTCTCGGCAGCGCTCAAAAGATCGCTCTCCCAACACTGCTCTTCCTCTGAGCCTATCTCTTCCACCACTGCCACCTTGCGGTTGGCCATGCCAAATTCAAGGAGTAGCTTTGCCAGCCGATCCGGCGTATTTTTCGGGTCTGTATAGATGGCAATACACCCTGGGTCGGCAAGAGCAGGAAAAAATTCCATGGGCTTACGTCCGTGCACACTGATGGTTCGGGCTCCGTTCCAAGGCAATTTGAGCCGGGCAAATGTTTTTTGCAGGGCGGTAACATTGGGAAGCAAGGAAACGCTTTCAGGGCCAAAAACTTTCACAGCCAGGCTGCCGATGCCAAAAAAAAGAGGATCTCCCGAAGCCAGGATCACCACTCGCTTGCCGGCGGCCTCCTGTTTCACCGTTTCCAGCGTTGTGGCAGGATTTGCAGCCAGAATCCAGGTTCTCTCGCTCTTGCCAGCAAAAGCGGCAAGCTGACGTTTACCACCCACCAGCACTTCGGCTGCCTCAATAGCCTCCCGGTGCGCTTCGGTCAGGTCTTCAGGACCAACACCCAAACCTACAACGCTCACAGTACCTTTGAAACTTTTATCTATTTTACTCATACCTGGCTCGCTGCTGTTGGTTTGGAAATCCGAATATCGAATATCGAAATACGAAACAATTTTCAAATATCAAAATTCAAATGACCAAAACATATATCTGAAGCCCTAAATTGTTTTTGTTTTGAACATTGGAGCATTGGTGCTTCGGATTTGTTTCGGATTTCGTGCTTCGGATTTCGAATTTAAGTAGGATGGGTACTGCCCATCCTACGCCTGAAATATTACTTGTCCATTATAGTCGAACAAAAATAAATGAATGTCCAGTTTGCCGTGGGAATGGTTCCTGCTCACTTCCATGGCTTTTTCCGAAAGCTTGGGAATAATGCTCTCCGTGCTCTTCGTCTCCTGCATGATCTCAAGGGCATGTCTGGCAGTGTTTGCTCCTACCACTCTTTCTATCAGTGCCTCGGACTCTCCGGCCTCTCGAGCCATCTCCCCTAAAACACCAAGATCCATGTTGGCACTGCTGGCGTGGGTATAGTGCAGCCCCATGGCCATTTTTACCAGTTTACCAATAAAGACCGAGTGAGTAACCTTGGTAAAGCCCATTCTAGCTGCTGCCTCCAGGCCAAATCCGTAGAAGTCAGCAACCTGGACAAAGCATTCCTCGGGTAGGGTGGTGAGCAGTCTCCTGGCAAATCGTTCGCTCTTACCACCGGTACTCAGCACGAGCTCGCTTCCCGCAGCTCGTGCCACCGACAGTGCCGCCTCTATGGTTTCTTTGTACGCCTGGTGTGACAGCGGCCGGACAATTCCACTGGTGCCCAGGATGGAGAGGCCGCCCAGAACTCCCAGCCGGGGGTTAAGAGTCTTTTTGGCCAGATCTTCGCCGTCAGTGACAAAGACTTCAACCTCAACTCGTTTGTCCCTCCCAGTCTGACAAGCGTCCAGCACTTCTTCTACCGCCCTCTGGATCATTTGCCTGGGCACCGGATTGATGGCGGGCTCACCCACTTTTACAGGCAGTCCTGGTTTGGTAACCTCACCAACCCCTTCCCCGGCCTTATACACAATTTCAGTTTTACCTTTTGTTGGCCCCAGGATCCGAACCCGCACTCCAATCTCTGCGCCGTGGGTCACATCGGGATCATCGCCTGCATCCTTGACAACTGAACATAATGAAGTATTTCCGTCCAGAAGGCTTCGGCGCAGTGGAACACTAAGGACTCTGCCTTCAGGAAGAGTCACTGAGATTGGCTTGAGTGGCAAGCCGGTCAGCAGGAGCTGAAGTGCACTCTTGGTGGCAGCAGCGGCTGCGGTTCCGGTGGTAAAGCCTTCACGCAATTTTTTTTTGCGTCTGCGCTTGGTCCGAGATTGTCTTGTTGGCATTACAGTCCATGTCTTATCATTATTGTCAGTCGTCCGTTGTAGCTCACTTCGTTCGCCGCAGAGCGCCAAACGCAGAGCGCATAGCGTGCGAATGCCATTGATCAATCCGCTTTGCGTTACGCGCTCTGCGCTTTGCTCTTTTTCGCTGCTAGGTCAGCAAGAGCATTGACAGTCGCAGCGGCAACAGCACTGCCCCCCTTTCGACCTGCAACACTGATGTATACAAGCCCGGAAGCCATCAATAGCTCTTTTGCTTCCGCAGCATGTACAAAGCCCACAGGCATACCCACTACCAGAGCCGGATGGAGTATTCCCTGTTCATGAAGTCTCACCAATTCAATCAGCGCGGTGGGTGCATTGCCAATGACTGCCAGTCCACCGTGCAGGAGTTCTTTGGCTTGAGAGACTGCTGCGGCGGCACGGGTACTGTTATCTCTTTCGGCAACAGTGACTACCTCAGGGTCATCGATATAACAGTGAACCTCGCAACCAAACTGAGCCAAGTGTCGCCTGGTAATTCCAGCCTGGGCCATGCGCGTGTCCGTAATAATGGCAGCTCCGCTCCTGATGGCAGCAATACCTGCTTCTAGTGCCTGAGGGTGAAAGCGGGTATTTTGTATAAATTCAAAATCGGCAGTGGTATGAATGAGCCTGCGTACCACTGTCCACTCGGCAGCGTTCAGACCGTGGTCCCCTGCCTCTTCCTCGATGATCTTGAAACTCAACGATTCAATCTCAGCCGGTTCAACCTTGGTGATCTCAACCATTATCTATCCTCGCGCTCTGTGATGTCAGGTGTCCTAAGTCCGTTGTTCAAATCGTTCAACCCGTTAAAATCGTTTAAGTCGTTAAAAGCTTTTAATCGTCTCTCTTGCTTTTACCGCCCTTCTAAAAGTTACCTTATACCGTTTACCCTTTGCCCTATGGTTTTGAAATTCGCAATTCGCAATTCGAAATTCGAAATTCAAAATTTCTGCCCCATACCCTATGCCCTATACACTTCACTAAAGAGAGCTGTTCGTGATGACTAATTTTTTTCTTGATACTCCCTGCAGCTATCCACGAAATGAGCGGCCATTGCAGGATTACTGCCGAAGTGCAGATGAATGTAGCCCGCCAGGGTATTGCCAAGCATGAAACCATCTGTGCCGACTTGGATTCCTTTCCGACTGCTCAACTGGAAAAGGTCGGGAACTTCCCCGGGATCCCCGATTAATTCAGAATAATGAAACTCGTGGCCGCGAGCCTTTAGTCCCTTTGGCCCCAGCAAACAATCCTCTTTGAGAACTACCTCGCGGTAGCCGAGGGCCTTTCGTTGAGGGAGCATCCTCGTACTGAAAGGGTAAAGCTCCACCATGGGGTAGTTCCTTCTCTCCACCTCAATGGAATTAGCAAGGTACATGAAACCGCCGCATTCGGCAAATATGGGCATTCCCCTGTGAGCTGCCGCCAGAATTTCTCTTCTTAAGCTTTCATTCTCTGCTAGCTTTCTGGCATAGAGTTCCGGGTAACCTCCACCCAGATACAGGCCCGAAACATTTGCAGGAAGATTCGAATCCCGAACCGGAGAAAAAAAACAGAGTTCAGCACCAAAGTGAGTGAGCAGGTCCAGGTTGTCCTGGTAGTAGAAGCAGAAGGCTTCGTCCCGTGCCACTCCGAGCCGTATCCTGGCTTGGCGAGTCGGCGGCCCAGGTAGAACCTCATCACCCACCACGGTGGCCTCCATCTCCAAGAGCTTACTCATATCGAGGTGTTCTTCCACCAGTGCGACCAGTTTGTTGAAAAGATCAGCAGGATAAGGCTCTTCATCTGAGGTGACCAACCCCAGATGTCGTTCGGGAATTGTCACCTCCTCAGTGCGGGGCAATCCTCCTAAAAAAGCAACATCAGGAACCGATTCCATGGCCTCGGCCAGAAACCCAGCATGGCTGTCACTTCCTACCTTGTTGGCGATCACCGCTCCCAACCGCAGATCCCGCTCATACGTTTTAAAGCCATGGACCAGGGCGGCAATACTCCGTGCCATACTGCTGGCATCTACAACTAAAATTACCGGAGCGTTCAACCACTTGGCCATTTGGGCGGTGGATCCAGCTTCTGACCGCCCATCATAGCCATCGAAAAGGCCCATTACCCCTTCCACGATACCAAAGTCCTTACCTTGCATGGACCGGCAAAACGTTGCCCGATTATATTCTTTTGAAAGCATCCAGCCATCTAGGTTACGGCTTGGCACTCCAAGCAGTCTGGTATGGTGCCCCGGGTCAATGAAATCAGGACCAACCTTGAAGCTTTGCACCGTGAGTCCTCTCTTCTGAAATGCAGCCATTAAACCTAGGGAAACCGTGGTCTTGCCCACTCCGGAATGGGTTCCCGCGATCACCATACATCTTGGTCCTGGTTGTATCTGCTCTTGTTGGTTAGTCTTAACCATGACAGTTCTGTTTCGTTAGCTTCAAATCAATTACGGGTTGTTGAACAATCAACTAGTGGTGAAATCATCTGCTCCGTCATTCCGGAATCCATACGCAACCCTGTTAACCTGGATGCCGGATCTCATCCGCCGTAGGCGGACTCGTCCGGCATGACGATTATTGTCTTTTTTGAGACTGTTGAACAGTATCGTTATACGTGCTTACCATGCCGGAATGGGTACAATGTATTGAGTTAACCAGGTTAAATCAAGTTTTACTTATTCATGTAGTCCTGGAAAGCCTGGTCCTCGGGCTTAGGTTATATCGCATAGAGCATAGCGCATGGCGCTTAGCGCTTAGCGCAAAGCAAAAAACTGTCAATGTCAAAGTTCCCCATATTTGTACGCTATGCGCTATGCGCCTTGCGCTATGCGGTTTCCTAAGGTTGCAACCTTACAGAAGTTCTGCTAAAAAGGACTTGATAGGCAGACCGAGAAGCAGTTCACCTATTTTGGATGCCTCAACGCATGTGGAATAATTCCAGCTTTTCTGGGCTCCGCCCTCTCACCGTCCTGCTGATATTGTTGGCTGCCACTTTTTTGGTTGCCGCCTCTGACCCTGTCACCTCTGTCAAAGTGAGGCCAGGTGACAGTATAAGCTACCTGGCCTTCAAACACCTCCATACTTACAACCAAGAAATAGTTAATCAGATTAAGAGTCTCAATCCCCACATTAAGGATCTTAATCTCATCCAGGTCGGCCAGACTGTATATCTTCCCAAAGGCAAACCTTCGACGGTAACAGGTAAACGGGGTGAACCGACTCCTTCTGCACCACCCCCCGAGACCAAGAAGATGGCTGCGGCCGCCTCTCAAGCTGTGGTCACCTTGGTTGAAGGTGAGGTGCAAATGATGGGTGCTGGAACCAATAGTTGGCAGAGGCTCCAGGTCAACGCCATCCTCAAGGCCGGGGACAGAGTTCGGGTTCTCGAACAGGGACGCTTGGAATTGGTTCTTGACAATCGTAGCGTCCTCAGGTTGGCTGCCAATACCACCCTGGAGTTAAAAGAGGTGGAGCGCAGGCGCCAGAAGGAAAAGTACCGCTTCGCCCTATCCGTCGGTAAGATGTGGACAAGGGTTACGCGGTTGTTGGGATTTGGTTCCAAGTATCAGGTGGAAACACCCACTGCCATCACCGCTGTGCAAGGCACAGTGTACGATCTTCTCGTTGATCCCAGCCAGCAGACGCGAGTTCGCGTTCATTCTGGAAATGTTCAGGTTTACAATCCGTTCGCCGGCGATCTCGCCCCTGGACAGAAAATTCCGAAGTTAAAGGAGCCAACTCGCGTACCTGGTCCAACCAGAATAACCCGTGAAGAGTGGGAGCAGTTGCTCCTCGGACAATACCAACAGGTAACTCTCGGCCGGGAAGGAAGAAGCGCGATCTCCGCTTTCGATCTTGCTGCAGCAAGGAGAGAGGCGTGGGTTCGCTGGAATGAAGCGCGCGACCGAGACCTCTACGGCGAATAATGGGTTATCGAAAAGCTCTCATCATTGCTGCTGCATTCTTCTTGATTTTCGCCTCTGTTCACGTCGCTTCATTCGATCCACTCGAAAATACCCACCTTCAAATCCGTGATCTCTTCTTTCGATTGCGCGGTCCTGTGCCCCCCAATCCCCACGTCACCATCATTGCCATAGATGATCAAAGTATTAGCCATTACGGCCGCTGGCCCTGGCCTCGAGCACGGATTGCCGCCCTCGTTCACAGGCTAAAAGAGGCCGGAGCGAGCACCATTGGCATAGATATTTCCTTTCTACCCAGTAAAACCCAAGCCCAACCAATTCCTCTTGAGGCGGAATTTACTCCCCTCCTTCGCTGGCTCGACCTGGATCCCACCACTGAACTTTCCTACTCAAACGATTTACTCTTTGCCATGGCCATGAAGAAGGCGGGCAATACGATTATCCCCTTTTATTTCGAGTTTAAGGGTGACACCGCTGAAGCACCTTCTGAAAAGCCGGCGCTCTTGGCTCATTCTGCCTATCTTCTCTTTGACGATGTTAACAGGCTCCCTTCCCTGCCTTTGCTTCACGGCAGCAGTGTGTTCCCTCCAACGAAAGTTTTGGCTGAGGCTGCAGCCGCACTAGGAAGTGTCAACGCCTATTTAGACAGGGATGGTGTCTTACGAAGCGACCCAGCTATTGTGGCTTTCGAGAAACAATATTTCCCCTCTCTGGGGATTCAACTGAGTCGGCTCTATCTGGGCCTCAGTTGGGCTGAGATTAAAGTAAATAGCGGCGAGAGCATCATGATCGGCGAGCGTTTGGTTCCCACTGACGATCGTGGTCTTGTTGGCCTCAACTATTACGGCGGCCGGGAAAGTTTTCCCTACCTCTCTTACAAGAAGGTCATGGAGGCCCACGTAAAACCCAATATGCTCAAAGACAAAGTCGTGCTCGTGGGAGTAGCTGCCGCCGGACTTCATGATTTGTGGCCTACTCCCTTCGGGCCTGGATATCCTGGGGTGGAAAAACACGCCACTGTCGTCGCCAATATCCTGGACGAGCGTTTCATCCTCCGGCCAGAACTCAGCGGTGTCGCCGAGATCCTCTTCATGCTCCTGAGTGCTCTGACACTCGGAATGATAGCCGGGGGTCGCCGATCATTGATGCTCTGGATTTCTTGCGGCCTTCTGTTTGGGCTGGCTCTTGCAGGGTCTTACTGGGGCTTCACTGCTCACAATCTCTGGCTCAAGCCGCTTTTCCCTGCTCTTCTTATACTTTTCCTGGCACCAGTGCTTCAGGTTTTCAACTTGCGTGCAGCCGCGATTGCGGTCGACAGAATCGAGGAACCCCACCCGGCGGATGTTGAGACCGTTGCTGCCGAGACTTCCGATCTTTTGGTTGGAGAGGAAGTTACGACTGTGGGTCGCTATCAGATTGAAGGCGAGTTGGGCCAAGGCGCCATGGGTATTGTCTATAAGGCTGTGGATCCCACCATCGGCCGGCCGGTGGCTATCAAAACAATTCGCTTGGACCAGACTCTCGGCTCGGAGCAACTTTCAAACTTGAAAGAGCGGTCGCTGAGGGAGGCCCAGGTAGCCGGGCAACTCTCACACCCCAATATTGTCACCATCTATGACGTGGTGGAACAAGGTGGCAATCTTTTCATCGCCATGGAACTTATTGACGGTCAAGAGCTCAGCCGATTTTGTAGCAAAGACACTCTTCTCAAGCCTCGACAAGCCACCGCGATCATTGCCTACATCTGCAATGCTCTTGATTATGCTCATAAACAATCCGTTGTCCATCGGGACATAAAGCCCGGGAATGTCATGCTCCTTGAAGACCGCAAACCCAAAATCATGGATTTTGGCATTACCAAGATGATCTCCTCGGACGCCACCCAGACCGCAGCCATGATGGGCACGCCCAGTTACATGTCTCCAGAGCAAGTTGATCTCGAAAAGGTGGACGGGCGCTCGGATTTGTTTTCGGTAGGGGCCATGTTCTACGAAATGCTCTGCGGACAGCGGCCCTTCACCGGCCCTAATATCACTGCCATCCTCAAAAAGATTACCACCGAGGACCCCACCCCATTAGAACAAATCAACCCCAGAATCCATCCAACGTTGGCCGCAGTTGTCATGAGACTTCTGGCTAAAGAGCCAGATGACCGCTACCAGAGTGGTGCCGAGGTTGTGGCAGACCTCAAGCGTCTCATTGAAGATCCATCTATCTGGAAACAATAGTAAGGTGGCAGGTGTCAGAGACATTGCGGATTGCGGATTTGAAAAGCATAGGGCATAGAGTAAAGAGGGTTACTTTAACTGCTAGCCCGGATATTTCATGAATTGCCTGCTGCGACCACGGATATGGCCGTCCTTCCTGGCGTCCTCGGGTGTCGGCCCCTGCGACGTACCGTTCAGGTACGGAAACCAATCCCGCGGTACCGCGGGACGAGTTGCCAGGTGGCACGCCCATCTTCGCAGTCTCGCGACAGCAATTCATGAAATATCCGGGCTAAGTCAGTGCAGCTGCGGTTTGCATAAGACACACATCAATAAGACGACAACCCATAGCATATAAACCACCAGGCTCATTGTGCCTGAGTATGTGAGACCAAACTACTTCAGCGTCAAATACCAGTGGAGCACAGTCCGTAGGTTCGACAGTTATACGAATGCATTCACCAGCAAGTAATTTCTGAGAAGAACAGAGAAATACTCCATTGTCGCTTACATTTCTAATTAATCCATTGAAAGAACGTGAAGCCGTGTGAATCATGGCGGTCAAATTACATTCAGCTCTTGGCTGTTGGCGTCTATCTTGTTTTACGGGAAAGTTCATATTACATCCCTAATTCACACTCTCCCACCAGACGCTTCAACACGAAATGTGGGAGTACTCTGAAGAAGCCTGAGTTTAGATGGCAACATAAAGAGGAATCTTTTCCTATCACAAATCATTTTGCCTTACGGAACCCGTAGGCTGCTGTATTTATAAATCAGCCGCCACCACCACCTCCCCCACTGCTGTCGGTAGCGCCCTGACTATCACAGTTAATGCACACTTCGTTTGAATAGCCGCTCTCATTGTCCTCGTAGTCGTAGGCAGTAACCGCGAAGTAGTAGGCCTCAGCTTCTTCAAGGTCTGCGATTGTAACACTTGTCCAGTTGCCAATGTCCAATGTCACGTCGTAATCTTTACTGGCGGTGCCTTGGTAGACGTTGTAGCCCGCAACATTCCCCGAACTGGCTTTCCATTCTAATGTTACTTGTGCTGAATACACTGCTCGAGGGGAGAAAACAAAACCGAAGAAGAAGGCCACGACTAAAATAATATTCAAAGTGCTAGGGTGGTAGGAGTGAAACTTTGACAAGACATTATAGCCTTTCACAAAATCTCCTCATCGGATGCACTTCGGTATACGGGGGACAATCCCCAGGAATCACTACTAAAGTGGACAACCCTCTTGCCTCACGAGTGCATTTTTGTATCGGGTGGCTTTCGGACTTAACCGCTCCGATGGGCTAGATAGTTGCAATCTTACTGGTTCGGAGGCTTTTGAGCTCCTATCAGGGATAACTCACACACAAATGAATAAACAATAGACATGCCAATGAGAAACAAGAAAAACCCTAAAATACATGAGTTCGGAATACACCATTGATTTGCGCGATATATTAGATAGTTGTTTTGCATAAGCGTATCGTCTGTAAGGGTATTCTTGAGTCTCAGTGGCAAGCGAAGAGGAACAGTTCTTTGAGTACTGATGCAGAAAGGGATACCTATTCTGGACTCATAACGAGATACTTTGCAACAAACCACAACAAGAAAGCGGAGCCGATGTGACTCCGCATCTTCTTAGTTTAAACCTAGATATTGTGGCTCGTTCTCACTAGCAAAAGTGTGAATGAAAGTATGTAATATGAACTTCCAGGAGAGCAAATCGAAAAGCTGATCTCTGGCCTCTATTTGTCATGCTTATCGATAAAGTAGATAGTGGCGCCCACTGGTGCGAAAGAGAGAAAAAGGATGTTCAACAGAGGAATCAGGAACAGAAGCCCGAAACCTAGGTGAAACGTGAGGCTCTTCCGCAGAAGTCTGAAACGTTGCTTGAAAGGATAAAGCCTTCTTGCAGGAACAAGATCCGTATTGTCCCAGGCGAGAAAAATGACCGCAATTCCTGATGAGAGGATTGCCAGCACCGGACCCAAGGGTGTAAGCCAGCCTAGAACCATGAGTAGAAGGATTACTAAAACTGGGAGGGTCGTTCTCGGTATTTCCTGTTTGACAAGATAGGAAAGTTGCCGCAACACGGGCACTTTTTCCGCTTCATGTTCCTCGCCCACCATCATGCGTTCAGTAACTCGAGACATGTAATCCATGATGAACACACCGAAGAGTATTTGAGAGACAAGATAGGAAAGTATGGCCGACAGTCCCACGAGGAATAAGGAAAGCAACCAGGAGAGGGCGTACCACAGCCAACGAATCCATTGACTTGCAGGCTCAGCCCAGATGAGATGCAGAATCTTTTCATGGTAAACAAGGATAAGGCTTGCTGCAAGAATGGTAATGATGACGACGGCGGCAAACCGAATAAGCCCCAATACAAGAAGCTTTGGGGTCTTTATGCCCAGCCGTAGACCACGCAAATTATAAGTGACTCCGTTTAAAAGATTCATCTTTTAGAAAATACCCAGCCTATCGTGGTCTCCTTATTAGATTTGGTCATTTTTGCTTGCTTAACCCGACTTTGGCAGGACATACAAAAATAAAAAGGACATCTTGCCTTACTTAGGCGAGATGCCCTTATTAAGCGTGTTACCGCCAACTAAATCTTCGTGACGTTCGCGGCAGCTGGACCTTTTTGGCCCTGCTCCACATCAAAAGTCACGCTGTCGCCCTCATCGAGAGATTTGAAACCGGTTGCGTTGATCCCTGAGTGGTGAACAAATACATCCGGGCCATCTTCCTGCTCTATGAAGCCGTAGCCTTTGTGGTCATTAAACCACTTGACAGTTCCATTAGCCATAGTGACATCCTCC
>JBFFBS010000044.1:0-20336 GCA_041560295.1 Syntrophobacteria bacterium | reverse complement strand
CCGCCATAACACATCCTTTCTTTTCAATCATCTGTTGTTTATCAGGGGCTTACTGACTGGAATTTTGACACAGGTCACAGACAAAGGCAACTGACTTCTTGCTGCCCCTGACAAGAATCTGATACGAAATTTTGCGACACCCAAAAAAGTGTCAGCCTATTCACCGTCTCCGGCCCCAATGAGTGGTAGAACTTTATCGATTTGAAAAAAAACTAAAAATTTCGACTCCTTATCATCTTTAGAATATTTCTTTCTCCGCAGTGAATAAAGAAGTTCACTGTCCTGCTCTTCTCTGGTCTTGGTGAGAAAAAGTCTTTTTCCTGCAAAGCCTCCCCCTGATTCCATGAACAGGTACGCTGCATGAGAATTAGATTGCAGGTTATTATGGGTCAGGCGGTCACGCATGATAAAAGCAATGGTCTCATCGTCAATGAAATGTGGAGTGGCGTAAATTGCAGCATCCACCCTGCCATCTGCATCGGCCGTAGCCAACACGCCGCGACCTTTAACAGATTCAAAATAGTTTTTCAATTTCATTTTCATACCTCCAATGTCATCAAGGTGTGTATATTGAGTCAGCCAAAATGGCCATAAACTTTTTAATGTGAGACAGGTGATGTGTGATTGAAAAGGCCCGATCACATAGGTTTTATCTCACATCGCACATCTCACCTCACACATCTGCATCAAGTGCCTTGCTCGCTAGTTCGCTTATCAGATATTTACGCTCTGTGCCGTTCAGGAAAAGTGTAACTTCAGTGTCGTCACTTTTTAAGACCTCTAAGCCGGCGGCGTCTCGCCCAGCGGTAAGCAAACCTATTGTCCAAGCTGCCAATCCCCTCAGTTTTGCATCTTCTGATGACAGAAATGGCTGCAGATGGGTTCCTGCATTTTGCAGCAATTCTGGACTTGTCTGGGCCAGCCTGCCCAGTCCCCACAGTACACCTTGCTGCAGAGGTTGGTGCTCCAAGAAATTACCGTCTTCACGAATGTAGGATACGAGAATATTGACATATTCCCTGGCCAACCCTTCGTGCCGCGCCATGACCTCACCCATGGTCTCCGGCATTCCCCAACCAATGCCGCCCGATTCGTCGTTCAAATTCCATATCATCCGCCGCATCACCACCCGGGCCGATTCCATGTCGTCTTGAGCAAGATTTGCCACCACTGCCCCCAGGGCCGTGATGGCGCGCCATTTAATCTGCGGCTCTGTGCTGCACAGACAGGAAAACAGGGGATTAATCACCCGCCGTGCAGTGTAGGAACGGAAGGTCTCCAATACTCCAGCGAAATCGTCCGCTTTCAGCAAGTCAATGACTTTCCGTTTCAAGTCCCGGCCCTTCAACTCTCTGTCAAGCTTCTCCATCTTTTGCATCGCCAAGATTACTTATATTGCCATCTTCAGACTATTATGCACATATCTGCTCATATAAACATGCTTGAAGAGAGATGCAACCTGGTATATCAACAGTTGCAATCAGTTCCATTCCTCCTCTGATAGAAATCCTATTGATCTAGTAGCTTTGCGTATTGACTGAACTTGAGATCATGCGTATCTTTTTTCCATTAAGCTTTCTAGCCTCAGAATGATGTAGACAAGCTTCTTATTGCAGGGACTGGTATCTTTTTCATAGTGCGCTTTAGTTGAGGACGAAACATGGTTTGCCTACCATCTGATGACATTTTAGGTTCCACTGGAGTGTCAGTCCTACTCACTTTGACTACTCCCATGACCCTTGAGGATGTGGCCCAGAAAACAGGGCTACCCCTCTTTCGTGTGCGAGGTACCGTTCGGCGACTCCTGGACGCCGGATTCACGCACCAAGTAGATCAGATGTACGAGATAACAGCCACTGGAATGGAAAAACTTCAAGAAAAAGAGCATGAAGGTAAACCTTAATGTTGCCTTCTACACTGGCAAGAATCAAGTATCGTTGATATGAGCTTGAAGTTCTGAGCGTTCTGCACGAACGTCCCGTACTACGAGCGTTGCTATGACCTGGCGATTAAGTTATACTCGCTAACGATTTTTGCTATAGCTACCAAATAGGAGGGGAGTTAAATGGGGACGAAAGAAAATCTTATCAAGGTCTATGAGTATGCGCTTAACCAGGAACAAACCGGTATGAGTTTTTTTCAGACCTCCCTGGAAAGAATGGGGATTGGCGCTGCGGTGAATGCCTTTAAGCAACTGATCAAAGAGGAGGAGAAGCACATCCTCTTCATCAGCCGGATTTTAGACAACTTAAAACAAGGTGCAGAGTTGGACCTCGCAGAAGTACAGGAATTTGTATTAGAACCTACTGATTACTTTAACGACCGGGCTAAGTCTGAGTTTCTGGAGCAATGCGTAATTGGGTCCATGGTCCCCGATGTCACTGTTTTCAACACAGCCTGGCTTATAGAGAAAGATCTGAGTGAATTTTACGCAAATGCGGCCAGAAGTACAGACGGACCAGAGAGTGAGGCTTTTGGAATGCTCGCTCGCTGGGAGAAAGCTCACGAGAAATTTTTCAAAGAATACCGCGACAAAATATCTGACAGCTATGCCAGTATGCCTTGGGGAGGGTAATACAGCTGGCAGAGATAGAAATTATTCGAGGGCGGGAAGATTCCCGCCCTTTTTTAAGAGCAGCCTATGTTTGTCGCTTTATGTTGGCGGCGAGCTGAGCAACCTGGGTACCCAGGTATACACACTCTTTCCCTTCCATGCAGGCGTCGGCATCTTCTGGTTCCAAGTGGGTCGCAAGATGCTGCTCTCCGTGTTTTAAGTCCACAACCCAAGCCTTCTTCTCTTCATTGTAATCCACATCGACGTCAATTCCGCATTCTCCAATATCTGGGTATATTGATCTGATTTTCTCACAAAGCTCATTCTTGTCGTGCATAATTTTCTCCTCCTGTTTTCAAAAGACTCTGAAATTTCTACCAAACACCAAAACGACTGACTACTTTGCGCCGCATTGTAGCGGCCTAGGGAAGCCTGATTAAAGATTTACCACAGAGGCACAGAGTACACTGAGGATGTTGTTTTTTCCCTGGCCGGGAGACGACGGCCAGGGAAAAGAGCCTCCGCCTCCGGCGAAAGCTCTTGAGCCCGGATCCAACCGTTGACTAGAAGCCACCCGGTTACTGGATCGTGCCCGCAGGGCTGCGATCTCTTCTCCGCGCTTCGCTTGGAGTCGCACCCTTCGGGCGGGTTCCCGGTTTGCCCGATCGCCGCCTGCCCGCCATCGCTCTCGCTCAGGCGAGGCGGGCGGGTCCGTGTCTCCGTGGTTAGTAAACAAAAGTGCATATCGTAATCTAGTATCCACAGTATGCCGAGCTAATGGCATAGGCGTAATACCAAACTTCAACCGAGAGCCTCCTCAATCTGATCCACTTCCGTTACCGTCTTTTGGCAAGATTGTTGCTCGCAGATATGAACCGCTGGGCTATCTCCCTGAGATTCTAGCTCTTTGGTAAACGGAGCCAGAGTAGCAATTCTATCTCTTTGCCCATCGGCCGGTCGCAACAGCAGGACCTTATTGGGCACAAATTGCTTGTGGATGGCCTCAACCATTGATTGGGAACTCTTGCCGTTCTGGCTTTCCACAATTACTATTTCATGGCTCGGACCGATTATAAAATCCAGTGCTGCCAAGAACTGAGTGTAGGCGGAGGGATATGCTTTGATGCGCTTGGCAAAGGTCCCGGTCAGTTGCTCAGCCCTATTCGCTAGATCACGATCTCCTGTTAGATGGCCAAGGCGCACTAAGTTCAACGCCGCCACCGAATTGCTCGAAGGGATTGCCCCGTCATAAATTTCCTTGCTCTGCTTGATCAAAACCTCGTTGTCTTTGCCGCTATAGAAAAAGCCGCCGTAGGTTTCATCCCAGAAAAGATCGATCATGGTATGGTTGAGGTTGATGGCTTCTTCCAAATAACTTGTTTCGAAAGTCGCTTCGTACAGCTCTATGAGTCCCCAGACAAAATTCGAATAATCATCCAGGTAGCCAGGGTAGGCCACATCACCATCGCGGTAGCGCCGGAACAACCGGTGTCCATCCTTCTTCAGGTTATTCGAGATAAAACTGGCAGCACCCGCGGCTGCATCCACATAGGCCTGATCACCCAGTGCCTGATATGCCTTGGCCATGGCGGCAATCATCAGCCCATTCCAGGAGGTGAGTATCTTGTCATCTTTGAGAGGGTGAACCCGTTTTTCCCTCGCCACGAAGAGACGTTCTCTTGCCTCCTCAAAAAGGTTTTGCAGCTCGGCAACCTCAATATTCTCCTGCGCGGCGAAATTCACCAGAGGAATACGGGTGTGTAAAATGCTACGACCATCCTCGAAGTTGCCATGGGGACCGACGTCATAAAAGCGGCAGAAAAGGTCACTTAAATCTTTTCCCAGGTGCTCTTGTATCTCTCTGGGAGTCCAAACATAAAAGAGTCCTTCCTCGCCTTCACTGTCAGCATCTTCGGCAGTGTAAAACCCCCCCTGCGGAGCAGTCATGTCACGCAGAACGTACGTAAGGATCTCAGTTGCCACTTTTCCATGACGGGCCTCACCTGTTGCCTGGTGCGCCTCGGTGTACGCCATAGTCAACATGGCCTGATCGTAAAGCATCTTCTCGAAATGGGGCACCAGCCATCTTTCATCAACTGAGTAGCGACAGAAACCGTAACCAATATGATCAAAGATGCCACCATACCGCATATTATCGAGTGTCTTCTCCACCATGTGTAAGGCGTTGGCTTCGCCATTTCTCCTGTGCCAACGTAGGAGAAACGTGAGGTTGTGGGGGGTGGGGAATTTTGGGGCTGAACCGAAACCGCCCCATTTCGGGTCGAAAGCCTGTGCTAATTGGTCGTAGCCCTTTTTCAGTGTATCTAGACCCAGCTCAGCAATTGATCCACTGGAAGGTCTCGGTTGAATGCCCTTGGTAATCTTCTCGCTTGCCTCAAGGAGAGGCCCCCGGTCACTTGCCCAGGCATTGGCTATATGGCCGATCATGTCTAGAAAACCTGGCATCCCCATCTTGCCGGTTTTGGGAAAATAGGTCCCGGCGTAAAAAGGCTTGGCGTCAGGCGTCATAAAAACTGAAAGAGGCCACCCCCCTTTCAGGGTAATGGCCTGGCACACTGCCATATACACCATATCAACATCTGGCCGCTCTTCCCGGTCAACTTTAATGGCAACAAAGAATTCATTGAGCATGCGCCCAACTTCTTCATCTTCAAAAGACTCGTGCGCCATTACATGACACCAGTGGCAGGTGGAATATCCTATTGACAGGAATATGGGCTTATCCTCTCTTCTGGCCTTGGCAAATGCCTCTTCCCCCCAGGGATACCAGTCCACCGGGTTTTCGGCATGCTGCAGCAGGTAGTGACTCTTCTCCCTACTCAAACGATTCTTTCCACTTCCTGTACCTGACGTCTCGGTCTCCACAACTTCTCCTCGTACCAAAATGGTAATGGATGCAATGGGTAAACAATAAACATTAGTCTGCCGGTAGTCTATATAGCGACACCAATTTTTCCTGACGGAAGTCTGGAATACGTGCGAAAATTTGGTAGGCCTAGGCTAAGAAATACCATAGAAATAAGGGAGATGGATTTAAAACGAGTCGCATCCCCCCTTGATTATAGAAGAAGATCTTTTTCACGTCAGAGACTTGGTAGGACCGGACTTTCTCGGCTCGGCTGAGCTTATCGAGGGCCGTACCGGCCAAGAGGGTATAATGAAATGTCATTTTGCGCGGGTGCAGAAACTCGCCATATTGAACATTAAGATCAGGGGGTCAATTTACTGCCTATTTCTTTCCCATACTCTTGGGCCATCTGTACCCCACCGCCCAGAGAGGCTGATTTCAACAGAAGGGGGCCTTTGGCCATGTCCATCTTGAAGACTTCTTTCATGGTATTGTAAATTCGATCCTGGGCCTCGGTGCTCCAGCCGTGGGCTCCAAAAGCGCCGCCCACCTTACCTTCCAGGTTCGCCTTTTCCGCCAGAAACAACATGGTTTTCATGGACTGCAGCATCTCACCGTGGTAAGTGGGGGAACCGAAGACATAGCCGTCATATCCTTCGAAATCGGCCTCGCTCTTAATATCCTTCACCTCAACGATCACTGCCTCATTGCCGGAAAAGCGGATTCCTTCTGCAACGAGATCGGCAATATCTCTCGTCGAACTGGTCCTGGTGGCATAAACCACGAGAACTTTTGCCATCTTCTTTTTCCTCCTATTCTTTTTGTCGGATCAACCCCGCTGCCTGCGGGAACGATCCGACCTACACAATCTATGTCAGGTCTTTTCGTCGGTCGGGTGGTTCTGCCCTACCAGGAAAAGTCTTATCACAAGCAGCCTAGGGCCCGGAGGGAGCTTGCTCCTAAACAAACTCTCAAATAACGTTGAAGCTCCCTGCAGCAAGACCTGTCGACGAGCTCAGGTCGAGTCGCTCAAGTCGTGTCGCTACGGGGAATGCGCTCGCTGGAGCATTTTCAAGTTTTCATACTCTCTACCGCGCTCTTTCCAAGGTTAAAACCTTGCTCCAGGGCGTCCGGGTGCTTTTTGATTTCACCCTTGGCCTCAATTCTATCCAACAAAATCCCTCCTTCGTAAGTCATGTCCAGAGCATCAAAGAAGTATTTTGCCGTGAGCTCGACCCCCACAAAAAGATTCTTCCCTTTCGTTGCTCCTATACAGATCAAATAGCCTTTGCCGCTGTCATAAGATCGCCTCTGTTCCGGTGTCTTTTCCAGCAGCCTCTTGGACCACATGGCCTGGCTTCGGTCGATCAGTAGCTTCACCTGAGCTGTGACGTTATAGAAAAAGTTCGGGGAGGCCAGAAAGATGACATCCGCCTCCTGAAGCAATGGGTACACTGTATCCATGTCATCATGAACTGCGCACTCTCCCGTGTCATCACAGCTTCCACACTCAATACAGCCGCTAATCTTTAGCTTCCGTGCATAGATCGACTCCACCGCAGCACCGGCCGCCTGTGCTCCTTCCAAAATCCGGTCCAGGAGTAGATCAGTGTTGCCGCCCTTGCGCGGACTTCCATAAATCCCCAGTACTTTCACGCTCACTTTTGGCCTCTTCTCCACTTCGTTTGTCGCCGGCACACCCGTGCAGTATCTCCGACTTTCATCTTGATACATTGTAAATCCGAAATCCGAAGCACGAAATCCGAAACAATATCAAATGACCAAAATTCTAAATTCAAAACAAAAACTTCAAGCCATCAAAACAGATTGTCCGAAAAACGATTAACCCTCTTATAGATTCTCAAGACAAGAAGTTTCGAACATTTGGTAATTAGAATTTCGGATTTGTTTAGTATTTCGATATTCGATATTCGGATTTGTGATGCGACAGCATCACGATCCAAGTCTTGGATCACTTCCTGTATCGCCACAGTCGGGTATGTAACAGGTAACGTTGACAAATTCGCACTTTTCATTGCAAGATGGGCAGGTTTCGGGTGGTGCATCGGTATCCAGTGTGTACCCACACTTCGTGCATTTCCAAGAATTTTGCATGCTTTCACCTCCTCTTTTTCACCCTATATTTAAAAGTTCGGGTTTAATACTATGCACCCTCACACAATGCTTTGACCTTTTCTGCGACCCGCATTCCGAGATCAAAGCACTTGCTCAGGGAATCACCGTCGGGGACAAACTTGATCCGCAAGCCTTCGTCCACCAGATCGATCTTCATCTCTTCCAGCATTCCTCGCACCTGGCCCACAGCCTCACCGCTCCAGCCATAAGAGCCGAATGCTGCACCCACCAGGTTCTTCGGCTTCAATCCTTTCAGATAAACCAACAAGTCAGCAACCGTTGGATACATGTTGTTGTTCAGGGTTGGAGAGCCTACCACAACTGCTCCTGCCTCCAGAATTTCAGTGGCGACATTACTTCGGTGATTCGATTTGAGCGGCATGAGTTTTGGCTGCGCGCCGCCGGCCAGCAAGCCCTCGGCAACGGCCTCTGCCATTTTAGCGGTGCTGAACCACATGGTGTCAAAGACAACCACAGCTTTATTTGTAGGTTTCTGCTGGGCCCATTTAGAGTACCAGCCGATAATCTTGTCGAGATCCTTTCTCCATATGGGGCCATGGTCACAAGCAATAATATCGATTTCAATACCAAGCTCGCCAACCTTATCCAGAAGCTTTGTCACCAGCTCAGAAAAAGGGAGCAGAATATTGGCATAATATTTTTCACCTTCATACTCCAGGATGGATTCGTCGATCTCATCAGCAAATCTCTCACTCGTCGCCAGGTGCATGCCGAAGGCATCCTGTGAAAAGAGCAACTTTTCTTCAGGCAGGTAACTGAACATATTGTCGGGCCAGTGGAGCATGCGAGTCTCGAGGAAGGTCAAGCTCAGGTCGCCGAGACTGAGGCTCTCACCATTTTTGACCGCCACAATCTCTCGATCCAGGTGAAAGTGTTCCTTGAGTGCTTTACTGCCCATGGAAGAAGCAAACACCTTTTCCGGCTGTACCACGTCTATAACATCAACCAGAGAGCCCGAGTGATCCATTTCCGCGTGATTGGAGACAATATAGTCAATTTCCTTTGGATCCACCACCGAACTGATTCGGGCTAAAAGTTCGGGCAGAAAAGGTGGCTTGACCGTGTCAATCAAGGTGATTTTGTCTGCCATTACCAGAAAGGCATTGTAGGTGGTCCCCCGCTCAGTGAGATAACCATGGAAATCACGGATTCCCCAGTCAATTGCCCCTACCCAGTAGACGGTATCGGTTACTTTAATCGCTTTGAAAGGTTTGTACATCAGATCCTCCTCTAGACAGTAGCTTTCTCAGTTTCCGTCTGTCATGGGGACTTCCTCTATGGAAACTAGTGTACCCTTATGTTGTTCTCCCAGGTACTTCAAATCAATCCAACCCCGGGATCAAACTACTCGTAGGCAATTACTCGAATAACCCCTATGGTGGCACCTTTATCGTCTGTAGTACAAGTATCGCTTACAGAAACTATCTTATTAATATTGTTATCTTTTATGAATTGATTTACCTTCTCATCCAGGTCGTACAATTCTTTCATGGTATGGAATATTTTCAATTCTGTGGCGAATGTCTTAACCTTTACCATTCTGAACCCCTCCTTACATTCATCGAGCCCGCAAGCTTCTTCCCCGCCTCCGCCAATTGCACTTTGCCTAAACGAATTTTTCCAGAATCTTCTTGAGCTCCCCAAGATCCGTATCCTGACCAACCAATGGGCCTCGTTGCAGAACGGAAAAGCTTTTTTCAAAGCTGGCCCTTTGGTTACGGTAAATAATCCCAAGAGGGATCTTATCTCCCCATTCCACAGCCGTCTGCATCGCAGTCTGCCAATCGGTGGCATCGTACTCATCCGATAAAGTGTAACAACGTTTCTTGTACCAGGCGAACGTGTTGACTTTGTTGAAGGAAACACAAGGCTGCAAAACATCAATCAGGGCAAACCCTTCATGGGCCAGACCTTGCTGGATGAGTCCAGCCAAATGATCGATCTTGCCGGAAAAACCGCGGGCCACAAAACTGGCCTGCATGGCTACGGCAACCGCAATGGGATTGAAAGGCAGCGAGGCCACTCCCTCCGGTTGCGCTTTTGTGATTAAACCTTCTTCCGATGTGGGGCTGGCCTGGCCCTTGGTAAGGCCGTAGATCTGGTTATTGTGCACAATCAATGTCAGGTCTATGTTTCGTCGGATGGCAGCAAGAAAGTGGTTCCCACCTTCACCATAGTTGCAACCGTCTCCGCTTTCGACAATGATTCGAAGGTCTGGATTTGCCAGTTTGGCTCCGGTGGCCACTGGCAGAGCTCGGCCGTGCAGTCCATTAAAAACGTTGGCATTAAGGTAGTGGGGTGCTTTTGCAGCCTGCCCGATGCCAGATACCACCAGAACCTCATGTGGCGCAATTCCGCTATCCACCAACCCTTGCTTGACCGCCTCCAGAATGGAGAAATTACCGCAACCAGGACACCAGGCCGTTTCATATTGCCCATAATCTTCAATGCTTACCATAATTTATCCTCAATCCATATGCCCGAATGAACATTCAAATCTCCGATGTGGGATATGTGATGTGGGATATGAGGTGCCTACCCATTCAAGGGTCCTCATCCCACATCCCAAATCTCACATCTCACATCCAAGGTGGGATTTTCGTTCTCCTGTCATGAGCATTTATGCCCGCCCTAGTTCGCGCAATACGTACTCCGGCGTTATCGGTAGACCATCATAACGGAGCACCCTTCTGTGAACACCAAAACCAGTTTCCCGTCTGATCAACCGCGCCAGTTGTCCGTAGACATTGCCCTCTACACAGACCACCTCGCCAGCGCTTTCCAGGTATCCCAAGAACTGATCTGGGACCAGGGGCCACACTTGAGAGAAATGCAAGATTCCCACGCGCGTAGAGTCGTTTCGTAGTTTCGCGGCCGCCTCCATAACCGAACCTTTGCTCGAACCCCAGGTAACCAGAAGTAAGTCTGGACTCTCGTCACCCTGGAATTCAGGAGGAACTACCTCAGCCATAATCCCTTGCTCTTTCCTTAGTCGCTTTTCGACCATGAGGTTGCGCACCTTGAGGTCTTCAGTAAGATGACCATCCACTAAATGCTCATCGCCGTCGGCGACCACGAGATGTTTGCTCATACCCGGAAGAAGTCGAGGCGAAACACCGCTTGGAGTGATAGCATAGCGATTGTACGGCAAAGATGATGCGTCTGTAGCTATCCCCGGATCAATCGGTTCCAAGTTGTCAATATCGAAAGGTGTTACCGCACGGGATGAGTCTGCGAGAAACTGGTCGGTGAGGAGAAACACGGGGCTCTGAAATTTGGCAGCCACATCAACACTCTTTCGGGCGAGCCAGAAACACTCCTCCACCGTTCCCGGACTGTAGATGGCCCGGGGAAATTCTCCGTGACCGGCGTACAAAACGAGTTCCAAGTCTGCCTGCTCCGTGCGAGTCGGAAGTCCAGTAGCCGGCCCCGGCCTCTGTGCCACCACAATCAAAACTGGCGTCTCGGTCATGCCGGCAAGGCTAACCCCTTCAGTCATGAGGGCAAAACCTCCACCGGACGTGGGCACAATGGACGGCACACCTGCAAAGGAGGCTCCAATGGCCATATTAATGGCAGCAATCTCATCCTCGGCCTGTTCTACCACCATACCCATGCGACCGGCCTGAGCTGTCAGATTGAGTGCGATGGATGTTGCTGGAGTCATGGGATAAAAGGAACAAAATTTCACCCCCGCGGAGAGTGCGCCCATGGCGATGGCCTCATTGCCATTCATCAGCATGCGCTGGATTGGTTTAGCCACGGGGGGGAGTTTTTCAAAAGTAACAGGTTGTTGGCCACACCAGTCAAGAGCGGTGGTCAATATCTGTCTGTTCTTCTCAGCCATCTCATGGTCTTTTTTGCCAAAAAAATCATTTAAGGTTCTGGCCACCAACGCTTGATCAAGACCGAGCAGAACACTCACGACGCCTAGCGCCACCACATTGGCCAATCTTGTCTCTGCCAACTGCTGGTACGGGACCTGCAGACAACCATCAGTATCAGTACCATGGGCCTCATCTGCAACAATGAGCCCACCATCAGCAACTTCTGCTTCATGAAGAGTCACTGTTTCTTCATTCATGGCAATCAGGAGGTCCACCGACTCCCGTGGAGCGACGACGGCTTCCGTGCTAACCCGGATGGCAAAGGTGTTGTGACCACCTCGAATGCGTGACTGGTAGCTCTGGGTTACAAGGATAGAGTAGCCAGCGTGGACCAGAATCTTGGCAAGGAGCTGTCCTAGAGTAACCAGCCCTTGTCCTGCCTCTCCACCAATGAGCAAGGTGACATCATTTTTCTCCATGCGCTCGCCCTTTCACCTGACCTTTGAACTCAAAGCAGCAATCTCTCTATTCAAGAAGCCAATATGACCCATCTCCTCTTTGATGATTGCTTCAATTCGCTCTCTGCCTGCAGCTTGAGAGATCATCTCCTTCAGGCCCGTATAGAAAACAATGGAGTCCTTTTCCTGCCCGATGGCCATTCGTAAGATGTCTTCTGCTGACTCACTGCCTGTCAAGGTATCGGCAGGATCGACCCGCGCATCGAAGACATGCCCGTCAGCCATCGCCCGCAAGTACATTGAGGTCTCGTGTTCAGGATCAAAAACCCTTGACTCACGCTCTTGATGAGCCAAATCCGCCCTCACGGTGGCAAAAACCCTCTCATGTCCATCTTCCCAGGCAGCAAGATCTTGAAGCAATTTGCTAATCGCTGCGTTTTTTACCAACTCAGCTGCTTTGCGGTAGAAACGGGCCCCATTGCGTTCAATCTTTTCCGCCATTTCCAGAATTTCGTCGGCATTAAACTCAAAACTCATTGATAGCTCTCCTGCTATCTTCCCACGCTACAAAGTATCGTTCTTGTCACGCGATGAAAGAATGAGGGGCGTGAAAACTCAGCCATCCCAAAGGGAACGGCTCAAGGCACAGGGCGCAGGGCACAAGGAAAAATTTTAAAAGAAAACTTTTTCTCTCTTTAAGCCTTGCACCTTAAGCCTTGTACCTTGTACCCTTCTGCTGGCAAAGCCATTCAACTCTGACCTGGCTCTGAGCACCAGGTTTTCCAGTACGAAATAAAGATAATAATGGAGGTAACTCAATGCCAGAAAAAAAATCTCCTCTCCCCCCTTTGAGGAGAGAGAGGCATTTCGGCGTTAACTCAAGCAGTCGGCATTCAGAGGTCAAGGGCTCGTAGAGTTCCGGTACAAGTCTCAAGGCTCAAGGTACAGGGAGAAAAGGAGAAGTGAAACTCACCTTTGTGCCTTGCACCCTGCACTTTGCACCTTCTGGCTTAAATGCTGACTTCCAAATTGTCTCTTGCTGTCCAGCCACCTCTGGAGTTTAATTCTCTACTCCAGAGTTTACGCCTTCCACAAACCGTGCAGGTTGCAGTATTCCCTGGCTGTTACCTGATCAGCGTCGACGCAAAAAGTGGCTTCGGGCTCTTCTCCAGGTTTCAGGAACTGGCGATAAGTCTTGCCGCCAGTTATAACCTCAATCCACTCAATGTAATGCTTCTCCTCCATAGGATGGGCGACACTTCCAACCGCGACCTTGAAGCCATCAGCAGTTTTCTCGATCACCGGTACATGTTTTTCCTTGGCCGCATCAACGGTGTTCTCAATAAAAAGTTGCATGGCCTCCCCGCAGCAGACGAGCTCTCCGCCGCCACCATGCAAGACTTCTACAATGTTGCCGCATGCATCACACTTGTAAACCTCCAACTGCTCAGCCATTACCAATCCTCCTTGTCTGTTTGGTTCATTTGAAATCTACATTGCCAACCACGACTCCGCGACAAGGTCAGTAGCGAGCTGCACACTTAATCTGGAGTAGTGGGGTGATGAAGTCTATGAAATCCCAAAATCCAAGCACTATAACTCAGATTTCAGGTGTCAGAAAAAAGAGACATAGAAGCTGAAACCTGAACACTGAAACCTTATTTGTTACTTTGCACCTCGTGATGTCTCGCTGTTCACAGCGAGCATCATCCTCAACCAGTCATATATTTCCTGTATGCTTTTCGCCATATACCATCGACCATTGTCAAATACACCGTAGTCGGTACCAAGCATGGCTGACGACATCCGGGTCGAGTTGGCAAAAAACAACCACTGCTCCATCCATTTCTTTTCGATGGCCTCATTAAAGATCGAGTCGTTCTGACCCAGCCCCTTGGCCGCTCCTGCTTCCCAAGCCTTGAGCATCAACTCGGTGGCGGTCACAGTCATCTCATTGGTGGTTCTAATGTTATTTTCAAATCGGGTCCAGTGACCATCCACCCACTGCTGGCTATGGCAGGTGAGACAAACTTTTTGCAAAATTTTACGCCGCTTTTGTTGTTCGTTGTTATCGATCAAGTAGGTGGAGGCGGGCTCCCCATTGAGATCAGTGGGAAGAGGAAGACCGCTTTTGTTCTTGATCACAGTGGTGTCAGGAGATTTGGGGTGGGCGTGGGCATAAATCAGACCAAACATCCTCCAGGGGAGGCGATTGTTCATTTGATGAGTCCTCTCCGCTACTACATCACCCTCCGGAGTGACAACCAGGCTGACATGGCAGGTGGCACAGGTAGGTGCAGTGAAGTCTTCGCCCACGGTCCAGGGAACTTCCTCGAAGTTCCACTTCTTGCCGATGGATGAATAGATATTTCCGTGTTTGCTGACCTGATATATCTTATATATGGGAACATCTGGGCCCTTATGGCACTGGGAACAGGTATGAGGTTTTCTGGCCACCTCAATGGAGAATCGATGCCAGGTATGACAGGAGGAACATGAGCCTCTGCTGCCATCGGGGTTGATGCGGCCAACACCCGCATTGGGCCAGCCACTCAGAACTGGAAACTCCATTTCCCCCATCTCGGTGTCGCGCTCATCAAATCCTTTCACCTCCACTATGGTGCCATGACACGAAAGACAGGAATCATTGCTTGTCTCTGGGCTTGCAGGCTTAATACGTATGTGGCCGTCATCGAAAAACTGCACCCCGTTGATCGTCCGCATTAGATCCTGGTAAAGAAAGTTATTCATCAGGTTCCCATAGGCATGAGACATGAGATTTTGCCCATATTGCCTCTCTTCAACTGGATGGCAGGTGGCACAGTCTTCAGGGGTGACAACAATATGCACCTGATAGCCGTTGTGTTCGAAGGTGTCGCTGTGTTTTTCCGGGTTCAGGGTGTGACACTCAGCGCAGCCGACTACACTTTGCGCCAGGTCACTTGGAACCCACTTCGCTGAGACCCTTCTTTCCAGTTCGGGTTTTTTCAGACCTTCAAGAGGACTCACTCTGGCATGGCGGCTATTTTTCCAACCAGCAACCATCCCTGGTGCTATACTCTCGTGGCATTCTAGACATTCAGAACTGGCATCGCTCAATTCCGCCGCCTTAAATTGTGAGGGAAAGAACAGAATTAGTAAGACCACAAAAGGTAAGAGTCGCATGATTCCCTTCTCCCTGGTGTTTTTGTAAGGATTCATACAAAAAAAGTGAGTAAAGAATCCGGGCCGCGAGGACCCGACTTTGAGCTGCCCCCAAAAGGGGCTTTTGACGTTTTTCCTGCATGCGTATGTCTAATGGAGTAATGGAGTGGTGGAGTAATGAAAGAACTAATTCAAGTTGAAATTTGGACTTTGGCTTTTTCCAACACTCCAATACTCCAAAACTCCAGTACTCCAAAACAGCTCGCAAACTTTACCGGCAGAGCAATTCAACTCAGACCTGGTCCTGAGGATCAGGTTTGCTAAGAATAAACAATATGGATCAACGAAAGATGCTGCGTCTCTTTTCCCGACGGTGCGGTTTTTCTCAGACAAGTTCTTTTACTGCTGTCAGTACAGCATCATAGTCCGGCTCACTGGCAATCTCTTTTACCAGTTCTATATACCGTATGGTTCCTTCCTTATCTACCACAAACACTGCCCTCGCCAGTAAGCGGAGACCCTTGATTAGTACGCCATATGCTTGCCCAAAAGCAGCGTCCCGGTGGTCAGAGAGCGTTTGGACCCTGTCAACTCCGGCAGCCCCGCACCACCTTTTTTGAGCAAAGGGAAGATCCATGCTAATGGTGAGGAGTGCCACATCGTCGCCCAAGCGACCTGCTTCATCATTGAATCTCCGTGTCTCCATGTCACACACCGGAGTGTCGAGAGATGGCACGGAGGAAATGATGCAGATCTTGCCGCGGAATGAGTCAAAGCTTACCGGATTCAGATCATTGTCTATGGCCACAAAGTCAGGAGCCCCATCTCCAACTTGTAGCTCGGTACCCATAAGGGTAATCGGGTTACCTTTCATTGTGACCAAGCCATCACGTTCTTGCATGTTATTCTCCTTGTCGATGCTGGGAATCAATTTTTTTCTGGGCGCCCCCCGCGTCATGGGGATGACGAAAAATGTGGGAGACATCCTGAATAGTTCTTGGATGAGTTTTTCTCAAGACTCTTGAGAAATATGTTTTAATAGTAAGTCACAGTCAGACCGCGGTCAAGGTTTGGTTAGCCCGGATGTTTTATGAACTGCTGTCGCGAGACCGCGGAGATGGCTGTGCTACCGGGTAATCGCAGGGGGTTGGATCCGAGGCGTACTTGAACAGTACGTCGCAGGGTCCGACACCCGAGGACACGCGGACGGACGGTCATATAATTCGCGCTCGCTACGCTCCGCTCAGTCCCGCAAGCGGGTTCCCAGTTTCGCGGTCGGAGCAGGCCATTCATGAAACATCGGGGCTAGGTCCGAAAATCAGGAAATGATACTCTTGACAACATTCTTGTGAAGAGCTTCCTTTCTGGATCTGAACAAACGTTTGTCACGTTTTCTCGCTTGCCGCGCAACCTCCAGAAAATAGGCTAGTATTCTGAGATCCTCTGAGATATCCCGCCCCATTTTTTGGGCTCCATCTATTTTGGCCAAAACGGCGACAAGTCCATAGAGATGTAGACTGAGATCGGTAATCCGACGCAAGAAAAACTGTTTACTTTGGATCTTTTTGCCATAGAGCAAGAGGCCAGCGTGCAACAACCAGCGTACACTGCGTCCATTTGCTTTGGCAAGGCGGGCCGCACGGTTCATGACTCTTTGCTGGAATCGTAGTTTCCAATCAGCTCTACCAAACAGACCCTTGAGCAGAAACAGCAATCTGGAAGTGGTGGAGGGATGGACTGCTTTCATGTGTTTGTTGAGAGTGCGCAAGACGAACAGGGGGGGATAAATGGAGTGGATCTCTGTGGTTCCCTCAAAAATGGTGGTTACCCTGAAATCTCTCAATCTCTTCTCATAGGGCTGGGTGGCAAGATACCCAGAACCTCCTGCTACTTGGAGGGCATCGTAAATTGTATTCCACGCCCTAGTGGTGCCGAATAATTTGCAGTGGGAGCTCTCAATGGCAATCCGGGCGTGAGGGTGATCCTCCAGCATTCCAGCTGTGAAAGCTGTCATGGCTGAGGCCACGTAACTGTTAACTCTAGCCTGCACCATCTTTTCTTGAATGAGTTCAAAGCTATTGATCTCCACTCCGAACTGTCTCCGGCGTGCAGACTGTCTTTGCATGTCCCGCAGCGACTGGTTCATGGCACCAACAGATCCTGCCCCCAGAGCTAGTCTACCGTAATTAAGGATACTCATGGCAATCTTGAACCCGTCGCCCGGCTGACCCAAGAGATTTTCCACTGGTACCCTGACATCCTTGAATTGAATGGCTGCCGTAGAACTTGCCGTGAGTCCCATCTTGGGCATATCTTTGCCAATTTTCACTCCGTCCCACGTGGTCTCTACGATGAAAGAACCCATGAAACCTGGTTTTTCCGAATCAAGCTGGGCAAAAACCGTAAGACCACCAGCGTAGTTTGCGTTGGTAATGTATGTTTTTTGCCCATTCAAAATGTAGTGTTTACCATCTTCCGAGAGAACGGCTATACTCTCGATATGCTTGGCATCGGAGCCTATTTTTGGTTCAGTGAGGGCATACGAAAAAATCATCTCGCCGGATGCCGCCGGAACGAGATATTTTTCCTTTTGCGCCTCATTGCCGAATAGCACAATACCTTTGCAACCAATGGAAAGATGCGCCAAAGAGATAAGGGCCAGGGCCAAATCCTTGCCGGCTATCTCTGCTACCACCTGCAAGTACTGCCTGAGACTCAAGCCAACTCCACCGTAGTTTTCGGAGATGTTGAGTCCGAAAAAGCCGATCTTCTTCAACACTTCCAACAACTCTGCCGGGATGGTTCCCTGTTGTTCCAAATAGGAGGGTGGATATTTCTTTGTGACTTCAAGATATTTGCTGACGATCTCCCTTGTTTTTTCATCTTTTTCTAGATCCTGGAAGGAATGGAACCGCTCCATATCCATAGAGCCGAAGTAAATATTTCCCAAAAAGCTTTCGAAATTCATGCCCAACTCCTTTGCGTCTCAACATGAAAGAGAAAACATAAGTAGCCACCGGAACAAGAAGCAGCGACTCCATGTTGTATGGTCGCTGGTGATGTTTCTATCATTACAAGCAGATGTTGAATGCCCGAAGTGAAGATTCTGTGCATGAGAGGGAGCTGAAACTATGGAGTACTGGAGCGTTGGAGTATTGGTAAGGTCTCTGGGCGGGGATAGTTTCAAGATCCCATTACTCCATTACTCCACAACTCCATCACTCCAAGAAACTTTGGTCACCGGTCTGGCGAGGTTATAGTTATATATATTGAACCAAGATACAAAATACGATCGTCAAGAGAATCCCCACAGGATAGAGGCTAGCTTGGTTAAAGAGATTTATTGCTTTGCTGGTATCCTTTTCTGCTAGAAACTTCCTGAGCGGATGCAAGAGGAAGAACAGGCCGGAAAGAATTGCACCGAGGAGATATACCCCCTTCAATAAGAGGGGGGAAAAAAATACCAGACCGAGACCAAGAACGAAGCTTGCAATCAAAGTGATCATAATGACGACCACCGAAATGCTCGAGCCGTAGACCACAGGAATGGTTTTGCCTCCGAGCCTCTCGTCTTCATGCATGTCCACGAGGTCGTTGGGGATGTTCTGTCCCCCTACTTCCCACAGTCCAATCCAAACAAAAACCATGATCATAAACTCGAGCGGTGGGTCTGGATTTACCGCATAGATGGCAGCCAGTGCTCCAAGATTTTTTACCGTAGCGGCGATAAGTATTTTCCACTGACTGAAGCTGTAGAGCTTGCAGTAAAAAACTTCCAAGATAGCACCAATAATAAATATAACCGCACACACTGGATTTAAGAGTGCGGCCCCCACCAAGGCGATAATTCCCCACATAGCAGTCCAGACAATACCGCCAGCGATTGGAATGAGCCCTTGAGCCAGCGGGTGACGAACAAAAATGCAGTCGAGATCGAAGCAGGTCTCTTCTCTGGGAAGGTCTTTCATCCTTTCTTGATCCAACTTAAAATCGGTCACATCATTCAAGGCGTAGATGCATGCATATCCAGCAAAAACGGTAATGAGGCCGAGTATGATGGTCGAGAGGGGTGGAAATCTCCCCAGACACAAGAGCGCTACCGCCATTGGAGTTGAAAGATCAATCAGCAGATGGGGAGTTCTAGAGAGTGCTAGGAAGAGCCTCAATTGTTCCGATTTGACTGACGATTGCACATTCATATGGGCTTTTGTCTTAATACCTCTGTTCGCTTTACTGAGAAAGTAAAGAATCCAAGTCTGGTCGCCGGCTAGCGATGGAGCATTCAAAAAACCAAACTCCAAGCATCAAATCACAGCGTTTGAGATGTCGGGTGTCAGGAAAAAGAAAGATAAAAGCCGAAACCTGAACACTGAAACCTCAATGGGGAAAGGTCATCTTGGCACCAAACCAGCCGAGTACTGTTATTATTGGCACGAGTGTGAGGCTGAGTATGATGTAGATAATCCTGGCCCCGCTCGGCTGCAACATAATTTCAGGTACCAATATCTTCCACATGAAAATGGCTAGAATCAGAGTGATCAGGATAAGAGAACCGAACATTTTAATTGCGATTATCTTTGACCACTTTCCAGCGTAATTGATCCACCAGTTGTATGGCCCGGTTATCAGTGCTACCGGGGTAAACACAAGACCAGCAAAGAGCACATGAAATGAGGAGATCTCAAAACTTTCATTCCCGGTTACCAGGTAAAGAATGTTTAAAACCGGAAAGAGCATCATAAAAGCAATGGGGAAGTGGACGGTCATGGGGTGGGGATGCCGACGCAACATGGGGATTATACGAAACACCGCCAAGAGCACGTCGGGAACGTGTTCATCCATGGGGTCCTTTTCGGGCTTTAGAATGCCGACCTGGGGGAATCTTTCCAGAACCTCGGTATCATGCGGTGCTCCCCCAATATCTGCGGTCAGATCCTCTCCCGATTCATGCCGCATCATGTGGGCGCCTGTTTTCCACAATTTGCTTTCGGAGACATCATATACTTTACCATCGTAGGCAACGTACACAGGCTGTCCCTCTTTACCGTTGTACTTGGCAAGTTCTTCCCGGGTAAACTCCTTCAACTTGTTTTCCATGTTGCATCCTCTGATCCCAGAAGAAAATCTCTCTACTCCATGTTTATTGTGAATCTTCTCTCAAGCATTTAACAATATCCGATCCCTATCCACAATGCAAGCCATGCAACCTACAATTAAGGAATTCGGGAATTGAGAGATTTAGGGATTACACAATGCTTTTTAGAAATTCTAATTATCGTGCTTTGTTTCCTAAAGCCTCGAATTCCTGAATTCCTCAATACCTCAAT
>JBFFBS010000043.1:0-20641 GCA_041560295.1 Syntrophobacteria bacterium | reverse complement strand
GCCATGGTGGACGAGCGCCTCAAGGACAGTTTCGCCCAGGACATTGTTTTGCTCAAATACGTTGGTATCAATCCGGTGGTGGTGCACGGCGGCGGACCGCAGATAGGGCAAACCCTGGAGCGGATAGGAAAGAAATCTGACTTTCGTGAGGGCATGAGAGTCACCGACCGGGAAACCATGGACGTGGTGGAAATGGTGCTGGTTGGCAAGGTCAATAAAGAGATTGTGGCTCTTATCAACCAGCACGGGGGCCAGGCCGTTGGACTCAGCGGTAAAGACGGCCGTTTGATCCAGGCCAGCAAGCTAGAGCTCTATAGTGATCAGGAGGGGGATAAGCCCCCCGAGCTTATCGATTTGGGAATGGTAGGTAAGGTGGAGAGAATTCAAGCTGAAGTAATCCAGACCTTGGAGGCGAGCCGGTTCATCCCGGTGATCGCTCCGGTGGGTGTGGGGGCTCAAGGCGAGACTTACAACATCAATGCCGACCTTGTCGCCGGAAAGCTGGCCCCGGCCCTCAATGCTACCAAGCTGATCTTGCTCACCGATGTTCCGGGAGTGTTGGATTCTGACGGCAACCTCATTTCAAGTTTAAACACAACTCAGGCAGCCGAGCTTATTGGGGAGGGAATCCTTACTGGAGGCATGATTCCCAAAGTGAAATATGCCATTGAGGCTGTGAACGAAGGGGTGGACAAGGCTCACATAATTGACGGCAGGGTAGAACATGCCGTACTTCTCGAGATCTTTATGGATCGAGGCATTGGCACTGAGGTCGTTGGTATGGAGCAAAGCGCATAGCGCAGAGCGCTTTGCGGTTGGAGGCCGGAGGAGCGCTGCGCTTGAGGTTGGAGGCACGGATCAGCCTTGCTTTAACGATTTTAACGGCTTGACTAATTTTCCAATTCTCTAATTAACTAATTAACGACTCGAAGGAATTCATGGACACACAAGAACTAATGCAAGAATCTCGGGCTCACATTTGCCAGACTTACAATCGATTCAATCTGGCGATTCTCAGCGGCAGTGGCTGCAACCTGTGGGATCAGGAAGGCCGCCAGTATCTGGATTTCGTGGCCGGGATCGCGGTTTGCAATCTGGGCCACTGCCCCCCCGAGCTTGCTAGGATTTTGTATGAGCAAGCTCAGCAGTTGGTGCATGTTTCGAACCTATACTACACAGAGCCCCAGGCGAAGTTGGCCGCTGATCTAACCAGCGTTTGCTTCGCCGACAAGGTTTTTTTTGGCAACAGCGGTGCCGAGGCCAACGAAGCAGCCATCAAGCTGGCGCGCAAGTACTCGCGGAAACAGTATGGCCCCGGGCGCTACGGTATTATTACCATGAAGGATTCATTTCACGGGCGCACCATGGCCACCCTCTCCGCCACCGGGCAGTACAAGGTGCAGGAGGGTTTTGAACCCTTGGTGGATGGCTTTCACTATGTGGACTTCGATGAGTTGGATGCGGTGGCCGAGGCGATTGACGAAACCATATGTGCGGTTCTGGTGGAGCCCATTCAGGGAGAAGGCGGAGTTCGCGTACCGAGGGCAAATTACCTGGCTGGTCTGCGGGAGCTCTGCTCAAAGCACAATTTACTTCTTATCTACGACGAGATTCAGGTGGGAATGGGGAGAACCGGAAAGCTTTTTTCCCACCAGCATGAGGGTGTGGCCCCGGACATAATGACTCTGGCCAAAGCCCTGGCAAATGGGATCCCCATAGGAGCCATGCTTGCCAGCTGTGAAGTGGCGGAAGCATTCACTCCCGGTAGCCATGCCAGCACTTTTGGGGGTACCCCCCTGGTCACGGCGGTGGCAATTGAAGTTCTCCGGCAAATCAGCCGGCAGAGTTTTTTGGACAGGGTCCAGGTTGTGGGAGACTACTTTAAAGACCAGTTGCTTTCCCTGCATGAAAAGTATTCTTTTGTTCGAGAAGTGCGAGGCCGTGGCCTTATACTTGGCATGGAACTGGATTTTCCCGGTGGTGAGATTGTAAGCCGATGTCAGGAACAGGGTGTTCTGATCAACTGCACTGCCGAGAAAGTCCTTCGTTTTCTACCGCCATTGACAGTGACATCCGAGGAAGTGGACCGGTTGATCGAGACCCTGGACGCGGTCTTCGCCCAGATATAAAAACTCCGGATAGCTTGGAGCCTAGTCCGGACATTTCATGAATTGCTGTCGCGAGACCACGAAGATGGGTGTGCCACCTGGCAACTCGTCCCGCGGTACCGCGGGATTGGTTTCCGTACCTGAACGGTACGTCGCAGGAGTCGACACCCGAGGACGCCCGGAAGGACGCCCATATAATTCGCGCTCGCTGCGCTCCGCTCAGTCCCGCAAGCGGGTTCCCAGTTTCGTGGTAGCAGCAAGTGATTCATGAAATATCCGGGCCAAACGCTGTACGCTTTGCGAGCTGGAACAAACAGTCATGAAAAAAGATCTTATAACCATCTTGGACTTGAGCGTCGAAGAGATTGATGCTTTGTTGGCACGGGCATCAGTCCTGAAAGAGACGTGGAAAAAGGGCAAACTGAAACCAACCCTTGCTGGAAAAACCCTGGGGCTTCTTTTTGATAAGCCATCCACCCGCACCAGAGTCTCTTTTGAGGTAGCAATGTATCAACTGGGCGGCCAGGTAGTTTTTATGAGTTCCAAGGAAACTCAACTCTCTCGGGACGAGTCTCTGCAGGACACTGCTCTGGTGCTTTCCCGTTACATTGATGGTCTTGTTGTTCGCACCTATGATGATGACAATCTCCAGGAACTGGCACGATACGCTGAAATTTCCATTATTAACGGCCTTACCGACCTCTATCATCCCTGTCAGGTCTTGGGCGATATACTGACCATCAGAGAGAAAAAAACCGATCTTCAATCGCTGCAAGTGGCCTGGGTGGGTGACGGTAACAACGTGGCCCACTCGTGGATTAATGCCGCTGCGCGCCTGAAATTCCAACTATTCTTGGCCTGTCCAGCTGGATATGAGCCCAAAAAGGAGATCTTGCGACGGGGGCAGGAATTGGCCGGAGATCGGATTCAATTTAGTCACGATCCCCTGCAGGCCGTACGAAATGCAGACGTTATCAATACCGACGTCTGGACCAGTATGGGGCAGGAGGAGGAACGGCAGGAGCGGTTGACCGCTTTTCAAGATTACCAAATTAATGCAGCCCTGGTGCGGGAGGCGAAATCAGACGTGGTGGTCATGCACTGTCTGCCGGCACATCGGGGCGAGGAAATCACTGATGAAGTGATGGATGGTCCGCACTCGGTGATATTTGACCAGGCCGAAAACCGCATGCACCTCCAACGTGCCCTTTTGGATTGGCTGTTGGGAGGATAATCATTAAATCGTTAAAGTCGTTCAAATCGTTGAAGCCGTTCTTTCGTTGACGAATCGACAAGGTATTATTGTTGCGGGAGGAAGAAGAATTGTCAAAAAATGTGCAAAAGGTAGTATTGGCCTATTCGGGGGGCCTGGACACCTCCATCATTCTCAAATGGCTCTTGGAAGAGTATAACTGCGAGGTGATTGCCTTTGCCGCTGATTTGGGGCAGGGGGATGATCTTGAAACCGTCCGACAAAAGGCCCTGGATACGGGAGCCAGCAAGGTCGTTATCGAGGACTTGCGGGAGGAATTCGTTCGGGATTATGTCTTTCCGGCCTTCAGAGCCAATGCCATCTACGAAGGACACTATTTAATGGGTACCTCTCTCGCTCGTCCTCTCATTGCTAAAAGACAGGTAGCCGTGGCTGCCGCCGAAAGCGCTGATGCGGTGAGTCATGGAGCTACTGGCAAGGGCAACGACCAGGTCAGGTTCGAACTCAGCTACACCGCGCTGAGCCCAGATCTCAAAATCATCGCACCCTGGCGGCAATGGCAGTTAAAGTCCCGCCAGGACTTGCTGGGATTCGCTGAGACCCACGGGATCCCGGTACCGGTGACCCCGGAAAAACCTTACAGCATAGACGGCAATCTCCTCCATCTGTCATATGAAGGTGGGGTGCTCGAAGATCCCTGGAGTGAGCCGGACCCGGAAATGTTCACCATGACGGTAGCCCCGGAAGATGCCCCGGATACACCCGCTTATGTTGAGATCGACTTTGAACAGGGCAATCCTGTGGCAGTGGACGGGGACCGTTTGGGATGCGCCGATTTACTTACCCGGCTCAACGACTTGGGAGGAGCCAACGGTATTGGCAGGGTGGATCTTGTTGAGAATCGTTTCGTGGGGATGAAGTCAAGGGGGGTTTATGAAACTCCAGGAGGAACCATCCTGAGGATGGCGCACCAGGCGGTGGAGTCCATCACCATGGATCGAGAGGTACTGCACCTACGCGACGGTCTCATTCCCAGATATGCAAGTTTGATCTACAATGGCTTCTGGTTTTCACCGGAAATGCGGTTGCTCCAGGATACCATGGACGCGGCCCAGGAAAACGTGTGGGGCAGGGCGCGGCTCAAATTATACAAGGGTTCCTGTCAGGTGGTGGGTAGGAAATCTCCACGTTCACTCTACCAATCCGAATACGCCACCTTCGAAAAAGACACGGTTTTTGATCAGAGCGATGCGGACGGTTTCATAAAACTTCTGGGACTCCGGCTGCGTCTCCAGGGTCCACAGGGAAAAAAAGAGTAGGCAACAAGCAGCGTTCCGTTATCGCTTAACTGTTATTAGTTATTCGGAAAAACAAGATTCGCCGACTGGGATGCAACAGAGTAACTAGTTGTTCGACGAGAATATCTGCTAACGGATAACGGTTAACGAATAACGATCAACGATTCATTTAAAGAGTGGAGTAAACATGGCTGGCAAGCTATGGCATGGTCGGTTTCGGGAAGCAACCAACCAGTTGGTTGAAAGCTTCACTGCATCCATCCGCTTTGATCAGCGGTTGTACCGTTATGACATTGAGGGCAGCATGGCCCACTGCCGGATGCTGGCACAGCAGGGTCTGCTGAGCGCAGAAGAAGCAGATACCCTGATTCAGGGGCTCAGCGAGATCCTGCAAGAAATCGAACGTGGGTCTTTCGTTTTTGACGACACCCAGGAAGATGTCCACATGGCCGTTGAACAACGTCTTATGGAAAAGGTGGGTGAAGTTGGAGGCAAGCTCCATACCGGGCGCAGTCGGAATGATCAGGTCGCAGTGGATATGCGCCTCTTTCTCAGGGATGAAATCAAGGGTACCGAGGAAGATCTGAAGGTCTTGCAGAGCAGCATGGTGGCGCTGGCTAAGGCCAATTTAGGGGTAATCATGGCCGGATTCACCCATTTGCAGCATGCCCAGCCAGTACTTTTTTCGCATCACCTCATGGCCTATTATGAGATGTTCAGACGTGACCGGCAGCGGCTGGCCGCTTGTCTGGAGCGGATCAACATCTCTCCACTGGGTAGCGGTGCACTTGCCGGAACTTCGCTTCCCATCGACCGGAATACAACTGCCGAATTGCTCGATTTCCCGGCACTCAGCCGTAACAGTATAGATGCCGTCAGTGATCGGGATTTCATTATTGAATTCACCGCTGCTGCCGCCCTCATTATGATGCATCTGAGCCGCATGTGCGAAGAACTCATTCTCTGGAGTTCAATCGAGTTCGGTTATGTGGAACTGTCGGAGGCCTTCTGTACGGGTTCGTCCATTATGCCGCAGAAAAAAAACCCTGACGTAGCCGAGCTGGTTCGGGGAAAGAGCGGCAGGGTGTACGGCAATTTGATGAGTTTGCTGACCATGATGAAGGGATTGCCCCTGGCCTACAACCGAGATCTTCAGGAAGACAAGGAACCACTCTTTGACACCATCGATACCGTACGGCAGAGCCTGAGAATCTTGGCCAAACTCTGGGAACACATAAGTGTAAACAAAGAGCGTATGGAAGAGATGGCAGCTGCCGGCTACACACTGGCCACCGATGTGGCGGAATACCTGGTGTTGAAGGGAGTGCCCTTCCGGCTGGCTCACCAAACAGTGGGCAAGATAGTGCGATATTGTCTGGAGGAGGGCAAGGAGCTGGAGAGTTTGACTCTAGACGAATTGAGGGGGTTCAGCAAAGTGATCGATGAAAAAATCTATACGGTACTCGACCTGAAACATTCTGTGGACAGTCGCGATTCCGTCGGGGGAACTTCGCTGCAGCAAGTCCGGCAAGCCATCAGCGGTGCCGAGGAGGAGCTGAATAGATAATGATGAGGTCATGGCCGCGTGCAGCGGCAATAGTTCTCCTGCTTTTCCTCGGGTTTCTGTTTGGGGCCTGCGGGAAGAAGGCACCGCCCAAACCGCCTCTCAAAAGCGAACTACCCCGGGTGAAAGATTTACGGGCGGCTGTTGAGGCCAGTGGCGTGCGGCTGACCTGGACGCTGGCAAAGGCTGATAAAGATGTCGTAGGCTTCAATGTCTACCGCAGCAAGCCCAGGCCGGCAGTAAGCGACTGCCCTGGCTGTACTCGCGATTTTGAACTGATAACCAGCATCAAGGTCAAGTCAGGGGAGCTCCGTTTTCAGATGGTTGATCCTTATATCGAGGGCAAGGGTCAGTTTTATTACCAGGTTGTACCGTTCGACAAGCGAGATCGTGGTGGTCCCGAATCCAATGAGGCCAAGGTATTGGTGGAATAGCGCATAGAGCATAGCGCATAGAGCATGGCGTGGATATCACATAGAGGATAGAACATGCACCATTTCGAATATCGCAACGGGACACTCCGGTGCGAAGACGTCCCAATTGAGACTATTGCCGGGGAGGTGGGGACGCCCTTTTATTGTTACAGTCACGCCACTCTCACCCGACACTTCAACGCCTTCGACCAAGCTTTCTCGGATGTTGATCATCTTACCTGTTTCTCTGTCAAATCTTGCTCCAACATCGCCATACTCAGTTTGTTTGCATCACTGGGGTCCGGAATGGACATTGTCTCCGGCGGGGAACTCTACCGGGCCCTGAAGGCCGGGGTGCCGTCAGAGAAAATTGTTTTTTCAGGGGTGGGCAAGACAGCTGAGGAAATCATTTATGCACTCGAGGCCGGTATCCTGATGTTTAACCTCGAATCTCCCCAGGAAATGCTGGTGTTGAACGAATGTGCTGTTCGACTGGGTTGTCGCGCCCCTATGGCTATTCGGGTCAATCCTGATGTGGACGCTCAGACACATCCATATATCTCTACAGGTCTGAAAGAGAACAAGTTCGGCATCGATCTTGAGATAGCGGAATCTATGTATGCCCAAGCCAGGGAGATGTCCAACTTGGATATAGTTGGGATTGGGTGTCATATTGGCTCACAGCTTACGGAAGTGTCTCCTTTTTTGGACACTCTCAAGCGGCTGAAGCTACTCATAAAAACACTTCGGAAGGAAGATATACAAGTCAAGTATCTTGACCTTGGCGGCGGTCTGGGCATCACCTACTCTGAGGAGGACCCCCCTCATCCAACCGAGTACGCCCAGGCCCTTCTGCAGGAGGTTGACGGCCTTGATTGCGGCTTGATTTTTGAACCGGGCCGCGTTATCGTGGGAAACGCGGGGATTCTGGTGACGCGGGTTCTCTACACCAAGGAAGGACCGGTGAAGAACTTTGTTGTAGTCGATGCCGGCATGAATGACTTGATTCGCCCCAGCCTGTACGATTCCTATCACCAAGTCCAGCCGGTGGTTGATAACAAGCGACCAGAGCTTCAAGCAGATGTGGTAGGACCTATATGTGAAACTGGAGATTTTCTCGCACGCGAGCGCAGTCTGCCTCGAGTCGATCAGGGGGAATTGCTGGCGGTGATGAGTGCAGGTGCCTATGGTTTTACCATGTCCTCCAACTACAACTCCAGACCCAGACCCCCGGAGGTTTTGGTCCGGGGTGATACCTTCGCGGTGATTCGCTCCAGGGAAACATATGAAGACTTGGTGCGGGGCGAGCAATTACCCGACTTTCTGAATTGATAATTAGAAACCGAAAAAGCGTCAAGAAAGATTGAACCAAGACGAAGCGGAGGGCACAGAGAGTCCTCAGGCAAATTCGAAATACGAAATCCGAAGCACGAAACAAATTCAAAATCTGAATTCTCGAATGTTCAAAACGAAATTACTCACAGAGAATTGTCCGTTGTTTCGGTCATTTGGATTTTTGAAATTCGAATTTGTTTAGGATTTCTCCTTCGGAGTCCCACCCTGCGGGTGGGTTCCCAGTTTCGATATTCGGATTTCGGATTTAAACTTTGGTATGTGCTCTTGTGGTGAAATAGTTAGATCAGCCTATTCCCCTCGACCGTATGAGATGAGTCGCGATGAGTGCATCAATTGACTTCTATAAGATGAGCGGCAGTGGCAACGACTTTATCCTCGTTGACAACCGCAACAACACAATAGCAGCGGAAATAGCTCCCGAACTTGCCCGCAGCCTCTGTAGACGGAAGATCTCGGTGGGCGCGGATGGCCTCATTCTGATTGAAAGTGACCAGGAGGTGGACTTCAGCTGGCGTTTTTTCAACGCCGACGGTAGCAGCGCGGAAATGTGTGGCAACGGCGGACGCTGCGCGGCAAGGCTTGCCAACATGCTCGGCATATGTGGTCCAAGTCTCTCCTTCAGAACTCTGGCCGGAATCATCAGTGCCGAAGTCTCGGGCAGCCGAGTGAAACTGCAGATGACAGCACCCTACGATTTGCGACTGAATCAGGAGCTTGAACTGAACGGCCGCAGGGTAAACGGCCACTTCATTAACACCGGGGTGCCCCATACTATTTTTGTTCTGGACAATCCTGAGGACCTGGAAAAACATGACGTGGTAGGGCAGGGGCGGGAGGTTCGTTATCACTCCCACTTCGCCCCCGCAGGTACCAATGTTAACTTCGTTGCCTTGCTAGGGAAGAGGGCCATGGCTATCCGGACCTATGAACGAGGGGTGGAAGACGAGACCCTGGCCTGTGGAACGGGGGCTACAGCCGTGGCTGTGGTTGGAGCTATCGAGGGGATAGTGGAAGCACCTGTTGATGTCCATACCAGAAGTGGGGAGACTCTTACCATTTATTTTGATGCTGGCGGAGAACTTCCAGAAAAGGTATATATGGAAGGAGAGGCCACGGTAATTTACCAGGGTCGACTCTGGGAAGAGACCGGGTAAATTGCAGGTATTCAAGGTTTTTTGTCAGTCATTTCAGATACATCTTAAGATTTACCATTTCCAATTCGGTATCTCAAACACGAAACGCGGATTTCGGAATCTGTAGAGCCTGTATTTTATTCAATATCGAAAACCTGGTCGTTGGGGCCAGGTTAGATCGCATAGCGCATAGCGCATAGAGCATAGCGCATAGAGCATGGCGTAGAATTCTAGGGAGTCGTGACATTGACAATTTTTCGTTCTGCGCTTAGCGCCGTGTGTGTGGCCCAAAGCCAGGTCGTTTGGGCTCAGATTCTTTACTATTCCTCAATCCAGCGACCACTTTCTAACAACGAGCATACAAATAGAGAAGGAGGTTGTCATGTTTACCGGAGTATTGCCCGCCATTGTAACCCCTTTTAAGAATGGTGCAGTGGACGAAGAGGGCCTGCGGCAGCTAATCGAGTTTCATCTCGAGAACGGTGTCCATGGTATGGTGCCTTGTGGTACCACCGGCGAGTCGGCCACCCTCTCGCACAGTGAACACGAGCGCGTAGTGGAAATAACGGTGGATCAGGTAAAAGGCCGGGTTCCAGTCGTCGCCGGGACCGGTTCCAACAACACCGCCGAAGCCGTTGCACTCACCGCTCACGCTAAGAAGGTTGGGGCAGACGGGGTGTTGATGATCAGCCCGTACTACAACAAGCCCACCCAGGAAGGGATATACCAGCACTACAAGAAAGTGGCTGAAGAGGTTGATATTCCCATCATCATTTACAATATCCCGGGGCGAACGGCTAGCAACATCGAGCCGGCTACCTTTGCTCGACTTGCCGGGATGAAAAATATCGTTGGGGTCAAAGAGGCCAGCGGCTCCATGAAACAGATCACCGAGATCATTCGGCTCTGTGGTGATGAGCTCACTGTTCTCTCAGGTGAGGACTTCCTTACCTACCCACTCATGTCTGTGGGCGGCAAGGGGGTCATTTGCGTTGTGGCCAACATTGTGCCGCGAGACATGGCAGACCTGTGCGAGCTGCTCTTGGCCGGAGAGTTTGACAAGGCCCGTGAGCTCTACTATCGCCTTCTTCCTCTCTGTCATTCCATGTTTATAGAGACTAATCCGGCGCCGATAAAGGCAGCCCTGGCGATGATGGGCAAAATCTCTTCTCAGGAAGTGCGCTTACCTCTGGCTCCCATGTCGGAAGCCAATCTGGCCACGCTACGTAAAGAGCTCGAAGCCTACGGAGTATTATAGTCTGCCTATGGCAGAGCGCAGAGCGCAAAGCGTAAAAGTAAAAACTAGGCACTATGCACTAAGCGGAAGGGACAGGACAGGTTGTAAGCTTGCTGCCTAATGCTTGCTGCGTACTGCGCGGAGCGGCAAAAGCGCTGTGCGCGGAGGGGAGAGTGATAGTCATGGTCAAAGCCATTGTTGCAGGAGCAGCGGGAAGAATGGGTGGCCGCATAATTCACACCATTGCGGCCACAGAGGGAATCTCGCTTGCTGCCGCCTTTGAGCGCGCTGACCATCCGTCGGTGGGCTCCGATGTTGGTGAAGTGGTGGGACTGGGGTCAATGGGGATTAAGGTGGCACCCGATCTGAAATCAGTTCTTGAAGCGGGGGACGTGATAGTCGACTTTACCCACCACGAGGCATCTGTGGAACACCTTCGTACAGCGGCGGCGGCAAAGAAACCCATAGTTATAGGCACCACCGGCTTTACGGCTGAGGACATGGAGGCCATAGGGGCGTTGGCTGCTGAAATACCGTGTGTTCAGGCGCCCAACATGAGCATGGGCGTGAATCTGATGTTCAAACTGGTGGAAGATATGGCTAGGGCCTTGGGTGATGGCTTTGATGTAGAGATCATAGAGGCCCACCATCACCACAAAAAGGATGCTCCGAGCGGAACGGCGGTTAAACTCGCCCATAATTTGGCGGGTGCTTTGGGACGAGAGCTCGAAAAAGTGGGGGTATACGAACGGCACGGTCTGATAGGCGAGCGGCGACCGGAGGAAATCGGCATTCAGACAATTCGCGGTGGTGATATTGTTGGAGAACATACCGTACTTTTTGCTGGAGTGGGTGAGCGACTTGAACTGACGCACAGAGCCCATAGCCGGGATAATTTCGCCCGCGGTGGTGTGAAAGCGGCCATATGGGTGGTAAACCAAGCGCCTGGTCTTTACGACATGCAACATGTGCTTGGGCTGAAATAGACAGCTGGCAGCGGGCAGAAGACGAAGGACAGCAGGCAGCAGGCAGAAAACAACGTATAACGTATAACGTGTAACATCTCTTACTGCTCACCGTTTACCGTTTACCATTTACGACTTGAACGACTTCAACGATTTCAATGGCTTGAACGATTTCTATGAAAATCCATCACGCTTACATTGGCTTGGGTTCAAATCTTGGAAATCGATTGGAAGGTTGCCGGAATGCCATTGAAGCTCTGGCGACTCTGCCCACCTGTAGTGTGCTGCAAACCTCGTCATTCTATGAGACTACCCCGGTGGGCCTGGTGGAACAACCTGCCTTTATGAACGGAGTTGTCTTACTGGAGACAGCGAAAGACGCCCATTGGCTCTTGCGCCAGATGTTGGCCATCGAGGACACTTTTGGGAGAATTCGTACTCTCAAATGGGGACCTCGATCCATTGACCTTGACCTACTGTTTTTTGACGACTTGATAATCGATATGCCGGACCTATCGGTTCCCCATCCTCTCCTCCATGAGCGGCGCTTTGTCTTGGAACCCCTCAACGAAATTGCACCTGACCTCCGCCATCCTTGCCTGGAAAAGACCGTCGCCGAACTCCTGGATGACCTGGAAGACGGCCATCAGCGGGTGGAGGTAGTTGTTAGCTGATGATACGTCTTGCTATCTTTGTTTTTCTTGTCATTGTGGTTTACAAGCTGCTGGGTGGTTTGATAAAAGGTGTGAGTGTTTCGAACGGGCAGGAAGTGCCTGCGAACAAGAGTACGGCAGAGTTGGTCCAGGACCCTCAATGCGGCGCCTACATACTCCCAGCCCAGGGCGTTGACGCTCGAGTGGCAGGCAATACCTACCATTTCTGCAGCGAGAGCTGCAGGGAACAATTCCTTCTGGAACAGTCAAGCCAGGTTGATTAAGAGATTCCTCATGCTCGGAAGCAGAGGCAGTAATCTAAAAATGTACGAATTCTGAACAGAGCTCATAGCGATCCTACAGGGGGAATAATAATTGCATTGGAACATGGTGGCCTCGTACGCGGTAACTCCTCAGAGAGCTAAGAACAAGAGGGCTGGTCCAGTGCAATGAGAGGGCTGTTGGAATATTTTCCCGGTCTTTACTTGGACCTGGGCAACCGTAATGCGTGAAGAGGAGGTTGTGAATGAAGTTTTTCATTGATACTGCGAATCTTGATGAGATTAGGGAGGCCAAAGAACTGGGTATGATCGATGGAGTGACGACCAACCCCTCACTGGTGGCCAAGGAAGGCTGTCAGAATAGAGAAGATTTCAAGAAACTTATTCATGAGATTTGTGAGGTTGTTCAGGGGCCGGTGAGCGCTGAAGTCGTGAGCATCGATGCAGAGGGCATGGTGAAAGAGGCCAGGGAACTTGCTAAAATTCATGAGCATGTGGTGGTTAAAATTCCAATGATCAGTGACGGACTCAAAGCCACACGTCAGTTGACCGCAGAGTCCATCAAAACCAATGTCACTCTGGTTTTTTCCCCTCTGCAGGCGCTACTGGCAGCCAAGGCGGGTGCTACCTTTGTGAGCCCATTCGTTGGGCGGTTGGATGATATCTCCCAGACCGGGATGGAGCTGATCGCTCAGATTCTGGAAATCTACCAGAACTACATATTCGAGACCGAGGTACTGGTAGCCAGCATCAGAAATCCTCTACACGTGCTTGAGGCGGCCCAGATGGGGGCCGACGTTGCCACCATCCCCTTCAAGGTGATCGGACAGCTGGTAAAGCACCCGCTTACCGACATCGGTATGAAACAATTTCTGGACGACTGGAAACGGGTGGAATCTACCTGATCGAGAGCTGACGGTTATAGCAGCGAACACAAGGATCGATGGCTAACTACATGGATTGGCTGTTTAGACGGGCTGGGTTACCATGTCTGCTGCTGGTGGGGTTGCTCGGTGCAATTTCCCAGCCGGCTCTGGCGGATATCTACCGGTATGTGGATGAAGACGGAGTAATTCACTTCTCCAACGTCCCAACGCACTACAGATTTCGACTCTACATCAGCGAAACCAATCTAGACTACAGAGCCTACTTTGATCGTTATGACAGAATCATAGTCAGCGCCGCTCGCAAGCATGGCGTGGACAATACCCTGGTAAAAGCGGTGATTAGGGCTGAGTCTGACTTTGATAAGAATGCGATTTCGAAAAAGGGAGCCCAGGGTTTGATGCAGCTGATGCCTGAGACTGCCAAAGATCTGGCGGTCAAAGACTCCTTTGATCCACATCAAAACATCAACGCAGGTGTGCGGTATTTGAAGAGGCAGTTGAACAACTTTCAGAACAATGTGCCACTGGCTCTGGCAGCGTATAATGCCGGCGAGAACGCCGTACGAAGATACGGTAGAATTCCACCTTATAAAGAGACCAGGACATTTGTCGATCGGGTTCTACGGTACTGGGATGAGTTCAGTCTTAATCAGCAGAGTAAACCCTAATACCCTAATGTTGCATACCCAAACCGGTAAAAATAGCTGCGCTCGCGTGATAGCGCACCATCTGCGAGCGTGCTCGGAACAGGATCTCACGTACGGCAAGTACTGTTCGTCCTGTCCCAGCCTGTGCGCCCTCACATTTGGCGCACTCTGACGCGTTTTTCCCACGCGGCGCAAGCGCCTGCGCTGCGAGTCGGCGCGGGCATGCAACATTACTAAACCCTGACATTTTATCAGCTTCCTGATATTATACTCCACTAACTTGATTATTTTGCCTCGCACGTCCAGTGCTAGACGGTTAAAAGCATGACTCACCTAAGAAAAAAGTCCATCTTTAATCTCCCGAATACCTTGAGCTTGTTCAGGATTGGGTGTATCCCTCTTCTCGTGATCTTGTTGTTCTTTCCTCACAAAACTACCAGTTTTGTGGCTGCTTTGGTTTTTGCCCTGGCCTCTATTTCTGACCTCCTGGATGGCTTTGTTGCGCGCCGTCACCAGCTGGTCACGACGTTTGGCCAATTTCTTGATCCCTTGGCCGACAAGCTGATAGTGTCTGCGGCTCTCATCATGTTGATTCCTCTCGGTCGAGTACCGGCATGGATGGTGGTAGTGATCATTGGGAGGGAGCTGGCAATTATGGGACTGCGCTCGGTGGCTGTCTCGGAAGGAAAGGTGATCAGCGCCGACAATCTTGGTAAACAGAAGATGGTTTTCCAAACAGTGGCGATTCTCGGTTTGCTGTTGCACTACGAGTACTATGGTGTCAATTTCCACGCGATTGGCATGTTTTTCTTGTGGATGGCTGTCATCATAACACTCTGGTCTGGGTTCAATTATTTTCGCAACTTCTGGCACGTCCTGGAAGAAGACGACACCGATCAGTCCCACTCAGATTGAGTGGGGACTGCGCCAAGCGCAAAGCGCATAGCGCGGAGCGTGAAACTTCAATAATAGTCCTTAACGCTATGCGCCATGCGCTTTGCGCTATGCTAGTTTAGTCTTGACAATTGACCGATCTTTGCTAAGCTAAGCAGGACTTGGGCGGGAATAACTCAGGGGTAGAGTGCAACCTTGCCAAGGTTGAAGTCGCGGGTTCAAATCCCGTTTCCCGCTCCATTGTAAAAACAAGGCTCCCGTTACTGGAGCCTTTTTTCTTTGAAGCCGTTTTTGTCCACCCAGAACGCCAAAAATCACGAAGTAAGATGATAACTGAAAGATGATGTTTTGACTCAATGACCGAGGGAGGCCTTAGCATGAATGGTAGATTTTTTACATTTATAGGTTTGGCGTTTGTTCTCTTGACACATGCCTCGCCAGCTATTTCAGAGAAAAACCGAGCCAGAACCTTCAACAAACAGGAGATTGAGCGTATGAAGCAAACAACGGCTGTATTAGAGACAAAATTTGGGCAAATCACCCTGAAGTTTTTCCCGGACGTTGCTCCAAAGCATGTGAACAGTTTCATAGAGCTGGCCAACAAAGGCTTCTACGATGGCACCACCTTTCACAGGGTCGTTCCTGGATTTGTCATCCAAGGGGGTGACCCGAATACAAAAAGCGAAGACAGGTCAAAGCATGGGACGGGTGGGCCAGGCTATACGCTCGAAGCAGAGTTCAGCAATCTACCCCACAAGAGGGGTACCCTCTCAATGGCGAGAGCAGCGCACCCCGACAGTGCCGGCTCACAGTTTTTTATCTGCGTCGCTGAAGCAGCCTTTCTGGATGGTCAGTACACTGTTTTTGGCGAGGTTAGCGAGGGAATGGATGTGGTGGACGAAATAGTCGCTCAACCCAGGGACAACAGTGACAACCCCAATGAGAGAGTGGAGATGAAGGTCAAGATCGTGGCTCCAGAGGGAAAGTAGGGCAGTTGGCAGGAGGCAGCGAGCAGCAGTGCTTAGCACTCAATTTCGAAATTCGAAATCCGAAGCACGAAACAAATACAAAATCCGAATTCTCAAATGTTCAAAACGTAACTTCTCGCAAAGACTTGTCTGGTGTTTCGGTCATTTGAATTTTGGAAATTCGAATTTGTTTCGAAACTGGGGACCCGCCCGCAGGGTGGGGAGTCCGAAGGACCAATTTCGATATTCGAATTTCGGATTTATAGCCTAGTGCGCAGAGCGATTTGTGTACTATGCTGGCATTGTAATCGTGATCGTACATCCTGGACCGTCGTTGTTTTTAGCCGCGACCGCGCCCCCCATTGCGGTGATAAGCTTCTTCACCAGGGCCAACCCTATACCGGTTCCCCCGGTGGTTCGGGTCAGGTCACTGTCCACCCGATAGAAGTCCTCGAATATTTTCTTCAATCCGGAGCCCGGGATGCCCGGCCCGGTGTCGGCTACGGAGATCTTGACAGTATCACTTTCGGACCAGATCTTGATGGTAATGAGGCGGGTGGGCGATGACCTGCCGAATTTCATGCTGTTGTCTATCAGGTTGATAAGAACCTGAATCATAGCTTCCCGGTCGTATTTGAAGGGTGGCACTTGCTCTTGCTCTACCTTCAGCTCGAATCCCTCCTGAACAAGCTTCTCCTGCATAACCCCTTTGACTTCCTGGATCACCTCCTGGAGAGTGCCTCGCTGCAGGTCGAGGTGTAGCTGCTTTTTCTCCAGTTTGGAATACTCTAAAACGTTATTTATCAAACGGGATAAGCGGGAGCTCTCCGATCCTAAAATCCGGAAATACTCTTGCTCCCGTTCTTGGTCGCGGGCGATCCCCTGCTCCAGCATCTCTATGTACATCCGTATGTTGGTCAATGGGGTTTTGAGCTCATGGGTGACCGATGAAACGAACCGCGAGCGCCGTTCCGATAGGGCCACCACGGCCCGTGCACTCTGATATATGGCAAACAGTCCAATGAGGATGATAAAGGCAAGGACAAACACCATAATGTTCAGGGTTGTTCGGCCCACAGACTTGGGGACCTGGTCAGAGGTGAGGGTGGCCCGCAGAAAGGAAAAAGGGCGAGGAAAGGTGCGCTCCAGAGAAAAGCTCGGATATTGGACAGTGGCACCGGACAGGACGGTTGTGGTTTCTCTGCCACGGTCCACAACTGACAACCGCAGGCTGGAAAACTGTGCCATGGGCTGCCGGGAAAAGTATTCATTGGCCAGGTGGTTCAAGAATTCCTGCACAATTAGTATAAATCCCTGGCGATAGATTTGATTGTTGATCACAATGCGGCGGAAGATGAAAATTTGGCTGTCGTTGATAAACACAGCTTGCATTGGATCCACTTCAACTTGAAGCTTCTCCGTATCAAGAGATGGCGGGGATTCAAAAGGGCTCGGGGCCGCAGCTCTCGATCTGTATTGCTCCCTTCGTAGTCCTTTCTCTTTAGCAGGTTTCCCTGCTATCCGGCCAACGGCGATAGGGGCAAGATCTTGCTCGGCAGCCACTTGCTCTTCGGGTTCTTGTCGGGCCTTGTCCTCTTTTTGCTTTTCATCCAGCTGGGCGACAGTTAGAGCCTGGCTGGGGGTGATTTCCTCGACTCTTTTCTTGGCCTGTCCCAGATAAGATCTTTGTTTCTTGGAACGGGAAGAATCCAGATATTTATCGGCAAAAGTTGAGACCTCTTCTCTTTCCCTCTTGGCAACCATCTCGGTTGGTTTGACCTCTACACCCTCGGGGACCGTGGATCGCTTCAGGTTGAAGGTTTTGTTCACCTCGTTCAGCTGGTCAACCACCGAATGAGATCCTGGTGGGACGTTCTCATCGCTTTCAACCAGGGGAGTGTTGAAGGAGCCATCAGGATTGTTTTGCAGGTAGCCGAGGATATAGCGATCTTTGGGAGGCTGAGACAAGGGAGATCGAGTCAATCTTCCTGCACCCGGGGCTTGACCCGGAGCCACGTAATTGTATCTGTACTGATCTATTGACCGCCCCTCTTCCTTGATTATCAGAGAAGCGAGTTCCTCTTCCATTTGATCGAAAATGGTCACGGCAAAATAGCGCAGCTGTGCCACTTCCTCCTGCTCCAGGCTGCGGTAGGTGCGGAAGACGAAATAGGCCAGTGGAATTGACAGGGCCAGACAAAAGATAAGGATAAGCAGTTTAAGCCTTTTCACTCTTCAAACTCCAACCGATATCCTTCACCCCTGACGGTTACTATGAACGGAGTGTCCCCAACCAGAGAGGTGATTTTCTTCCTGAGTTTGAGGATGTGGATATCAACGGTTCGGGTCTCAATATCTGTATCTGCATAATTCCATACCTCGCCGAGGAGTTCCTTCTTTGAAACTATTTGCTCCCTGTGACGATGAAGGTAGAGGACTATGTCCATCTCTCTTCTGGTGAGCTCCACGGTGCGGTCATTATGTGAAGCCATGAGTGTCTTGGCGTCGAAAAAGATTCCGTGTGAGTGTATTTGTTCGTCTCCCAGATTTTTTCCGGCCCTCCGTAATACCGCTTCAACCCTGACCATCAATTCTCTCAGTGAGAATGGTTTGCTTACGTAGTCGTCCGCTCCAGCCTTGAATCCAGTCACGATGTCGTTTTCAGAGCCTTTGGCCGTGAGCATGACTACTGCCTGCCCAGGCTTCTTTTTCCGAATTTCCCTGCAAATGGCAAAACCATCAGTGGTGGGAAGCATCACATCCAGGATGACCAGGTCGTATCTTCCCTCCAGGGCTTCTTGAAGTCCTTCGCCCCCATCTTCCACACCTGTGGCCTCGTAACCGTTGAACACCAGAACGTCAAGCAAGCCATGCAGGATGGCTACATCGTCTTCAACCACAAGTATGCTTGCCCTGGGTCTTTTCATCGAATCTTGTTCACCTCATCGAGTCGTAAACGGTAAACGGTAAACAGTAAGCGGTAAACAATCCTTCTGTTTGACTAGTTTTCTAATCAACCAACCCGCCTTCTGTCCTCTGTCGTCTTTCCCTGTCTCGCCTTTCCAGCCAGTCTCGCCCGCGAACGCAGTGAGCGGTAAATCATTATCGACATCTCATATCCCACATCTCACATCTTTTCTTTACTCCATGCCCCATGCTCTATGCCCTACGCCATTGAATACAAGAATTGTTCCAGATTGCAAGTAAAACTTATGTAAAAAAAACCTAGTGATTATTTGCACTTCTTTGAATTGTGTTTCAATTTCTTTCCGCTACCATGGGAATAAAGAGGCACTAGCCCGGATGTTTCATGAATTGCCGTAACGAGACCGGTGGAGATGGGTGTGCCACCGGGCAACCGCAGGGTGTTGGACCTGAGGCGTACCTAGACGGTACGCCGCAAGGTTCGGCATCCGAGGACGCCCGGAAGGACGATCATATAATTCGCGCTCGCTGCGCTCCGCTCAGTCCCGCAAGCGGGTTCCCAGTTTCTCGGTCGCAGAAGGTTATTCATGAAACATCCGGGCTTAACCAGTACCGCAACAAAAAGGAGTAAAACCATGAAGAAAACCAGACTGAAACCATTACTACTCGTAGGATGTTTGTTGACCATCACCTGCACCGCAATTGTGTATGCCAGCAAGAGTGGTCCTTTCAGGCTATGGTCGCCACCCGTTATTTCGGGGAAAAGCGGTGTGGTTACACTTTCCGGTAATCTCACCCAGGACAAGGTTCTCTTTGGAACCGATGGTATGAGTGCCCTGGCGCTCACCCTGACCGCTGACCAAGTTTTTGACCTGAACCGAGGAGATGCGAACCACGTTGATATGGTGATCGTTTTGGATCGCAGTGGTTCCATGAACGGAAAAAAGATCGATGATGCCAAACGGGCAGCACTGAGTCTTCTCTCATCCTTATCAACAGCTGACCGGTTCGGGCTGGTAACCTACTCTGATGGTGTCCAAAGATGCTCGGGCCTCGTCAAAATTACTCCCGCGAACCGCAAGCGACTGGAGACAATTATAAGGAGTATATCCGCGGGTGGAGGAACCAATCTCGGCTCCGGCCTCCAGGAAGGCATCGACGTTCTGCTCTCATCCCGAATCAATGGCAACACTCGCAAGGTTATTCTCATTTCCGACGGGCTGGCTAACAGGGGAGTCACCGATCCTACTTCACTGGGAAATATGGCCGCCATCTCCATGGAGAAGGCGTTTGCTGTAAGCACAGTAGGGGTAGGTTCCGACTTCAATGAGCACTTGATGACCTGGATCGCCGACCGGGGAGCCGGCAACTATTATTATCTGGAAAATCCAAACCTTTTCGCTGAGGTGTTTCAAAAGGAGTTCAACAATACCAGAGCCGCAGTGGCGACCTCGGTGGAGGTGCGAATACCATTGACTAATGGCCTCTCAGTTGTAGATGGTTCTGGCTATCCCATCCAGGTAAAGGGCAATCATGCAATCGTTCATCCGGGTAATTTACTCTCCGGTCAGAGCAAGAAAATCTTTCTCACCCTGAGAGTGCCCACCCACGAAGAACAGACATTTGCAATCAAGGGGATCAATGCCCACTACCGCTATAAGGACCAATCTTACACGGTGAACCTGGATGACGCTTTTCAGATCACCTGTGTCAAGGACCGCCAGGAAGTCTATAGCTCTATTGACAAGAGCGAGTGGGAGGAAAAGGTAGTAAAAGAAGACATCAATAGGCTCAGAGAGGAAGTTGCCAGCGATATCAAGAAGGGGAGCAAGAAGGAAGCACTGAGACGTATCGACGAATACTATCGGGCTCAACAGTCGGTGAATGCTGTGGTTGCTTCACCTAAGGTGGCAACCAGTCTGGATAAAGATCTCGGTGGTCTGCGGGACATGGTAGAAGAAACCTTCCAAGGAGCGCCGCAAGAGGTAGAGGTCAAACAGAAGAGAAACTCCAAGGCGCTTCAATACGAAGGCTACAGTGGAAGACGCAGCAAGAAGTAAGCGATCAGCTCTCAGCGGTCAGCTTTCAGCATACCCATC
>JBFFBS010000042.1:0-20922 GCA_041560295.1 Syntrophobacteria bacterium | reverse complement strand
TGAGATGTGAAATGCGCAATGACTAGCTGGTGCGACTAATATGGAAGATCTACTCGAAACTCTCAGGATAAATGAAGAAATCGCCCAGAAGTTTTATGAAATTGAGATCAGTATCTTGTCGATTCTCAATTTCAGGGATCTTTTTGAGAAGCTCCTTACTGAAATCAGAGAGAAATTTGGAGTACCCTATGTCTGGATCTCGATGATCGACCAAAGCGAAGTCTCAGACCTGATAAAAACGCTGGAGTCCTCGAAAGCCCTCAAGGAACGTTTGAACGTCATAGACAAAGATGCCTTTCTCAACCTTATTGCCAACGAAACCCAACCGATACTGATCAGTGGCGATCTTAATCCGTATCATCAACTTCTTCCTCAAGGGCAAATGTACTTTATCCGTTCTCTTGCCATTGCCCCGCTAACCCTTGATGGTGAAATAATCGGCAGTCTGAACCAAGCAGATCTTTCCAGACTGCGGTACCGACCAGGAATGGACACTAGGCTGCTTGAACGGCTGGCTGTCAAGGTTTCGATTTGTTTGTCCAACGTTACCGCACATGAAAAACTGAAATGGTTTGCCTGGAGAGATCCCCTGACAGGTTTGCTCAATCGCAGGGTGATGGAGAAGGTGTTGCAAAGAGAATACAAGCGGGCCGTGCGATACAAAACAAATTTGACCGTGGCCTTTCTTGACTTGGATGATTTCAAGGCTGTGAACGATAGATATGGTCACGACCGGGGTGACGATTTACTGCGATATGTCGCTGGTGTTCTAGAGGAGTTGACTCGTGATAGCGATGTGGTCTCAAGATATGCGGGGGATGAGTTTGTCATCATCCTTCCGGGTATAAGCACGAAAGATAGTCTCCTGCTTATCCAACGTCTGCAGGACTATTTTCATAAAAACCCCATGGATGTAGAAAAAGAACACATACCCGTTTCCATCAGTTTTGGACTGTCCTCAGTGGGGGATGCTGGGGTGAAGAATCCTCAATCACTAATGAGAAAGGCAGATGAGATGCTCTACAGCGCCAAAGAGCAGAAAAAGAAAGATGGTTTTGCCTCGGCTTAGCAACATCGCACACCTGGTCCCAAGAACTAGCTTAGAGTTCAATGGCTCTGCCGGTTTAAAACACTGAGGTTTCAGTTTTTTGGTTTTTCTTTCCTGACACCCGACACCTGAAACCTTGCGATTTCTACTCCTCTTTTTCTCTAACGGTCTCCCCCCCGCTCAACAGCCAACCGAGCATACCAAAAGTAAGATTATGAACTCTTGTGAATCCTCGCTTCTTGAGACCATAGGCAACCACAGAGGAACGGTGGCCTGTCATGCATATGATCACCAGCGGTTTCCTGGGGTCCTGTGCTTTGAAAAGTGCGGGGTGGAGCAGAAGGTTCGGCTGATTCTTGCTGCCAGGAATGTGGAAAAATTCGTACTCTAAAGCTGTCCTCACATCAACCAAAGTGAACTCTTCTGGACTTTTTTGCAGAGAATCCTTCAAGCGCCAGGGCGTAAGAGGTTTTACTCACAAGCCCCACCAGCAAGACTCCCAGCCCACAACAAGAAGGATCACCAGGGCGAGTATCTTCATGAGAAAGAAAACCATTGGAGATTTCATGATTCCAAGTAGTTGCTGATGCTCATAGCCAGTCTCTCGATCATTTGGCGAAATGTGTCCTCGTCTTGCTCCAGAAGGGTAAAGCGGAAGCCCTGGAGGTCCGTGCTGAAAGAGGTGAGAGGCACCACGCAGATGCCGGCAGCAGCGAGCAAATAGTAGACAAACCGCTTATCCGGCTGAATATTTTTACTGGAGGTAAGTTTCTCCACCAAATCTCTCACCTCGGGATTGCCGATGGGGAGGGTTTGCCCATGATTCAAGCGGCTGTCCTCGAAGACCACGCACATATAAAAAGCGCCTTTGGTGCGGTTGACCAGCACCCCTGGGATATCATTGAGTCTTTCGTAGGCAATCTTGGAGAACTCTTGATAGCGTTGTCGCCGACTATCGATGTAGGCTGGATACTCCGGATGCTGAAAGATGCGAGGAATGGCTTTCTGGGGCAGAGTAGTGGAACATACCTCCACCATTTTGGCATTGACAATGCTCTCGACATATGAGGCAAAAAACGGATCCTTGTCAACATTGTAAACTTCAATCCAGCCGCAGCGTGAGCCGGGCCAAGGCAGTTCTTTGGAGATCCCCTTCATGGAAAGGCCCGGCACCTCATCGATGACTGCAGCAAGCGGTTTGGTCTTGTGGCCATTAAAGATCAAATTTTGATAGATTTCGTCGGCGATGATAAAGAGATCATACTCTCTGGCGATGGCCACAACTTCTCGGAGTAGGCTTTCCGGGTAAACTGCGCCGGTGGGATTGTCTGGGTTTATGAGCAAAATACCGGCAACGGCGGGATTGTATCTCACTCGCTTGCGCAGCTCCTCTGTATCTATATCCCAGTTGTTATAGGGATCCAGGGGGTAGCAGACCGGGGGCAGTCCGGCGTGGGCAGCCTCTGAGGAAGAATGGGTCGTATAGGTGGGCGAGGGGGTGATCACCCGAGCGGTTCTTCGCAGAAAACCGTAGATTTTGGTGATGGCGTCGCCAAGACCATTAAAAAAAATGATATCTTCCGGGCTTAATCGGGTGCCGCCATTTTGATTGTTGACTGCTGCCAGGAATTCCCGGGTTTCTGAAACGCCCAAAGTTGGACAATAGCCGTAAGAGCAATCCTCCATGGCCAGTCCAGCAACGATTTCCTTGATCCAGGGGGGGATCTTTTCACCCTTGGCAACAGGGTCACCGATGTTCTCCAAATTGATTTTGACCCCAAGCCCTTGCAGTTTTTCTACTACCCCAATGATATTGCGGATTTCGTAAGTGAGTTCTCCTGCACCAATGTGGACGATGTCGGTTCGCATACTTGTTACACTCCTCTTCTGTCTGAGCAAGCCCGGATATTGCACGAATTGCTGTCGCGAGACCACGAAAATGGGCGTGCCATTTGGCAACTCGTCCCGCGGTACCGCGGGATTGGTTTCCGTACCTGAACGGTACGTCGCAGGTACCGACACTCGAGGACGCCAGGAAGGACGGCCATATCCGTGGTCGCAGCAAGTTATTCATAAAATATCCGGGCTAGAAATAGAAAAAGGGCTGCGAAGGTTTCACAGCCCTCAAACAAAAGGGCTGCGGTTGGTTGCCCGCAGCCCTGAATTACCTTTTTTTCTAGGGGACTATATTCACCATTCCCCACTCAGGACCGCAGGCCGCCCGGCTGCGAATGCCGCAGCGGCGTTGCTAGCTTGACGAGCAATGCGATCCATATTGGTGGGGTAATTCACGCTATCCTCTCTCTATCAATTTTTCTTTCCTTATCAAATTGAACTCCATTTGTCAGCAACTATTTTCGCTCAACCCCCTGGTGACAGCTCAAGTGATCTGATGGACGTCCAGGATTCTTACCCGATATTTCAGGATTCTCCCGGCTAGGGGGTGGTTGAAATCGAGCACAAAATGATCCTCCTGGATATCGCCCACGAAACAGAGGCCCTTTTGACCCTGTGTTATTTCTACCTTAAGCAGCGTTCCTTTTTTAAGCTTCTTTCCTTTGGGAAATTCTTCCAGTGGCACCCGGAGAACCCTGGTATCATCGAACTCCCCGAAGCCTTCTTCAGGCTCAACCACAAATTCGCGTTCGGCCCCAGGATGAAGGCCTACAATTTCCTGTTCTATTTTCTGCAAGACCTCACCTGAACCAAAACGGAAGACTAAAGGGTCCTTCTTATTCGTTCCCATTACTCTGGTCCCTGATTCCAGAAAGGCGTCATATTCCATGGTTACATACGTTCCGGGACCGATCTGCGGCATAAGTAAACCCTCTTCACCTGGCGGTATCAGCAGTTTGAAAATGCTTCAGCGAGCGCATTCCCCGTAGTCCGCCGGAGGCGGACGGGGTTAGCGAGCGAACTACAATAAAATGGTATCACTTCCTTACATTTCGAAGATTCCCTGCAGCTTGCTGCAGGGAGCTTCAAATGAGCCTGGGATTAACCCCTGAGAAAATCATAAATTGAGATTATAACGAATTAGTGAGCGCATGGGAACTACGAATGTTCCACGGTGGCTGTAGGATTTAGTTTATATATAGATGGTTGATGTTTATACATTGAAGCTATTGCCGAGTTGAAATTTTATTTGAAAGTGAAAATGTCTTCCTGGTGTGGCTCCATGACGTTCTAGAGAAAACTCCAGACGATAGCCGCGGTTGACTCGGTTGCTGTGAAAAGAGATAATGCCAAGAATTTGACACAGGATATACAGTATTTTCCTACTCCTATAGTGGAGGTGGGTTATGCGAAAGGTAATGATAACAAGCCTAGCTACCGTTTTGCTCTTTACGGTCACTGTGGCCCTCGGTCAAAAAGCCACATACACGGATGAACAGAAACTCCAACAGCAGCAATGGGAGGAACTTACCAAGGAAGGGGAGGACCTGTTCATTGAGACTGAGCAGGAGTGGAATCAAATGCTCCGGGAACAGCAGAGAGCCTGGGAGCAGATGGTGGCTGAGATCAACCGCATTTGGCTGGATAGCCTTACTACCACGAAAAAGGAGTGGGTAGATTACAGTGACCAGTATTCCACCCGGTCCTATGTGAACTTTGAAAAAGGGGATATGGTACTGGCTACCATGGTCAAAACCAGCGAAAGCCGAATATCCGAGTTGAGCAAAGAGCGAATTAGGAGGCAACTGGCAAAAGTCCTCTCCACCAACAATCCGTCGGGGCGTGATATTCTGGCCGGCCAAATCGCCGATAACCGCGGAAAACCGGTCACAAAAGAAACACTGGACCGCTATCTGAATCGTGAAGTCTTCCCTAGGCTGCAACGAGAACCGCAGCCCGTTGTGGGCAAGGACGGTGTGTCGCGCTACAAGCTCTCAGTTCCCATCAAGATGATCCCCAACCACACCATGGTACGGGCCCGACCCTACATCCCGGAAGTGAAACGGCAGGCACAGAGATTTCGTCTGCGTCCCGAGCTCGTCATGGCGGTAATTCACACGGAGTCCTATTTTGATCCCATGGCCCGCTCCCACGTTCCGGCCTATGGACTCATGCAACTGGTGCCCATCTATGGGGGCAGAGAGGCCTATCAGTATGTCTATGGAAGTGATCGCGTTCTTCCTGCCAACTATCTCTATCAACCCACAAATAATATCGAATTGGGTGCAGCCTACCTCAATTTGCTGATCTATAAACATTTTGCCGCAGAAACCAACCCGGTGAAAAATCTCTATTTGTCGGTGTGTGGTTATAACTGGGGTCCCACCTCCATTCAGCGAAAGATCGTCCGTCGCTATCCCACCAAGACTATGCCTCCAGGACAGCTCTACCAAGTGCTCCGACAGCGGACACCTCGAGAAACCAGCGACTACCTGCAACGGGTAACGCAGCGGATGGGTATGTATCAGACGCTTTTCTAGGGGTAAGTGACTTAAAATTAGGTGTGCCGTTGGTTAGCGGTTGGTTGTGGCAGCTTTGGTGTACTCTGGCTTGAGCACCAGAGCACCGGTGGGGCAAACGTTGGCGCAGACGCCACAATGGTGACAGGGGGTATCGGCCGGATCTCCGCTGGCAAAAAAACCGATCGCCGTGTCAAAGCCCCGTTTGGTAAAAGTCAGTGGGTTGTGGCCATTTTTTTGCCGACAAACGTAGACGCACTTGCCACAAAGCACACAACGGAAAGGATAATAGGTGAAGAAAACCAGGTCGACTTCCTCCTCCACATCTCGCTCTAACCGCTCCAAAGGCTTCGGATTCAATCCGACCTCGAGGTGTTTGGCGGTGCGGATTAATTGGCAACCATCTTTGGCTGGGCAGACCTTGGGTTGGCAATGGTGCGCAGACATGAGGAGTTTGAAGGCCATACGTTGAAGACGTCTCACCGCCGGGGTGGCTGTTCTTACCACCAAACCCTCGCGAATTTTTTCCGTACACGAGGTCACCGGGCGGTCGAGACCGTCGATCTCCACAAAGCACAACCTGCACGAGGCGTGGGGATGTTCCCTCGTCTTGATGAAACACATATTGGGGATGAAGATGGAGTTCTCCAGACAGGCCTGGAGAACTGATTTCCCCGCTTCCACCTTGATCTCTTTGTCGTCGACTATCAGATTGACCATCGTTCCTCTTGCTTTAAAGTGATTCTGTGCACTCGTTCAGTGGCGCTGGACTTGATCTTTGCTCAGTTGCTTGCCTATTTCTTTTCAGGAGGTCGCTCGATAATGGGGGCCAGTTCAGGCGGCGAAATCTTTTCCACCGCGTCGTATTCCGGAGGACAGACCACCATACATTCCCCGCATTTGACACATAATTCTTGGTCGATCGCCTTTTTCCTTCCCGTGGTTGTGAAAATAGCTTCCACCGGACAGCAGCCCACGCAGACGTCACAGCCCCGGGCGCACTTTTCCAGGTCGATGTAAAAGGCGGTAAGGGCGCGACACTTCAAGGCCGGACACCGCTTTTCTCTAACGTGGGCCTGGTATTCGTCCAAGAAATACTTGAGGGAAGTGAGAACCGGATTGGGTGCGGTTTTCCCCAGGCCGCAAAGCGACCCACTCTTGATGTCCTCGCTGAGCGTTTGCAGAAGCTCCAGGTCTTTCTCCTGTCCTTCGCCCTTAGTGATGCGGTCCAACATATCAAGAAGATGGCGGGTCCCTATTCTGCAAAAAGTACATTTGCCACATGATTCCTTTTGGGTAAAGTCGAGGAAATACCGGGCCACGTCCACCATGCAGCTGTTTTCGTCCATCACCACCATGCCGCCGGAGCCCATCATCGCGCCTGCCTCGGTCAGCGAATCGAAATCAATGGGGGTGTCGAGAAAACTCTCTGGCAAACAGCCTCCGGAAGGCCCGCCGATTTGCACGGCTTTGAAGCTTTTCTTTTTGGGAATTCCTCCGCAGACATCGAAGATGAGCGTCCGGAGGCTCGTTCCCATGGCAATTTCAACCAGCCCAGGGTGTGTGACGTTGCCCACCACCGAGAAAATGGCGGTGCCGGGACTTTTTTCGGTACCAATGCTGCGAAACCATTCTGCTCCCCGAGTAATAATGGAGGGCACGCAAGAGAGAGTCTTGACGTTATTTACTACGGTGGGGCGTCCCCACAGACCTCTTTCCACCGGATACGGCGGACGGTGTTGAGGCATGCCACGCTTCCCTTCAATGGAGTGGATAAGCGCGGTTTCCTCACCGCAAACAAAGGCCCCGGAGCCCTGGAAGACTATGACTTCAAGATTGAACGATGTGTCCAAGATGGAGGATCCAAGAAGAGAAAGTTTTTCAGCGCTCTTGATAGCTTGTTGAATTGTCGTTACGGCAAGAGGATATTCTGCCCTGACGTAAACATGGGCCTGGTTTGCCCCTACGGCGTAAGCACAGATCGCCAGGCCTTCCAGCAGCTGGTGAGGGTTACTTTCAAGAATGGTGCGATCCATATAGGCGCCGGGGTCCCCTTCGTCTGCGTTGCAGATGACGATTTTTGCATCCGAACCACCACTTCTTGCCAATCTCCACTTGCGGCCGGCGGGAAAGCCAGCACCGCCTCTGCCCCTCAGTCCCGAGGTTTCAATCTCAGTAATCACTTCTTCGGGATCAGAACCCAGAGCCTTAACCAATCCTTCATAGCCCCCCTCGGCAACGTATTGATAGATATCATCAGGATCGATGCGACCACACAGTTCCATTACCAGTCGTTGTTCAAGATTGAAGCGCGGAAAGTCCATCACCGCGGGGATCAAGTCGTTTTCCTCAGTGGCGCCAAGGACGTATTTGAAAACAGGATCACCCTTTTCCAGGTAAGACCCTACCAGGACCTGCGCTCTGGCAGCGCTAACCTTATGATAACAGATGGGGGGAAACCCGGAGGTGGGATGATCGATCACCACCAGAGGTTCAGCATAGCAATGGCCAAGACAGCCAACGGGAACGATCCGGGCCTCAATAGACTTATGGGAGAGAGCTTCTTCGAAGGCCTGTTTGGTCTCGGCCGCCCCCGAGGCCAGACCACAGGTGGACATTACGATAGAAATTGTGGGAATACCGTCGGTTTTATTCTCCTCAGTCCGCTGTGCCGCTTCCCGCTGGATGGGCGCAAACTGTTCTATCACATCGACCCTACTCACCGGATTCCCTTTCCGCTTTTTCCCTCTCCTCGCGTTCTCTTTCAACCTGAAATTGCACGAAAATGCCCTCGACTCTACTTGGCTGGATGTGGCCTTCGACGGTGTCGTCAATTACCGCAACGGGGGCCAGGGCACAGCATCCCACGCAGGCTACCCTTTCTATGCTGTACTCACGGTCAGGGGTGGTTTCCCCGTCCTTTATCCCCAACTTACGTTCAAAATTCTCCAGAATGATGTCCCCACCGGCCACGTGGCAAGCGGTACCCAGACAAACTTTGAACTGGTGCTTGCCGGGTGGGTGAAAGCGAAACTGGTTGTAAAAGGTGGCTACCCCATAAACCTCGCTGGGAGAGATGGACAGGTGCTCTGCGACCATCTCCATGGCAGCTCCGGACAGGTAGGCGTGTTTTTCTTGAATAGACTGGAGAATGGGAATGAGGTTTCCTCTAGACTTTTTGAAATGAGGCAGCATGGCCGCTATCTCTTCGACCATTGCTCTCTCTTCGCCATCCAATTCGGGGGTTGTCATGCATGCTCCGTCAACGCAGTCTGCCTGTAACATCTTGAAGCTCAGATTTCAAGCCGGGTAGTTTACCACTGTATCTTAGCAAATGGCTTCTGTGTTTGAAAATATATGAGTTAATAACCTCCGAAAAACGTTTCCAACTCTTTGCAGAGTCGGGGAGAAACGGAAAATAGAGTTCCATCAGGGTCGTGCTCCAGCAAAGGTGCAACGGTGGGAGCAAACACCATGTATGTTTGCATGGGTTCACAGTTGGTGGGGTTAGGAATATGCTTTTTGGAGCGGCAGATAGGGGGAGCTGCTCTGCTTGTTAATCCTAAACGGTTGTCTTGGCCGAGCTATTCTTCAGCTTCAACTTTTTTCAATTTGAGGACTACTTCATTTGGTTCAAGACGACCTTTTCCGGGGTCTCGTCTGTACTCCTCAACAACTATCCTATCTTCGTATATCTTTTTGACGATGCCGTCATGTTGACCTACATAGGTGCCCTCTTGGACCACGTAACCCTTCCCAGTTGCATCTTCAACCAAAGCTTTGTTGCCAAGCTGACCCCAAATGATTGCTTTGAGGCCGGACTCAATTTCACTCAGGGGCATCTTTTGCAGAGGAGTAAGCTGGCGACGGACTACCTTGGGTGCTTCCTCCTGAGCCGCGGCCGCTAGGATAAAAGATTTGAACGGATCCGGCTTGCCAGTGGGATCATATTTCCAACCGGTTTCTGTGGTAACGGTCTTTGATAAGCTAGCGGTGGTTTTAGAATCTGCTGATTTGGTGACCCTTGCAGCCTTTTTCTTGCCGCTTGTTTTTTTCTTGGCCAACTTCACTGAAGAGGGTGCCGTGATCAGATAGGACTTGGTACCAGTACGCTTGATTTGAATATTTTTTGCGAGCGCTAATTTGTGAGTTTTTTCGTCTAAGTATTTCCCTTTTAGTTCATTCAGGCTACCCGGGGCCTTACCTTGCTCCTGAACATAGGCCCTGGCAGCCCTGGATACTTTCGCTTTAATCGCAAAGTCAGGGTCGACCTGGGAAATGTCCACTGCTTTTCCCGTGGGTTTGGAATCTTTCTCAATCTTTTGGCTAAAGTAGATATAGACGCCCACCAACAGCAAAAGAACTACAGTGAGAATAATGGTTTTTTTCTCTTTCATGCCGTTCCCCTCGGCTATTTACCGGTTCAGTGGTCTCGATACTAGGTTTTATATAGCTTAGATGCAAAAATTATGCAAGGAGTCCGGGCTAGTTACCAAGAAATTTGCGAAGGATATGCTGCGGTGCCATGAATTGTACGTATAGAAGAAGATAAAAAAGAAAATTATTACCCGTGAGAGTGAGGACCCTCCGGGTGGGTGATGTCGAACAGATAGGATGACGCTTCATATGAACCAGGGAAAACTGCTTTCTCGGTTCTCGGAAGAAGCCCCGACTGATCAAACTCCCGCCGCATTACGGTAAGAACCTGCACCCGTAGCTTCATCATAAAAAATATAGTCAGAATTGTTACCGGAGCCGTCCCCGGCAACGCTATCGTCAGTAGCACCACACCCATCCCCAGGAATCCAGAAATAGTAGCCGCGTTTTCCTTTCTCGTGGGCAAAGTAAAACATCCACATGTCATGCTGGTTATTCCCGGGAGCATTAACGTTCAAAACGTACCAGCCAACACCGTCAGGTACTTCGACCTGAGGGAGACCTACCGGTGTAAGGGTGCCTCCAAAGGCAGGTCCAGCAGTACCTCCCGTGGGTTCGTCAATCGCGACAGCGGTAAGCACATTCTTGGTGAGGGCTATCACTATAGCATCATGCGCCTTTGCCCTATGATTTGCGACCTGCTGCATACCAATAGCGGCAAGTATGCCCAAAATTGCTATCACTACCAGAAGCTCAACAAAAGTAAATCCGCCTTGGTTAGAAACCGCTGACTTAGGTCCGTTGCATATCATAGGCTACGTCCTCCAACCTTGAGATCCCTCTGACATTCCTGGTTCACTATTGTCGACAAACCCTCCCCTAGCTGCAAGGTTTAGCAACCTCAGAGGGTAAAATCGACTTGGTGCCCCTGGATTAGCAATAAAAATGCCATTTTTTAAAAATTAACGGATTAGGGCTCAAATGGCTCAGACCAGTGTGTGAAGTCGCATAGACAATGCTTGAAATGCCACACACTTAGAGCAGCTTACTCTTTTTCCTCAAGCTGACGAGCAACACCACTCTATCCCCAAAAGCTCGTTGAGGACTTATGACAGTTCTTGTCACCTCCTGCCGTCTCATGTCATGTGGACAAACCACAAGCAGTTGCTCAATCACAAATCTTATAAGTTTACAGCTGTCCTCTTCATCCCAGCAGCAGAGCTCGCCCGGATGTTTCATGAATTACTTGCTGCGACCACGGATATGGCCGTCCTTCCGGGTATCCTCGGGTGTCGTACCCTGCGACGTACCGTTCAGGTACGCCTCGGGTCCATCACCCTGCGGTTTCCCGGTGGTACGTCCATCTTCACGGTCTCGCGACAGCAATTCATGAAACATCCGGGCAATGGAGGTGTGGAGACAAAATTTTGGGCGGCGAGTCAAACAAGCCCCGGCTAAACCGCTTCCGGGGTCGGGATACGTACCTAGCGCACCTTAGTGGCGCCTTGCATTTTCTTATACTCTTTGAATTCTGCACAGTTGCGGCATGAAAAACTCACCCAGTACTTCTTCACCGCCTCCTCTAGACACTTCTGGTAGTGGGGACAGTCAAAATAGCGATGGGCGTTAACGTTGCCGTATCTCAACTCTTTGTGTAATTCCTTCGCGGGCGTAGGCATTAATTCCTGTGCCTCCTCATCTGTTCTTTATTAATATTACCCAGTCTTTATAACATGTTCGGCTCCATATGAAAAGTATTATCTATACTCGGACATGTCATGAATCACTGTGGCGAGACCGCAATGCATGAAATATATGGTTTACAGACACGGAGTTTTGAAAAAGGTTCCCCTGCAAGAAAGTTATCTGCTTTCAGGTAGGCTTCGGCAGTGAACAGTTCGGCCTTGAGCGACACGACGTGAGCTCGTCGCAAAGTCTCGTCGACAGGTCTCACTGCCGAAAGGCTCGGCCGGAACCACGGAGACCGGATTGTTCTTGAAGCCGCATGGCTTCATGACGAATCTGGATTAGGAACCCGTGGCACTGTACCAGGTACTGTTGGGATACCTGGCAAGACGGGCGCCCCTAGCATCCTCAATCAGTTGGATGGCTGCAGCTGCAGTGGCATTACCCATACTGGCCGCCTGGCGCAACAAAGGGAGGGCGGGGTCTTCAATAAGAGCTAAGCAGGCAGGGGCACCTCCCATTACTTTTTTGCGGGCAAAAGCCGGCATTTTCGACATGAAACCGGTAACGGGACTGGAGGTTTCGCCCGCCTTTCTCACCAGAAGCTTCAAGAGACGGTCAGAGCTCATCCAACCACGCTCGAAGGTGCTCAAGGTGCCGCCGTTCATGACGATGTTGCGTTTTTGCTGCAAGATAGAGCGCAGAGCTGCAGTAGCCCCCTTGGCCACTTCGGGGCTTGGACTTTCAAGATAAAAAAGGATGGCACCAAGATACTCATCAATTGCTGCCTTTTCAAAAGCTGCATCCAGAAACTTCTTGTTAATCTTCTTGTTCCAAGAAGTCTGCGGCGCGGCAACCAGTCGAGTAAGCACTGCCAGATTCGCCCCAGAGAGGAGATTGAGGGTGATCTGGTAGTGTTGTTTGTAGTAGACGGCAGAGGCCCGATTCCTCTCCAGGTAATACTTCTGAGCGTGGCCGTAGTAGGTCAGCAAGGGTGCGTTGCCGTTGGGGTCATTTTCCTGGTTTTGGGCCATGTCGATGACTTTGTCATAATTGTTTCTCTTAAAGACTTTCAAAGCGTCTCGTTCCCAATTCAGCAAAGGGCGCTCGACCCAGGTAATGGTTTGAGCCGAAAGACTTGATATCCCACCGAGAAATGCCAGAATAAAAACGAAGGCAGATAACCGTATCCTATTGCCCATGGATTGGTCTCCTTTTCTAGCCCGGTGATTGATGAAATATCCGGGATAATGGTAGCAGTTAAAAGATTGGCAGCAGATTATAGAAACGGTATAGCTTTATGTCAAACCATCGATGGCTGCTATCTCGTCAGTGCTCAGGCTTTGTGTTTCTCTTTCCTGACACCTGAAACCTGACACCTGAACACTTAACCTATTGGTCGGTATTGGACTGCAAGTTTGCCAAGGGATTCCTTCCATCCAGTCCAGGGGGAGTGGGTATGCCCAACAGATAGGTTACCATGGGAACCACATCCAGGGTCGAAGCAGTGGTCTTGAGGGCGTGACGACCAGGGATGATTCGAGACAAGCCGGGGCCAGCTACCCAAAAGGAGACAATGCAGTCGTCAGGGTAGTAACTGCCGTGGTGACCATACTTGCCGAAGTCGCGTTCGAAATAATATCCTCTCTTGTTAATGAGCTTGATATCGGGAGCTGTTTCTCTGGTGTATTGCCGTCTCAGTCCCTGAACCAGATATTCACCCAGTTCAAAATGATCTGCCAGTTCACCTAAGGGCCGGAGGGCCTGGCGAAATGCCAGCTCGTCGCCGGAGCCGGCCTGATAGCCCCGCCAGTCGAAGAGCCACCACTGCCCGTTTTCCACCACGCCCTCGTTTCGCTCCCCCGGATACTTCCGTATCACTAGAGCATTGAGAGATGTTTGCACATCCGGGTTGGCAAGGATGAGGTCCAGCGCTGGCTTAACATCTGATAGCAACCGGGGCGGATCCATCCATTTTCCGGATTGTCGGTTTTTCAGATAAATCTCCTTGGTGCAAGCACCGAGCATAATGACGGCGTTGGCTCGGCGGTTGCTTCTATTCCAGCCGGGTAGTTTGAAATGGTAGCGCAAACTGTGATGCAGAGTGTCGTCTGGTATATGTTTCTGGATACGTAAAAAGCCGTGCTCAGAGACCAGGATGAAGATGGTATCCTGGTAAACCCCGATTTTTTTAAGACTCTTGATTAATCTGCCCATCAATGGGTCCAATACTGTCTTGGCGTAGTGTTTTTGAATTTCGTGCATTGAGGCTTCACGTTCTCTAAAACCACCCACGGGAAAGTGGGAAAACAGGTCTGTACCCAACAGTTGTACTACCATTACATCGGGGACAATTGAGTGATATTTGTAAATACCCTCTAGACTCTTCCCATAAGATAATATGTGACCAGTCAGGAAGCCGTCGAGGGTTCTGTTGTCCACGTAGTGGCTGTTTGGGAACCATTTTCCATTGCGAAAAACATTGAGGGCCGAGGCATTGCCCCAGAAAAATCCGCCAGAATTCACTGACCAATCGGCCCCCTTGGTCAGCATGAGCATCGTGGTCAGGGAGTGTTTATCCGCCTCCCCCAGGTAATCAAACAGGGTCTTAATTCCGTTCGCCGTCAGAATGGAGTTCATTCGGTTTTGCGAGTAGGAGATGAGGGTTTGGATCTCGTATGTGGTCCGGTCGAACCAAATGGTGGAAACCACCCCGGTGCGCTGAGGATAGAGTCCGGTATACATGGAGGTCACAGCCGGTTGGGAAGCGGCCGGAATGGTGGTAAAGACCCGGGGTAGGTAAACATAGGGTTGATCGTTCTTGGATCCTTTGAGCATTTCTTGAAAATTGGGCAATCCCTCCAGGTTTTCGTCAAGAGTTCCTCTTTTCATTCCATGCAATTCAAGGATTACTATCTTAGGGCTACCATCTCCAGCTTCTGCAATGCCTGCAAACAACACCACCAGGAGCGCGGCAATCACCAGTGAGGCGAAAAAGTAATTGGGGCACCGTGGTTTCTGCCAACAATGAGCTTTCATGAGAATCCCTGAAACCTTGTCCTTTCCCGTATTGCCGGGGTCAGAGTTTCATAGCTTTGCAGTTAAAGATGGTGAGCTGTTTTTGGAGTACTGAGGAACAGAAATACCAAATAACAAAGACTGAGGTTTCAGGTTTCAGTGTTCAGGTTTCAGTTTTGTTGTTTTTCTTTCCTGACACCTGAAACCCTGAGATTCGGTGCTTGGAGTTTGGGATTCCATAGACTCCCCCACTCCATTACTCCAGCCGACCTCCGCATCATGGCAAGACCCTAAAGACCCCTTTCGCGGGCTAGCCCCCTAGCCTGAGCACCAGATATACTTTCGGATCACGCTCGGTGTCGGTGACGCTTTGGGCCACGTCGAGGCCCACAGTGAAGGGGATCTTGCCAAAGAAGAACATCTGCAGCCGAATGCCACCACCCACACCAACCTCCGCGCCCGAAATTGAAGTGCTGTCTTGATACTCTCGCCAGATTTGGCCGCTGTCCGCAAAGGTCACGGCGAGCAACTGATGGAAATGAAAGAAGTCCCAAGCAGTGGTAGTTCGGTCAATGACTAAAAAAGGATAACGAAGTTCCAGGCTGGCGGCCCACATCATCTCGCCAGAAAACTCGTTGAAATCGTAACCCCGCAAACTTTCCTGGCCTCCTAAAACGAACAACCTGGGATCATCCTTCTTGACGCCGCCATGGAACCGCAATGAGGTCACCAGCCTCTGCCCGGCTCCAAAATATTCCCTCATGTCCAGGTTCGTATGAAATCGCAGGTCTCCGGCGTAACTTTGAAAGCTACGCTCACTTCCCAGGGCTTCGTTGCCATACTTGGCGGTGAGGTTCACTTGGCTGCCGGATATAATCTCCATAATGTAATAATCGGCTGTATCACGAACCAAACTTAATAAGACGCCCTGTAATCTCTCGGTTTCGTCAGGTAAATCCACCCATGAAATCTCATAGCCGGGGACAATCCTGTGGTGCAAATCCAGCGGAAAACTGAAGGTGAGACTGCCACCCACTTCTCTACGCCAGTTGTCCTTATCCACACCTGAATCGTCCGGGTCTCCGAAATAGGTGTTCTTGTCGAAAAGATTGAGGCCGATAGCAGGATACCAGCCGAGATAGGTATAGCCCCCCTGCAGTTGCTCCTTTCCACTTTTGGTGCCGATGCCGCCGCGAAAACTAAGCCTATGCTCTCCGGTGAAATTGCTGCCGTTCCACTCAAGGCCGGGGATTACCCCATCCTTTTCGTTGTAGTCTAGGTACGGGAAGAAAAAGTCAGTGGAAAAACTGTCACGGTACTCCTTTTCTTCATATGTTTGAGCCCAGGATGGAGACACCGTAAAAAGGGGTAACAAGACCACCACCAGAAGCAGCAAGTTCCTTGGCCCATGAGGCTTCGGACCTTGAGTTTTGCCGGTTCCGCTCCGGCAACCGTCAGGGGTTGCCAGCATTTTCGACTCCCGGTTTTAGGCTCGACATGGACCCTTCAAAGATTTTGTACTGTCCGTGGCGAAAGTAAGTGAAGAGAAACTTTTTCCCATCTGGGCTGATCTGGGGGGAAAAGATTCCACCAATTACCTGAGACAGACGATGGCTGGACCCACTCTGCAAATCCAGCAGGTGTAAATTGAAAATGGAGCTCTGGTCAGAAACGTAAAGAATTCTGTTGTCCTCAGGCAAGAATACGGGCCAGATTTCATCATGAGGTGTGTTGGTAAGACGGGTTTCTTCACCGCTGCTAAGATCTTTGAGTACCAGATCAAACTGTTTTTGGTACTCTCTGGAATAGACCAAGAATGTCCCGTCTATTGACCAGTGTGGATAGGCTTCGTCGTTGATGGTCTGGGTCAAGGGGGTTAGCTTGCCATCGTGTAGATCGATTTTATAGATATCAGCATAACCATTGACGCTCGCTACAAATCCAACCTCCTCATCCCCTGGGAGAAAGGATGGAAAGCTGTTTACTTGAAGTTCCTGCTTGATCTGCTCTGCCCTATTGCGTTTTAAATCGTAAATGAAAAGATCACCGCGATTCTCTCTATCACTAACAAAAACCAAACGAGTACCATCCTGAGACCAGCTCAGAGGAGAAACCTCCACAAACCGCTTGATCACTCTGGAAAGCCGGCCTGTGGACCTTTCCAGGATATAGAGCGAGAATTCAAAGGCCTCGTTCTCCCAATCGGAGAGGAAGGCAATGCGGCTGCCATCGGGACTGTAGGCCGGAAAGAAATTCCACCCCTTGTTGGCAGTAAGCAATTGTGTTTGGGCCATTGGATCTTGCCACCCCGGCCCGCCCACCCGGAGCCGTTGGTCGGCATACGCTCGCCAGCTCTGTTCTAGGGTCCAGATATCCTTACCGGTAACCTCCTGGAGAGCGTTACGCACATTCAACCTATTCTTGATCAATCTGAGGAGGCGAGCAATAGACTCTTGGCCGTAGGTATCCACCAGGAATTGAATAAAAAGACCGCTCTGATCGTAAGCCAAGCGGATCTGATGCGGGGGGAGATGGCTGAAACCACGCAGTTGATTCAGGGGAATGAGACTATGGTCCATGACGGCGTCACGGACATACATGGCCGGCATGGAGTCCCAGAACTTTGACTCGTACTGGGCCACCCCTTCCATAAACCAGAGAGGTGATAACACCCCGGTTAGAATGATTTGCAGGGAGCGGTAGCGACTTTCCAGCAGATAGTTGAGCTGGACGGCGTGGGTGACTTCGTGCAGGGCCAGACGCTCTAAACGCTTATCATTACTTTGAACCGGGAAAACTACTCTCTCTTTGTAAAATTCAGTGAAACCTCCAACTCCCCGTACCAGCCCGGTGATAACGTTGGTGGTCTCGAACTCGTTCTGAGAGGGGTAAAGAAATACGGGAACATCGCGATCCAAGTGAATTTCCAGATTCCGGCTGATGGACCCCAGGTGAGTATCGTAGATCTGAGCTACGTCAAGAGCCCGCTGCCGCAATGTGTCCGGATAGATGATACGAAACCGTTTCCCGCTGATCTCCTTCCAATTATATCGGGTATCATTTATCTTGTTTTTACCGAACTCATACTCGGCGCCCGTAACAGTCATTTTATCGCGAGTGCAAGAAAAGACTATTAGCAGACACAAGATGAGCACCAAGCTCATGGTCGTCCCTATTATGTCTATTCTTATAACCGTTGGTCTTCGCATACGTATACACCACGATACGGTGGTTCTCTACCCGGTAACAATACACAGAGAACCGGTCACTGCACCTTTCTTAGACTCTTGACAGCATCCTCCAGAGCAGCCGCTGTTTCTGTGTATTGAACCTGAGCCTGACGGTGTATCCACCGGACCGATCGCCCCAGCATCTGGCCGGGCCCTATTTCAATCATGGGTGCCAAATTCTGGCGGACCAATTCCTCAACTATCCCCACCCAACCCACCTGACTGCGGAGCTGAACGGCAAGCAACTCTGCCACCTCGACAGCGCTTGCCAAGGGCTTGTGATCAATATAAGAAATGATGGTGGTATGGGGCTCATTCATAGTTTTCTCGGCAATCTTCTTGGCTAAGCATTTGTCGGCTGGTGCCAGTAGACTGCAGTGATAGGGTGCCATTGCAGGCAGCCAATCCACTCTTAAAGCCTCAGCATCCACTGCTCGTCTGAGAAGTTCCTCCACTGCCGGTCTCTCGCCGGAGACAATGATCTGGTGGTTGGTGTTAACGATGCTCACTTCCACCACACCCGGCACCCTGTGGCACAACCCCTCTACCTCTGCAAGAGATAGACCAAGCACCACACCCATACCGCCGGGGATATTGGCCTTATGGATACAGTGGTCCGCTTCCCGCATGAGGGTGAGACCTGTTTCAAAGTCCACAACTCCGGCGGCATAGGCAGCTGCATAGATGCCTGAGCTATAAGGAGCAAGGGCGGCGGCTCTAATGGACTTGGTTGCCAGGATATCAGCCACCATACAGCTTACGGTATAGACTGCCACTTGGGCGATGAAATCCTCATTAAGTCTTTCTTCGGGGCCGGAGAACATGACTTCCTGCAAGGGCAGCCCTAGAAGTGACTCGGCCCGTCCCAGCAAAGCGCGAGCCTCGGAAAATCGCTCGACCAGATCACGTCCCATTCCCACATACTGGGCACCTTGGCCGGGAAACAGAAAACTGCAGGTTCTCATGGCCGGCCCCCACCTTGGTATTTTTGCAGGTGGAAGTCTTTTGGTGGTTGAACGCTGAACAATCCATCTGGGAGTTCAGTATTTTCTTGTAGGTTTGAAAGATGAATTACCGTCCAGTCTTTATTGGACTCTTGGATGGAAATCTCCTCAGGCAACCAGGTGTTGGGATCGATCTTGATCTCCAACCGCTTGAAATAACGAGCCCGCCTGGCGGACTTTGGCTCCATGGTCATTTGAATCCATCTACCACTGCCCCCCCGAGCTAGCAGTGCCACCTGGATGCGGTATTGGCGCTGGAACTCTTCCGGATCGTCAGTCGCACCAGTTATTCGCTCCAACAGCCCGCCCCCAAATGGTTGGCTGTAGAGACTTGCCTTCTTGAGATCAGGATAGAGCAGTAGAATTCTTTCACCCTGGGCTACCAGGGTGAAAGGGGCAGGTTGGACCACCTCCCAGCGCAAACGGCCTGGCGGCTGCCAGAAGAGTCGACCCTCCGACTCCATGGGGGCTATCAAGAGCCGGGAGAATTTTCGTTGTTCAAAATTCCCTTGAAGGCTTTTTAAGGTCTCGGCTTTTGCCTGCAGTTGTTCCAAAACTTCGGCTGCGGTTAATTGAGAACCAGCACCTGCCTCCTGAGACGACAAGAAAGGGGTGCCATGGAGGATCAGTCCAATACCAAGGAGAAAGGTCCATCGTTTAATTATTTTCATCCACAATGTTTCGACCATACCAATTATTTTCCGGGAGTAATGAAGTACTGCGAAGTATTAAATTCCAAGCACCAAACCGGGGCCCCGCCCAGAGGGTGGGGACTCCGAAGGAGAAGTCTCAGGGTTCTAGGTGTCGGGTGTCAGGTTTCAGGTGTCAGGAAAAAAAACATGGTTGCTGCAACCTGAACACTGAAACCTTAGGTATTGTGATTTGAAATTTGGATTTTTTCGTCACTCCAATACTCCAGGACTCCACTACTCCAGTCGTTCCATCGGGTCCACCACATACCATTGGTCAGGGTAGCGGCGGATGTATCGTTCAAACACCCTTGCCACTTGTAGCAGGTTATGTTGCAGTGCCTCTTTTCGGTCAGGGCCATAGTGGAGTTCTAACGGGGGCTCGATGATGCCGCGGTAGCGTCCAGGCGCCTCCATGACTGAAAAGGCGGGAATAATCGGCGCTCGGGCAGCCATGGCCAGGAGCACTGGTCCCACTGGCAGCCGCACCGGGCGGCCGAAAAAAGTCGTGACCTCCGACCTTTCTGAAAACGGTTTGTCGCCCAAAACTGCAACCAGTTCATTACGGTCCAGGGCCTTGACCAATTCAATGGCACCGAAGGTCGACTCCTCCACTTCAATGATGCGGATGCCGTGGCGCGCTCGCATCACATTTACAAGTGTGTTGGTGAATAAGGTGTTGTGTTTGATGGCAACCACATTCACCGGATAGCCCATGGCTCTCAACCCCAAGCCGCCGATTTCCCAGTGACCAATATGAGCGGTCAGGAGCACTGCACCCCTGCCTTTGGCCAAGGCTTCGTCTAGATGGTGGCGTCCTTCGTAAAGCCGAGCAAAGGCTTGGCTTTCCTCCAAGTTCATACTAAGGAGGCGGAAGAAATCGGCTATGTATATGCCGTAGTTTTGGAAAAATCTCCAAAGCAGGAGACGCTGACCTGCAGGCGGCTGATATCCATTAAAGATGACATCCAGATTTTGTGAAACGTGGCGCCGGTCTCGTGTTGAAAATAAAAAAACCAGGGCAGCAACCAGACGGGCCAGCCCATAGGTGACCGTTGTTGGCAGAGATTGAACCGTCTTCAGTGCCTGCCGATACCAGAAAGGTTTGTCCAGAAAATGTTCGCGCATAATCAATGAAAGTTTAAGAGCACTCTCAAACCCCGGAGTGTCCACGTATTGAGTATGAAAATCAAAGAATTCACCGTGCCGCTATGATTCGATTAGGTGGCATGTGGATTACAATTTTTACAAGTGGACCTCGGTTGTACTTGGATAACTCGTTAATTTCCATAGACCTTAACCACTCCCTTTGATAGTGTAAATGGCAGCAGCTGTCAACACTCCTCCGTCCCCTGTCGGTATCGACCGGGCGATGGTGGGGAGACGTTTTTTTATGAGCAATTTAGATTATAATATCCTGGCTCAATATTCTAGCCCGGATGTTTCACGAATCAC
>JBFFBS010000041.1:0-20938 GCA_041560295.1 Syntrophobacteria bacterium | reverse complement strand
ACTACTTGAACCGCTGCCCTGATAAAAACTGTATTGATAAAAATACAGGGCCACTTGAACAGAGAGCAGACTTGGCCCTGCAAAAAGTGACGGGACTCCGCGGCCCTGAGATACAGGTGGTCCAGGATTTGGCCTTTATTCATGTTGTTACCGGTAATAAGGATAAAGACCTAGCCTATACTGTTATCCGCAACAAGGCTCTGAGCAACAATTCATTCATGTTTGGTGAGGAGAGAAGGCGCATTGTGAAAGACGACACCCTTACCATAGTCAAGGGTTATACGGGCAGCTATCCAAATTCATTCACCCGAGTAAACCTAGACGAGATAGAGGAGTTTGTAGAGAGCTTTCTCAAAATCAAGGATCAACTCAGCTACTACAATGTTGCCAGAAAGTATGCCATAAGAAGAACCAGTCCGAATTTCTGGGAGGAGGCAGACTGGCACTACCAGAAATATCTCAAGGATGAACCGCTGGAAGCAGGTCTGTTTGATATGTATCGTTTCAACCGGATTGCAGAGAAATCTGATGCTCAGTTTAAATGGTAAATTGGTAATCAGTGAGCCGTGAGCGCTCATAGTACAATAGAGCAGCATGCAGAGAGGAAGAAACTTCATCTAAGGGTGGAAGGATTATTTTGGGGAAGTGTTACTGCTGCCTCCTCTTGTGGTCAAAGTAGTCAGTCAAAATCTGAGCATGATCGAAAGCCAGGGGTGAGGGCAGATCCTTTTCAGTAAAAACCCCCACCTCTCTCGCATCATCTCTTGCCTTCGGTTCACCTCCGGCTCGGGCCAAAAAAACTACAGTAATAGTGTGGTGTCTCGGATCGCGGTCGGGCGCAGAGTAAGCACCAAGTTGCCCGAGTAACTCCACATCCAAAGAGGTCTCTTCACGAGCTTCCCGCCGGGCCGCCTCCTCGAGAGATTCGCCGTAGTCCACAAACCCGCCCGGTATGGCCCAGCCATCGGGCTCTTTGGCCCGCTGAATCAGGACAATCCCCTTGTCTTCCAGCTCAATGATGATGTCCACTGTGGGCAAGGGATTTCTGTATTTGGATACCAGCTCGCCACAGTGCGGACAGGCAAGACCCTTTTTCATATCCGTTTCCTTCTCAGCGTTGTGGCTCACTCCTTTCGCCGCATAGAGCAGAGCGCAGAGCGCGAAATACAGCACCAGCACAGCAGATGGGTTTTGTAAATACTAAAACCCTATGCGCTTTGCGCTTTGCGGCGAGTGACCTACAGGATAAGCCTTAATGTTGGATCTCGAACAATCGGCTGATGGAATCTTCGTTGTGAATACTCTTGATGGCCTCGGCGAACAGTAGCGCCGATGAGAGTACTCTTAGGTTGGGGATGTCGGCATTGTCAGGTTGCGTTGGTAAGGTATCGGTGACCACTACCGATCCGAAAGGACTCTGGGCCAATCTTTCAGCAGCCGGACCGGACAAAATTGCATGGGTGCAACAGGCATGCACCGCGCTGGCACCGTTTTCCAGGAGAGTCCGGGCCGCCGCTACAAGAGTTCCAGCGGTATCTACCATATCATCGAGGATAACCGCTGTTTTCGCTTCCACCTCGCCAATCAAATGCATGGCCTCCGCCTGGTTGGCATCTGCTCTTCTCTTGTCGATGAGCGCTAGTCCGGCATTCAGTCGGCTGGCGTAAGCCCGGGCCCGAGGAACTCCGCCAGCGTCGGGGGCTACTATTACCAGTTCATTCCTAAACTGCTCCTTAATATGGGGCAAGAGAATCGGAGAGGCATAGAGATTGTCCACAGGGATGTTGAAAAAACCTTGGATCTGGCCGGCGTGCAAGTCCATGGTGAGCACCCGATCAGTTCCTACTTCAGTCAGAAGGTCGGCCACCAAACGTGCGGTGATGGGTACACGTGGCTTGCTCTTGCGATCCTGGCGGGCATAGCCGTAATATGGCATTACCGCCGTGATCCGCTTTGCTGACGCCCGTTTAAGAGCATCAATTATTGCCAGCAGTTCCATGAGGTGATCATTCACAGGATGGGCAAGGGATTGGATCACGAATGCGTCTGTGCCCCGAACATTTTCTCCAACCTCCACCAGAGTCTCGCCATCATTGAATCTGTCGATCCTGGCACGACAGAGGGATATTCCAAGGTAATCGCAGATCTTTTCTGCCAGACCTCGGTTGCTATTACCGCTGATAACTCTCAGGCCCACCGTTGCCATGACCAACTCTCCTCGTACTTCTCTTTTAGCATTGGAAAAACGAGTCTAAAAATACTTTCTTACTCAGCACCAGTCCCGGGTAATACATTCAGAATAGAGCCTACGAATCAAAGGACGAGCGGCAGGATTTCGGCCTGCTACCATAATACAGTCCAGCCCAAATGGCAAGACTTGAAGATCAACTCTGTCATTCTTAAGAAGTGGTCTGACTGATCGTCGCGGTGAGGATACCTAGACATGCACTCTACGCTATGCTCTATGCGCTATGCGCTATGCGCTTTAATGATCGCCACAATGATCGCAGCAGTGGACAGTCGCCGCCAAGGCCTGAACTACCTCTTTGGGTTCAGCCTTTACAATTTCGACGACCTTCAGCTCAAGGACCAAACCCTTCTCCACCTTAGACAACCCATCTTGGTGCGACAGCTTAGACGCCACAAATGCTGCTGCCTCCGACTCTAGCATGAGTTCCAGGCATTCACCTTCTGTAAGGCTTTCCAGTCTTTGATCAACCCCTTCGATCCAAGACTCCACACCATAGAGAAAGCGGTGCTGCCCTGAGGCTTCCAGAGCCTGGTTCTTCTGTTTTTCATGGTATAGCCTAAACTCAACCGTCACATAGTGTAAGGGCGTCACCTCTACAGCCATTGCCAAGATCTCCTATCCACCAAACACTTGATCAGAACGACCAGGCTTTGCTCTGGCCTCTTATTCTAACGTTTTTTCCTTTCTCTTACCATTGCCAATGTTCTTCTTCAATAGGATTTTATTTCCTCACTTCTAATCACGTTTTCCGCGTAATGATTTGATTTTTTTCTTCCCTGTCGTTACTATCTGACGGTCATCACAGAGAAGGGGGTAGGTATGGCCCGGCGAGGGACTCTGCGGGAAAAAATATTCTTGTTTACTGTGGTCTGGACGATATCTATTGCTTTGTCCTTCCTCTTTGCCGCAAACATGAGAGGCGAGGATCTTTTGGACCTCACGTTGGTTGATATTGATGGGAAGAAGGTGCGTCTCGATCAGCTGGCGGAAGACAAACCGCTTTTGCTTTATTTTTGGGCTACCTGGTGTAAACCCTGTCGAAAAACACAACCCAATGTTGCCGCTCTTGCCAAAGAATATAAGGACAGGGTTAAGGTGGTGGGAATTAATGTGGGAGGATTGGATTCGCCGAAGGATATTGAAAAGTATCGCTCCCGTCACCGGATCACCTACACTATGTTGATTGACCACAAAGACGAGGCAGTGAAAGCCTACTCAGTTTCTGCCATCCCAGTGGTTATCCTTTTGGATGAATCTGGCAAAATTCTGTTCCGCGATAATGAGGTGCCGGCAAATCTAGATAAATTCTTGCCTGGGTAGCTAACCGAGCCCGGATATTTCCTGAGTCCCAGCATACCCATGTTCGTTGACATTACAATTCGTAGCTCGCTATAATCTTTATTAGACAGCTTGATAGTGGGGCGGAGGATGCTTTGCCCGTGGTGAGCGCGGGCGGGGAGGTGATTATGCCTACATATGAGTATCAGTGCCTCAACTGCAACAAGGTCTTCACACTCATAATGTCCATAAGCGAATACGAAAAGGGCAAGGTAACGTGCCCTAAATGTGGCAAGGGACGGGTCAAGCAGCAGATTACTGAGTTTATGGTCCAAACTTCCAAGAAAAGCTAAGGAATGAATCCGAGATCCGAAATCGTCCTTCCGGCTAGGGTTTACCCTAATGTTGCATAGCGCGCCAGGTGTGGGCGCGCGCAGACTAGGACAGGACGAACAGTACTTGACCGTACGTGAGATCCTGTCCGAGGTGAGCAGGCTCACAGATGGCGTACTATCACGCGAGCGCAGCAATTTTTACCGGTTTGGGTGTGCAACATTAGGGTTTAAAGGCGGTGACCAGCATGCGTTTGTTGAGAAGACCGTAATCATCGGCTTTCGGGTGAGAAACCAGACGTCCACCACAGTCGATTTGCTGGAAACCGCTTTCAGTTAGCAGCTCTTCCAGATAGTTGGGCTGGAAAAGGCGAGCAAAGTAGCGAACATCTCTGATAAGGCCACGCTCTTTACTCAAAACAATTTCCCTCACCAAAACCCCTTCCTTTTGTAGTTTGCGTTCTCGACACACCACCACATCTTCATTGGCCTCGTGCCAACTGCTGGGCTTGAATTGCTGGCGTGCATAGTCGTTGTGGATTAAGTCGAGGAGCACCCTACCGCCGGGTTTCAGCAAGCGGCTGATCTCCTGGAGTATTTCCAGGTTCTGGCTGTCTTCTTTGAAGTAACCGAATGAATTTCCCATAACCAATACCACGTCAAAGCTATCGTCCGCCAGTCCTACCTTACAGGCATCACCGCGGCAGAAATCTACCGAGGAGCCAACTTTCGTGGCATCGTGGGAACCCACTTGTAACAATACCTGCGAGTAGTCAACCACCGTAACATTTCTGTAGCCGCGCCTGGTCAACTCTATGGCATGTCGCCCTTGACCACCACAAAGGTCGAGAATGAGATCGTCAGCCCTGAGCCCGAGCGTGGCCTCAACCATGTCGACCTCGGTAGCGGTTATTTCCGGGCAGCACACACTGCGAGCGTCAGTGACAAGGTAGGTCTCATCAAAAATATGTTGCCACCAGGTAGGATCATATTCATCCATAACTACCTCTAGACTACCGAAAAGCGGCAATACATTTGTACTGGCCTGGGATTCTAAGTGCGAGAGTCACAAATTCGAAATTCGAAGCACGAAGCACGAAATGGTTCGACCAGCTCACCACCCTGAGCCAGGTCGAAGGGTAAATCCAAAATCCTAATTCTCAAATGTTCAAAACGTAACTAGTCAATAAATATGTCTTTTGTTTTGGTCATTCGGATTTTGGAAATTCGAATTTGTTTCGGATTACGATATTCGGATTTCGGATTTTCTATCCGACGTTTTCGGCTCAAAATTCGGAACTCGATATTTACACTTCTTTCGAGAGAAGTTACTTCCCGTACTAATCAGCGGGATGGGAACCGAAGGAGAAAAGCCCATCACTGGCCATCAAAGCCGGTTGTCCGGTCCAGGGGGCTGTCCTGGCAATGGCTTCCTCTTCAGCGGTTATATGGACAAAATCGTCCAACCTTCCCGCACGCCACAACTCCGTCAACTGCACAGCGTCAGCCCACAGGTTCTCGCAGTAGACTTGAAGTTGTTGCATCTGAGCCTCATTTATGAGCCGCGGCCGCCAAGCGGTCATTATGGGGCCCAGTAGATAGGTGTGCCCCATGGCTACGGCCTGCTCATTCACTTCCTGGCGAATTTCCTCAAGTATGCTGTACTGCACTCCACAAATGGCTGCATTGATTTGCGCAGCCACTTCGCCCCCGGGTGTGGTTCCCGACAGTAGAGCAAGCGCCTGGGTTCCGCCCCCAGCTCCAACATTCGTAGGAATCCCTCCAAAACGTCCCAGAAAACCAATCAGCCCCGCATCCGTGACCAGGCAGCGAAAATCCGTCTGCCACCTCTGTAATCCCACCCTTTGCTCCTCGCTGAAAAGCCAGGGGGAGTCTTCCGCCCACAGAGGGAGCGGTACCAGTTCCTGCACAATATAATTGCCGGCCGTGAGAGCCTCCTGCAGATCTGCATCCGGGTCTTCACTCTTGAAGCCGATAAAGATCCCTTCGCCCGAATAACCTTGCACGGGTTTGAGCACGAGCCGATCCCAATTCTCTCTGGTCCAGGTCACCAAATCCTTTATGGCTTCACCCTCGGGCCCGGTGGCAGCTCTCTCATACAATTGCCTAGTCCAAGGGGTTCTTTGAACTGTGGTCTCACGCAACTGCTCACTCAGGGAATCGGTAACTGCTTCAAATATCCCTTTGGCTCCTGCAGGCTCCATCCCGCGGGGGTTGACAACCAGATCATCCTTGATGGCTTGACGTAGGGCCGTGAGTGGTTCGTCTTTTTCCATCTTCAAAAGTACGTCATTGTTAAAATCCATAAAGATCAAGGTTACCTGAACGCCCCGGTGGTACAAAGATCCCTGATGATAATCGAGCTCCTGCGGGGCAGCCAGTGCCGCCGTTACGTCTTCGATGCCACCCAGGTATTGGACAAAATTACGGTTCTCAACAACTGTATCCAGGGTATCCGGCTCAGCCACCAGAACGATGTGAGCTGCTTGGTTTCCGTTGCGTTGTTTATGGGCTCGAAGCAAGGCGGCGGCAAAAGCAGGTACCGGATTCAAATACTGATGGTCGAAATCAAGAGGAATATCCAACCCCAGATGAGGCCGCAACAGATGCCAAGCTAACTTACCCAACTCCTGGGTGATTCGTTGATATTCCCAACCACCAGGACTGCCGAGATTCCACTCCGAGTGATAACCCAAGAAATCTTCCACAGATACCTCCCTACCTAGTGACATAAATGTTAATCTAAAAGTTAATTCAAATTAGACCTGTATTGAATATCGAATATCAAACAAGGAATTTCGAATCATGAAGTTCATTTGTTCTTCGCAGAAATTCCGCTATACGAATAATGTGGACGGCAAAATCAATCAAGTGGTCGTCAAAATTAAATACTCTGTTCTCCTTCGACATTCATTATTCTTTGTTCGACATTCTGCGGTTTAGGCTTCTCATACCTGAACTGCCATCCTCTGTTAGGTTTTCAAATCTCCAGGCAGCAAGATGAAACGGTATCTCGCCCCCTTCCAATAAGAGCCGGTGAAAACGTTGCCAGCCAAACGTGGGAAGAAAACGTTGCCGCAGCTCCATAATCTCGTACTTACCCAGGCTGTAACACAGCTGGTAGCCAGGATTCAACCTAAATCGTTCCACTTGAGCTATTGCTTCGTCCGCTGCAAAACCCACTGAAACAAGGAGATCGGCACCCTTCTGCGTGGGAAAGCGCTGCATGGCTAGACCTGAGTCTATCAAACAACGAGCCGCCCGCCACAGTCGTCTCTTACAATTCACCAGGAGTTCCAACTCGTTCTTTACATGCCCGGATTCGGCAAGAATAGATTCAGCATAGTAGGCCCACCCTTCATAGAAAAGGGGCGATTCAATCTGACGCCGTACAGGGTTTTTCAGGTGTCGACGGATGGTGTCCAATAAATGATGTCCAGGGTACGTTTCGTGTGCAGAAAGAAACCTGAACTCACGGTGCAACCGCTGCCTGCGGAGTACATCCATGTCTGAATTGCCGGCTGTATTACCAGTAGTGATATAGAAGCAGGCCTGCTCACCAGGGTCAATGGTCAACGGCGCGCTGTATGAGGCACCACTTCTCACCGAACGCAAATAGGTTGGTGTTTCGCTGAGCACCACCTCCTGGTCCAGATGGCCATCTAGTAACTTGAGGTTTCGGCAAAGATTACGAAGACTTTGTATTTCCTCACCGTAGAGTCGAAAGAGATCCAGTTCTTCCCCTGTGCCTGGTAGGTAGCTTTCATAAAGCTGTTGCCACTCCTGGCTGGCGTCGATGCTTCGACGCAGTCGGTCCATTTCTTTTTGGCTATCCTGCCATTCCTCCTCAGCGATGGCGAAAATTTCCTCCAATGACCTACTGCAGCCGAAATGGCGCTGAACAAGCTCCTCAACCGAAATAGACTGAACCGCCGCTGCGGGTGTCGGTCCAATTTCTTGCAGTCTTTGCATAAAGGCAGCAAGCGCGTGCTGGGCCTCATTGCATGCTCGTACCAGTTGTCTCCGGTGGTTCTCTCTTTTCTCCTCCCGAAGAAGTTCTTCAATATACTCTTGCGCATCCTCAGCCATTGCCACTGCGGCCCGATAGTAGGGCCCGGGGATGGTGCTCAAATTCTTGCCCGCTTGCCTCAACAAGCCGTTCAGACCAGCAAGCCGTTCAACAGTGCGATCGAAACGCTCTTGTCCGTCGGCGGCAGGCTTGTTCACGGCATGATCCACCCCGATACAACCAACCTTGAGGTAGATGAGAGGATTATGACGCCAGGATTGGACCTCTTCCAACTCAATGAGCACGCCAGCCATGTTGTGCAGCAGAAATTGCCGATCAATTTCTTCTTCGAAATCCTGGGCAGCTGGTTGTTTTCGAAGATGGTTCTGCAGGTCACGTATGGACGCCACCACTGCTCCAATTGCCTCCTGGCTCAATTCGTCCATACGGTCCAAAAACCCTACCGCTTCTTGGACACGGGGTAGAAAGTGGAACTCATCACTGGCGCACATTACCGGAAAGGCTTTGGCGAGTAAGGAGAAGTACTCGTTAGCTATTCTGTCTATCTCATTTGCGGGCAGCTCGGTCACTACTATGATATCCCATGCAGGCTAAATGCCTAAAGTGAACTAAAATGAGCTATAATGTCTAAAATGTCCAAGGTGCGTAGGATGTAGGATATGCGAGGTGGGAACAAGAGGCGGAGTCTACTCAAATCTCACATCTCACATCTCACATCGCTGATTTGAACTTATTTCGGATTTCGGATTTTGAAACTATCACTATGGGTCTGGCAGACCTTCTGGTTATGAGGAGTCATTCTAACCCAAATCTATGTCTGGGGGCTACCTCCCAGTCGTCGCCGAGAAACAGCGGGAGCTCAGCGATGCAGATCGGACCGACCCTTACCTTCCACCCCGTCTGCCTCGCCAATGGCTCCTGTAACGAGGAGGCAAATCCAGGCAGGACCATCTCTCGCTTCGCCTTATCTTGGTTCAACGGCGATTTTTCCAGGAGGGCAGCGATTTTCTCTACTTTCAATGACTGGTAAATCATGGCCATATCAACGGTATCTCCACGGCAATCAACGAAGAGCAGCCAAAAGGGACTAAGAGTGTAGCCCATAATTGAGGTAAGTACTTCTTGGGTAAACTCGCTGTTGCCTGAAACGATGAGCAGGCTATGTTCGTCAGCCTGGTTAATCTCCGTCAGCCCTGCAGGGGCTGGGCGTGGTAGCTCCAGAGCAGGAACTTGAGGAAGAAATTGATCGGCAGTCATGGCCAGATGAAAAGCCCGTATTTGGTTGCTTTTTAGAGAGGGGCAGTTCTCCGGCATCCGGGTTCCATTTTTTATTTGCTTTACGAAAGCAGCACAAGAAGCCTCTCCGCACTCTTTACAGTCAGTTCTCGGGAGATATTCAAGAAAATCAATTTTATTTAGGTAAAGGTCAGCTGCAATCATGGATTCATTGAGGTTAATCTGGCGTGACGTAGGCTGATTCTCTGAAAGGAGGAAAAACCACGCTAGATTATAGGGAAGGGGTATGAGTAATAACTGCTGCGAGTGCTTTCAGGCGGAGTTGGACTAAGCTTCCTGATAGTGACGGACAAAGTTGTCGAGCCTGAAAACATCCGATCGGCTGAGTTCGATCCACTTCAACCCCACACCTTGATCGCCACAAGGTTTTTGCTTGGGGCATATCCAGACGACTTCAGCCCGGCAAATAACCGAACCATGATATTGGGGCAGATGAACGTTGATTTGCACCCGATCTCCGACGTGCATACTTTCACCGGTGCGGACAAAAACTCCAACAGGGCTTATATTCTTGGCCTTTCCTTTGGCTGCACCACGATCGCCTATCAGACAGTACTGGGTATTGATGCTTGCGCGCGGAAACCGTCTTTCTTCTTTCATATGGATCTGCTCCGGAGCGTTTTAAGTGTCAAATCTATATCACAAAAACAAGAAATTGTATAGTTGTATAGTAAGATTTGTCACTCCCCTGCGGTCATCGGCCGTGAGCTCGCGCTCTTTTTGCTGCTTTGACTTCCGGGGAGGTAAGTCTGTGTCTTGACGATTGTTTATGCTAAAATGTCGCGGGTCCTTCTACACTCCGGAGGTAATCTATGAAGGTTAGGAAATTGGTCATTGTTGGTGGTGTGGCCGGAGGTGCTTCTGCCGCAGCCAAGGCGAGGCGCTGTAGTGAGGAGGTGGAGATCATTATGTACGAAAAGGGGCCTGATATCTCGTACGCCAATTGTGGCCTCCCCTACTATCTTTCCGGCGTCATCAAGGAGCGGGAAGATTTGCTTATCACCACTGCCGAATTCTTTCGCCGTCGCTTTCAGGTGGATGCCCGAACCAGTAGCGAGGTCATTCAGATTGACCGCGATAGCAAGAAAGTGATTGTGATGAATCTCAATACGGGGCAAATGGAAGAAGAATCCTATGATCGTTTGATCTTGGCCCCCGGCTCTCATCCCATCGTACCGCCGGTACCCGGTATGGACCTTCCTTTCGTTTTTTCCTTGAAAACGCTTGAAGATACGGACCGCATATTCAGCTACCTCCAAAACAAAAATCCCCTCAAGGCCGTGGTAGTGGGCGGCGGTCTTATAGGTATTGAAGCTGTGGAGAATCTGGCTCTTAAAGGACTTGAAACCACCGTAGTGGAGCTTGCCCCGCAGGTACTCACCTTCTTGGATTGGGAGATGGCGGAAAAGGTTCGTTGGCATATGCATCAGAAAGGCATCAACCTCTGTCTTTCAGAAGGTTTGCAATCAGTCGAGGAGCAGAACGGCCAGGGGTTGGTGCGAACCGACAAAGGTAGAGAAATCCCCGCTGACCTGGTTCTGGTAGCCATTGGTATCAGGCCTAACGTTGATCTTGCCCGAAATGCGGACCTGGAACTCGGTGTTACCGGCGGGATCAAAGTGAACGAGTTCATGCAGACCAGTGACCCTGATATCTTTGCTGCAGGCGATTGTATTGAGACCATGAACGTGGTGACCAAAAAGCCGGTACTAACGCCCATGGGCTCAGCGGCGAATAAAGAAGGCCGCGCCGCCGGAGCCAATGCCCTTGGTCGCCACATTGCGGTTAAAGGTTTTACCGGTACCATCATCGTCAAGGTTTTCGATCTGACCGTGGCAAAGACCGGCCTATCTGAAAGGGAAGCGATAGCAGAGGGCTACTCCCCTCTGGTCCTTTATGTGCAACCCGGCCACCACGCCGGCTATTATCCGGGATCCAAGCCCCTGAATATTAAAACAATTACCGAACGAGAGAGTGGTAGACTCCTTGGAGCCCAAATTGTTGGGGAGGAGGGAGTGGACAAGCGTGTGGACGTTTTCGCCACCGCCATATACCATCAAATGCGCTTGGAGGATCTACTCCAACTTGACCTGGCCTACGCCCCTCCCTACTCAGCTGCGAGAGATCCGGTGATAATTGCCGGGGCAGTGGGCCAAAATTATTATCAGGATGACTGGGATCCTATCAGCCCCCAAGAACTGAAAGCAAAAATCGATGCAGGAGAATCCTTTGCGCTGGTTGATGTCCGCACCAGATTGGAATTGCAAAAGAGGGGACCCTTGCCGGGTGCCCTCCATATCCCCATAGATCTTCTCCGTAAACAGATGCACAAACTGGATCCTGAAAAAGAGACTATTTTGTATTGTGCCCAGGGACTCCGCTCTTACTTAGGCAACCGAATCTTGGCCATGCGTGGCTTCAAACGGGTCAGAACGCTCTCGGGGGGCATGGACAACTGGATGTATGAAGGTGAATCAGCCGCTACCCAGTCAACTGATTGATGGATAACTTCAGCATCAGGAGAGGGTGTGCTGGTTTTATTCAACAGAGAAAATCTGGTCCTTGGGGTCGAATGAGATCGCATAGCGCAGAGAGCATAGCGCAGAGCGTGGAAATCGGGAACTTGGACAGTTTTTCGCTCTGCGCTTGGCGCTTAGCGCTTTGCGTCACGGGGCAGTCCTGAGCCGGTTCCTTTGGGGCCTGATTCTTTATTCTCCTACCTCATACGCATGGAATTCTTTGACTTTTTTCACTTGATTTTTCCCAAAGCCATGTATTAAATTCGCCTTGTTAATCGCCGGTTTCTCAAAGTGGGTCGATTTCGCTTCAAAGGATTGCTTCCTTGGCCAAAGCGGCGACCTGAAGTCTGGGACGTTATGGGTTAATCTCGAAAAAGGAGGTCAACGTTTTGGCAAACGGTATTGTAAAGTGGTTTAATGACAGGAAAGGCTATGGATTTATCCAGCAGGAAAATGGTGAGGACATATTCGTTCACTACTCATCTATCGCCATGCCTGGTTACAAATCTCTCGCAGAAGGCGAGGAGGTGACCTTCGAGGTGGAAGAGGGCGACCGGGGGCCAGTGGCCAAGAACGTCCAAAAACTCTAGTTCAAATCAGAACAAGCTATCAGCACACACATGATGGGCATCTCGTCTTGGATAGACTGGATGCCCTTCTCCTTTTTTAGGTCGATATTAGATAGGTACACTTTTGACACCGGTCATGTCACATACAGCTTTTGACTCCTTTGCCCCTTGCCCCTCTTGATCAGTTGACACTGAAATAGCTAGGGGGTAACGTTGAGGAGAATAAAGGGATTTCAGCTCGGAGGTGAAATGATGCATAAGCAATGGGCGTGGGGTATCATCTTTATCTGCTTAGCCCTTACCGTGACTGGCTGCGCCGCTGTGAAGGTTTATTCTAGCAGTCCAGCAGTGCAAGAGATGAGTAATGACTATTTCAATGTCGAGCTTGAACCCCAACTGCAAGAAGGCCAGAGCTTTTTTACTTCTTTCCGTTTTGTCTTTACCAACAAAACGAAGAACGTTTTGCATGTTGACTGGGAAAACACCTTTTACCTCTTCAATGGCCGCAGAAATGGCCGCTTCCTCTGGGAAGGAGTTGACTGGGATGCGTTGAAACAAATCAGAAACCAGCCACTCGTCCCGGTCGCCGCAAGTGATACTGTTACAGCAGTGATCTTTCCTAAAAGCTTGGTTGGCAGATCAAGAATAACGACAACTACAGGTCTGAGGTACAGGAGAGGCCCACTACCAGCAGGGGAAAACGGCATATTTCTCGTGGTCAAGCACAATGGGAGAGAAATACGGGAAAAAATCGTCGTCAAGATAGAACCTCAAGAGGGTTGAATGTACCCAACGTTGCAAACCAACACCGGTCAAAACCCTATGCTCGGTACAGGTCTGCAACGTTAGGATAGAGTGTCAACAGAACGCACGAGGCTTTTGTCTGGACCGAGCTTAACTGTTGACAAATAGACCAAATTTAAGTAGCTTACGTTGCCTTAATAGCCTATGTTTCTGCTGAGATAGCAGCAGCACATAGACGACGTTTGCATTTTTAGAGGTCCATATTACAGATATGAAGCGAAAACTCACCATCAATATTGGCAAGCTCTTCGGCATTCTGGTGTACGTTCTGGCTGTACAGCAACGGCGGCTCGTCATTCGCAATTTGCGTTTCTGTTATCCTGAGTGGCACGACGATCAGATTAGGAAGCTCGCCAGAGATGTTTTCAAAAACTTCGGGATCACCTTTATTGAAGTGTGTCAATCCGCCTTTATGTCTTGGGATAAACTCTCAAGTAGATATAGAGTGATTGGTGAGGAAATTCTCATAAATGCTTTGAAGGCTAACAAGGGTATACTGATCGTTACAGGCCACATAGGGAACTGGGAAGTTGCCCAGCATTATATGCATAACTTCGAAAAGCCTTTCTCTGTGGTTGCCACCAGGATGAAGCAGGCTTGGGCGAATCGGTTATTGGATCATTTGCGCTCCCGTTTTGGCAATACTGTCATCGATAAAAAAGGCGGGCTGCAAAACATAATGCAGGCCCTTCGCAGAGGGGAAACAGTTGCCTTGCTCATAGACCAAAGTAGACGCAAGCAAGGGATTGAAGTTACCTTCTTCGACCGGGAGGCAACTGCAACCCCTGCCGCTGCCCTGCTGGCCATGCGATGCAAAAGTACGGTTTTACCAATGTTTTGTGTCCGCGATCCTGACGGCCAGCTCACCATTTATGTGAAACCACCTCTGGAAACGATAAGGACAGGCGACTTACGGAGCGATCTACAGACCAACACCCAAATTATGATGAATGCGGTGGAAGAGATGGTCAGGGAATATCCAGATCAGTGGTTTTGGACTCTGAAACCGTGGAAGGTCGCCTACCCACATCTCTATTGGGATTGGGAGGAGCGACGACGAAAACGTAAAAAAAGAAAAAAGCAACAACGGGCTGCAGCGCGAAAGACGAAGTCACCAGTCACCCCCCGGTAGCCCGAAAACGTTCTGCTCTTTCCCGGGCCACCTCTTTTTGCAAAAATTCGCACTCCTCGCGGTCGAACTCCCAGCAGCATTTCGGCTTGATCTCATAAATGGCGCAGAAAAACTTGGCGGTAGCGAAATATTCGAAGAGAAAAGGACAGAAACGCTGATATTCGCATCCGTCACCTCGAAAATATACGTACCAGAGGCTGGGAAGTCTTAAACTTCCCCTGAATGCAGGAACCCCCCCTCGGATCTCACAGCACCCCCCACAGTATTCACACCAGATCGTTTCAGGCAGAGGTTCCCGCGGAGGGTCTAGCAGCCTCATGGTGGATATCTCACCGTGATGGTTGAGATTTTTCAGGTCTTGCCGAATGGAGAGGAATATTTTCGCCCAACTCAACAGATGGACCGCCGAGAGCCTTGCCAAGCTCTCCCCGGAAAAATCAGCAAAGCCGGGCTCTTTGCTGAACTCTTCAACGTTCAGTTTTCGCAGCTTGCTGAAAGGAAAATAGGGGTCAGACAGTCCCCTTGTCACCAACTCACGCTCCCGGGCTTGCTGATAACAGGATGCCAGCGAGTCCAGCGCTTCATGCCAACGATTCAAAATCTTCGGATCAGATTGCCCCAGGAGCTCCAGTTCTCGGTGCCGTCGATTGAGGTCACAGAAAGTGATGAATCGTCTACGAAAAGAAGATGCAGATATTGCTTGAACTTTGCTCATGGCGCCAATGGCTTTATCAGGGGAGACGAGCAGAATGGCCACTCTTCTGGCTTGTGTCTTCGCAAGCTCAACGCTCTGCGCTATGGGGTTTCGCCAAGTTCATGTCGTTGCAGAAACCGCTGCCAACGTTTGTCAATCCAGGCTTGCAGATAATCTATTTGCTCAGGGGTGATGTGCTTAAAGCGTCCCTGTAATTTCAAGTACTGGCTGACCGGCTTTTTCTTGCCGCTACGGGCCATGCTGCGGCTCCGTCCAGTTAGGCGCAAAACACCGTTTTCAATCTCGAGCAGGACCCACATGGCAGTGTCCACCGCCAATTTTCCCAGTTTGACCAAATCATCGGTGGCAAACCCCCACCCTGGAGCGCAGGGAATGTTTATGTGCATGAAGCGGGTGCCTTGGATGTTTTTGGCTTTGGCAACCTTGTCATACAAATCCAGTGGATATGCTGGCGAGGCTGAAGCCATGTAGGGTATGGAGTGGGCCTCCATGATGGCCAGGATGTCCTTCTTGTGCTCGATCTTGGTCTCCGGAGTTGTGGTGGTGAATGCACCCATGGGTGTGGCGCTCGAGCGCTGAGTGCCCGTATTCATATAGCCTTCGTTATCGTAACAGATGTAGAGAAAATCGGTATTCCTTTCCGCAGCAGCACTGAGAGCCTGAATACCAATGTCGAAAGTGCCGCCGTCGCCGGCTATTCCCACCACCGTGTAGTCGGTCTTGCCCAGCGCTTTCAGACCAGCGGCAATGCCGGTAGCCGAAGCTGCAGTAGTGGCGAAGGCGGTGTTGATGTTGGTAAGCCGGACTGAGGTGGATGGGTAGAGGCCATGGAGCACGGTCAGGCAGGAAGCCGGTATAGTCAGAATGGTCTTTTCACCCAAAGCCTTTAAAATGTGACGATACGCCAGGGACAAACCGCATCCAGAACATGCCCTGGTCCCGGGCAGCATGTATTCTTCCTCTGGAAGTTGCATCACCTTGGTGGTCATGTTCTTATGCCTTCTAGCTTTTACAGTTTACTCATTATACTGTTTTAGGGGATGGCACTCTTATCTCCCCAAAGAAATCCGAAATTCGAATATCGAAACTCAAAACAAATTCGAATTTCCAAAATCCGAATGACCGAAATAAAAGACATATTTTTTGACTAGTTACGTTTTGAACATTTGAGAATTAGGATTTTAAACTTGTTTCGTGCTTCGGATTTAGAATTTAAAGGTAATAGCCCGACTTTATCCCACTCCCTGCAGCGTCACTATATTCCTAACTCTCGGAGCCCGGTCGGACTAGACAGCAACCCCTATCCACTGAGGGGTGCTAATTTGACCTTCCTGCTCCACGGATTTTATGGTGGCAGCTTCCAGATCAGCGGCCACGATATTCTTGCCACCCAGACCCACAATGTAATTCGTGATCCTTGGCCGCAGTCCACCTTCGAAGAGAGCCGCCTTGGTCTCGGTACAGGTGGCGCCTTCGTTGCCGTAACTAATATTCTTGTCAAAAACCACTACGTGTTTCGCCTCTGACAGAGCTTGGCGCAGTGTCGCCGCCGGGAAAGGCCGGAAGACTCGCAGAGCCACCACTCCAGCCTTCCAGCCCTTCTCCCTGAGCGCATCAACAGCAAGGGAAGCCTCGTTAGCCAGGGAACCCATGGTGAGCAGAATAGTATCTGCCTCTTCAGTCCGATATTTCCACAGTAAGCATTCATAGCTTCGGCCGAAAACCTCCCCAAACTCGCGGCCCACGTTCAGGATAACATCCCCTGCAGACTCGAGGGTTTCTTGCAACCGCATGCGAAACCCCATGTAACTGGGACAGGACACACCCTGGGCATTAGCCCGCGGATCCGCCAGCATTACGGGATTGATATTTATGGGCTCCGGCCCGTCCACCTGTAAGTGAGGCACGTATGGCGGCAGGAATGCATCCACTTGCTTCTGCTCCGGTATCTCCACCGGCATGACCGTGTGGGACAGCACGAACCCGTCGAAGCAGACCATCATGGGAACGTGGAGCTGCTCACAGATCTTATAAGCCATGATAACGCTGTCCATAATCTCTTGATTATCCCGGCAGTAGACTTGCATCCAGCCGGTGTCGCGCTGGGAAATGGAATCCTGCATGTCATTGAAAATTGTCCAGGGCGCCCCAAGTCCTCGGTTAGCAAGAGCCATGACAATTGGCAGCCTTGCCCCTGCGGCCCAGTGCAGTTGCTCATGCATGTAGGCCAGCCCATTCGCCGCCGTAGCAGTAAATACGCGCGCGCCGACAGTGGAGGCAGAAATACAAACGGTCAGGGCGCTATGTTCGCTTTCAACCCGAATAAACTCGGCTTCCAACTCTCCTGACTCCACGTACTTGACCAGGGTCTCTGGAATTTTGGACTGTGGGGTTATGGGGTAGGCAGCAATGACCTGTACCCGGCAAAGCTTGGCCCCCATTGCAGCTGTTTCGTTACCATTGATGATTCGTACTTTGCTCATATCTTTTCCCCACCATGTTGGCCCGTTGTCTTCCCCTATTCCATATCTTCCTTGACGGCGCACTCAGTAAGCACAAATTCTTCCTCGACCTCCATCCGAATTGCCTTTGTTGGGCACACCTGGGCGCAAACCCCGCAACCTTTACAATATTGCAGGTCTATCTCAATGGGTATTCCTCTTTTCACCGTGCCATCCGGACAATAGAGCCAGCACAAATAACAGGTGTCTTTCTGCTTCTTACAAGGAGTACATTTGCTTAGGTCAATGATCGGACGCTTAGCCCTCCACTCGCCTGTATTACCTGCCTCTCCTTTCGCCAGTGTGGCGCAAGCAGAAATGAACTGGTTTTTTTTAGAGGCCATAGAAGGCTTCCTTATTTTACCCTGACGTTACAGACCTACACCGGCTAGAACTGCTTATTTTGCCAGTTGACTGTTAGCTGCGTTTTGCGCTTAGTGCCAACCGCTAGGTTACGACAACTGCCAGTACCGGTTAATCCTCGTTGCTTCGTAGGTGAGTCGGGCTCCTTGAATGTTAATCTTCGCTGCCTGCTCGCTGAAATTCTCGCCGATGGCTTTCTCCAGGCTCTTCATCTGAACCAGAGAGCTAGCCTTGGAAAAAGCTCCAAGTAAAGAAGTATTGATCAGCACCGCTCCAGCAACCACCAGCCCAACCTCTCTGGCAATAGAGTTGGCATCGGAGGTTGCCACCGCAATGTCCATGTCAGTGCAGAATTTTTCGGGGGGACTGCCGGCGTTTAAGATAAGAAGCCCGTTCGGTTTCAGGCCGCCCAGCACGTCAACCGCCTGTAAAAGTCTTTCGTCCAGCACAACTACCACATCAGCTTGAGCCGTTGGACTCAAGGTGCGAATAGGTTTTCTTGAAAACCTGGTTGTAGCCGTGATGGGAGCTCCCCGTCGCTCAACACCGAAAAATGGCGCTGCAGTCACTCCTTGGTAACCATCGAGATACGCAGCCTCGGCAAGTATCATTGCAGCGGTTACCGCACCCTGGCCTCCGCGGCCGTGCCAGGTTACATTGATGACTTTCTCTTCTGCGAGTTCCTCAACCATGTTTACCTATATAACCTTCGGACCCACTTAGTTCCAGCTTTCTCCTTGCCGCTTTCCTATTTCTACGATAAATTTCCCAGATGTAGGAATCACCACATCCTTACTACTTGATGAGAACGTTGGCTATGTCCGAAAGACTGCTCGAGAAAATCACCCTGCCAAACGGTTTGATTCTGGAAATCTGGGACACATCTCGTCTTATGGCTGGCGACAGATGGCTGGTCTCGCTCTTAGCCAAAGTGGAAGTCACTGTTTTGCCCGAATACTTCTCTCCCCTGGACGATGGTGAACAAGCTTACCAAGATCTGGTCGCCGCCCATGGCAACTCTCTGGTTTTCACCCAGGAAAAAGTGAGACCTTTCGTGGATGAGAAGGAAATCCAAGACATGCTCACAAGACTGTGCCAGAGAATCAAAGATAATCTGATAGCATATCTCGGCAACCCCAAATTTGCCTCGCGTTACGTGCTGAAAAAATATGGCGATCTACGAGATCGCCAGAATTGGGCCGCCGAAACCCCCTAGCCCGGATGTTTCATGAATTGCAGTCGCGAGACCGTGAAACTGGGAACCCGCTTGCGGGACTGAGCGGCTTGTCTCGTCGAAGCTTTTGCGAAGACGGAAGCGCAGCGAGCGCGAATAAGATGGGCGTGCCTGCCCGCCATCGCCAGCCTGCTCGCTCAGGCGAGGCGGGCGGGCCACTGGGTAACCATCCCGCGGTACCGCGGGATTGGACCTGAGGCGTACCTGAACGGTACGTCGCAAGGTGCGATACCCAAGGACGCCCAGAAGGACGCCTATATCCATGGTCGCAGTCACGCCAGGGCGTGAATTCATGAAACATCCGGGCTAAAAATGATGCGCTCTTGCCCCACAGGGAGAAGCCTAATATGGGCAAAACCTTGTAACCTTGTCCACCCGTTCTTGCCTTAGGCTGCCGATCGATAACGTCTCTGCCTTCTCTGAATCCGCTTGATCGCCTTCTTACGTTTGATCCGTCGGCGCTCACTCTTACTCAGATAATATGTGTGCCGCCGAAGTGCTGGTTGAACGTTTTTCTGAAAATCCTTGCGCAGCTTTTTGATTTTCCCTTCCAGCGAATCCCTCTCAAAGCCGGCCATCCACTGCTCACCTCTCTTTCAACATAAAAAAGCCCTTTTTCCAGGGCCCAGAGCCGCAACTTTCTTTGGCATGAATCGTTGTAAGGAACTGAACCTCTTTATGGTCTCAGAAGTTATCTACCAAAGCAATCATGCTGCTGCAGCGCCCTGCAAATTTTTTATCTAACATATCCTCTGGACAGTTGCAACCCCGCACAATTATCTCGCCCAGTACACAGAGCATGGTGAATAGAGGCCAATGGTCAATAGGTCATTTGGGCGTACCGCCCGTCATTTATGTATATTTATTGTTAAGACATAATGACTTAATGACGGCCACTTTAGTGGCCTGGTGACGTGAAGCTTGACGGCCGAAAGAAGCCATAGACGTAGCCCGGATATTTCATATTATACCGGTGCCCTTAGCGGCCAGGTAGGCACCACCCAAAGGCCCGGCATCATCGCCCAGTTGAGCTCTTACCACCTTTACCTCAGCCGGTGGAACAAATGTCAGCCTCCGGGCTAACTCCTGGCGCAGGGGACCGATGAACGCCTGCCAACCGTTGGAAAGACCACCACCAATAAGAATGGACCGAATGCCGAGCAAATGTACCACGTTGGCGATGGCTATGGCTAAACTGGTACCAACCAAATGAAAGAGTTCCCTGGCCAGTTCGTCTCCGGCCACAGCCGCACTGTATATGGATTCAGCATCCAGTTCCCCTGAACTGTCCAACTTATCACTAAGGCTGCTCTTTACTCCTTTGCCCAACCGCTCTTTGGCTCGCCAAACGAGCCAGGAGGCCGATGCCAGGGTTTCCAGGCAGCCGTAGTTACCGCAGCGACATTTTTCTCCGTCAGGTTGAATAGTAATATGGCCAACTTCGCCGGCAGAATAACCATGTCCTTCCCAGACCTTACCATCAATGAACAAACATCCACCAACTCCGGTTCCCGGGGCGATGCAAAGAAAATCTCCCAGGTCGCGGGCTGCACCTAACCAGTATTCACCGTAGCAGATACAGTTCACATCGTTTTCAATGAAAGCCGGAATTTTGAGTTCCTCACTCAGCCTCTTGCCCAACTGGAAATTCTCCCAGCCAGGAAGATTGGGGGAGGTGATCACTATCCCACTGGCCAAATCGATAAGTCCAGCACACCCCACCCCCACGCCTCTCAGGACAAAACCGTTCTTTTCAGCTTGGCTGCTCAACTTGGTTAGGTGAGCGCTCAGATCAGCAAGGACGGCATCGGGCCCTCTATCCACCAAGGTCTTGAATCGTGCAGCCTGCAGGAGTTCCTGCCGACGTGGTTCCACCAGGGCTGCCTTGATATT
>JBFFBS010000040.1:0-21306 GCA_041560295.1 Syntrophobacteria bacterium | reverse complement strand
GCCGCTCACCGCAATCAAACACAATCGATAATCTGGGTTCCACTGTGGCGTTATTTCGTGGAGTCGTCCCTGAACAATAGCCTCTGATATATCTACCAGATCGGTTTCCAGCCTCGGCAAAATAACCTGGGCCTCGGGGTCGCCCTGGCGAATATTAATCTCGAGCACATAAGGAGTGATGGCATCTTGCTCTTCCACCAACATCAGCCCTACATAGAGAACGCCCTTGTAGACAATACCGGTTTTTTCTTTGAAACCTGTAATGAGCGGCTGCACCACTCGATCCATTATGGTATGGCTCATCTCTTCGGTGAGCCAGGGATGCGGAGAGTAGGCTCCCATGCCACCGGTGTTTTTGCCCTCGTCGTCATCCCGAGCCCTCTTGTAGTCTTGGGCTGCCACCATGGGCATCACCGAATTGCCATCGGTGAAACAGAAGAATGAGAGCTCTCGACCATACAGCCGCCGCTCAATTTCCACCTTGCTTCCCGAGTCCCCGAAAATTCGCTTTTCCATGAGCAAGTGGACGGCATCCTCTGCCTGGGCCACATCATCGCAAACCAGAGAGCCTTTACCCGCCGCCAAGCCGTCCGCCTTGACCACAACCGGATATCCCACACTGCGTACATAGTCCCGGGCCTTATCAGGGTCGTCAAAGATCTCGAAGTCCGCCACCGGAATCCCAAGATCGCGCATTATCTCTTTCGCATAGCATTTGGAAGACTCCAGTCGACTTGCGGCTTGGCTTGGCCCAACTATGTCCAACCCTTCCTTCTCAAAGAGATCAACAATTCCGCCTGAAAGAGGACTTTCCGGCCCTACAAAGGTGAGATCGATACTTTCTTTGGCGGCAAAGGCAAGCATGTCCTCTATGGACCGGGCATTAACACATTCTGCCATCTGCGAAATCCCGGCGTTACCGTGGGCCACATAGATTTTCTTCACCCTGGGACTCTGGAGAAACTTCCAAGCGATTGTATGATCGCGTCCACCACTGCCGATAACAAGTACCTTCATGTACTCCCCCACAACACGATAGTTAAAGAATCATCCACCAAACGTATCTCAAGAAGCTCTGGCTTTGGCTAACGGCAAGCAAAAGAATCCACACCCTTGGATGATATATCCTCATGCCATGAGCCCATGAAAAAACATCCCGTGCTAACTGACCAACTATAAAGAGAATTTTCCTTGTGACTACTGCTGGAAGGTATCAAAAAGGCAAAGACGAGTCAATTTGAAAATCCGCCCCCACCCTGCCTCCAATGCGTCCATCGGACAAAGTAAGCTTACTTTATCCAGGCTTCATGAGAGTAATAGTGTTTACAAATGCTATGACCACCTAGTAAAACAGTGTGTTATAATAATACGTTGATGTGCGAAGATACTTGCTGCTCGCTCTACTCTAGAACTGCTTCTTCTCCGTCCTGCTTGTAGGGAAGTGGTCCACATCGAGTATAAGTGGGTGCAGGTTCCCTCGGCAACTCCCGACGGTTTCGGTGTAGACAAACCCAAATTCATAGAGGAATTCCATGGCCAAACCAACATACGAAGAACTCCAGCGCCGGGTGGGGGAGCTGGAGAAAATGGTCAACTTCAAGATTTCCCCGCAAGAGTTCTATTTCGACACCAGAGATCTTATCTATTTTAAGGGATATAGGGATTGGTCCTTGGATTTGTACGACAGAAAAATAGAAGATATCACCGGCTATAAGCTGGAAGATTTTCTGGATAGAAAGGTAAAGTGGCTGGACATCGTCTACGATAAAGACAGAGATATAGCCCGCAATGCAGTGAAGCAAGCACTAAAGACCGATAAATACTATCTTGCAGAATACCGAATCGTCAAGAAATCTGGCGAGTTATCCTGGATAAAGATAAGGGGTTTTGTCACAACTGATTCACATGGTGACTTCTTGTCTGTGCGAGGAGTGTTGAATGATGTCAGTCTCGAGAAATATGGCCAGCGCACCTTCGAGTCCGAGAGCGGAGGCCTGGCCTGGACGAACAGTTTGAAAGACGGCCTTTACATTATTTCAAAAGATCACCGGATCGTGTTTATGAATCAGACCCTCATTGACCTCGTTGGCGACCACATAGGCGACATCTGTTATGAAGCCCTGTTTGACAGACAGACTCCATGCCCTTGGTCAATAATGAATCAGGTTGAAGAAGGAGATGCCTGCTTTCTTCAGGAATACAATTTGCCGAAAACGAAGAAAATTTTTCAGGTAAGAAGCATCCCCATCAAGCTGGAAGATGGCTCCATCGGCAAATTGGGTCACCTCAAGGATATCACCGAAACCAGAAAGCTGGAACTCGAGGTGGAGGAATTCGCCGGCAGGCAGCGAGCCATTGAAGATGCGGCCAATAGAGCTGAATTGGGAATATTCATCCTCCAAGACTATGAGGGAGTAGAGGCACGATTTCGCTATGCCAATAATGCCTTTTCCTCAATCACTGGCTACGGGCCCATTGAGCTGTTGAATAAAGGTTTGGCTGACCTGGTTCATCCCAGAAGTCAGCAAGCGGCAATTGAACGCTACCGACTCAGACAGAGAGGAGAGACCCTCGAGCAGGCTTATGAGATAGATATGGTCCGCAAAGACGGCCTGCCCATCACCGTGCATGGAAGTTTCGCTCTCTCCAGCCATGAGGGCAAGATGGCTACCATTGGCTTCCTCCGGGACATCACTGAGAGAAAAAAGGGGGAGAAGGCTCTCTGGCGCTCGCAAAGGCTCGCCTCCGTTGGCAGACTGGCAGCAGAAATAGCCCACGAGATGAACAATCCTTTGACAAGCGTTCTCACTTTTTGCAAACTGGCAAATGGTCTCCTCCAGCAGGAGCCCTTTCCGGAACAGCGGCTGCCTGACCTGCGCAACTATATTTCCTATCTGCACAGTGAGACTGAAAGATGTGCAAATATATCGCGTAATTTACTGGATTTTTCCCGCCAAAGTGAAATTGAAATTAGAGAAAATGACATCAACGAAATCTTGGACAAGACGCTCACTATTTTGCGGCACCGTGCCGGACTGGACGAAATCAAAATTCACACCGATTATGGTGCGGAGCTTCCTTTCTTGTCATGCGACTTTAAACGCTTGCAGCAGGCATTTGTTAACATTCTCTGGAATGCCATTGAGGCAATGCCAGAAGGAGGAACGCTTACCGTTAAGAGCAACTTTGACCGAGAAAAGGACAGGATTGAGATTCAGGTAAGTGACACCGGCGTCGGCATCCCGGAAGATGATGTGGAGAAAATTTTTGAGCCGTTTTTTACCTCGAAAGCCGAGGGCAAGGGCGTGGGGCTTGGACTCTCCGTAGCCTACGGTATCATTCGGCAGCATCAGGGAGAGATCCACATCAATAGTAAAGTAGGTGAGGGCACTCGATTCTCCATTCAGCTTCCACCAGGTCCAAGTGATCTCTCCTTGGAGCAACAAAAAGATGAGGAGTACATTTTTGCCACCGCGGCCCACAACCAAATAAGTGAAAAACAATAAGGTCAGAGGAAAACCCCCAACCTCAACTCTTCTCCAATAGGTGAACCAATGAAGGAAGATGCACGGGTTTTAGTGGTCGATGATGAGCCAATGGTCTGTCTTGCCCTTACAAATTGGCTGGAGGAGGAAAATTATTTTGCCCAAGCGGTCGAAGACGGGCCTCAGGCCATTGCAGCCGTAGGTGAGGAGAACTGGGATATCGTTCTTCTTGATCTTAGGATGCCAGGCATGGACGGTCTGGAAGTGCTCAAACAGGTAAAAGAGATTGCCCCTCAAACCGTGGTTATCATGATGACTGCCTACGCCTCCATCCCCGGCGCGGTTCAGGCCATGAAAGAGGGCGCCTACGACTATATTGTCAAGCCTCTCGACGTGGACCAACTAACCCTGATGCTGAAAAGAATCGTTGATCATCAACAACTGATCACCGAGAACATCCTGCTCCGCAAGCGTTTGACCGAACAATACGAGTTTGAAGATATCATTGGCAGAAGCGAGGCCATGCAGGAAGTTTTTTCGATGATCAAGGCCGTTACCGACACCAACGCCACCGTATTGATCACTGGGGAAACTGGCACAGGCAAAGAACTTGTGGCCAGGGCTATTCACAGTAACAGTTCCCAACGCTATGGCCCCTTTGTGGCCACCAGCTGTGGAGCTTTGCCCGAAACCCTACTGGAGAGCGAGCTGTTCGGTTACGAAAAGGGAGCTTTCACCGGTGCCGACCGCACCAAGAAAGGACGGTTCGAACTGGCCAATGGCGGAACCCTCTTCCTGGATGAAGTGGGCGACATCAGTATGAAGACTCAGATCAAACTGCTGCGAGTATTGCAGGAAAAAAGCTTCAGCCGCTTGGGTGGGACAGGCCAAATAAAGGTAGACGTCCGACTTATCTCCGCCACCAATCGCGATCTGGTTGCTGCCATAGAGGAGGGCTCTTTCCGCAGCGACCTTTATTACCGCTTAAATGTGGTCAGTATCCAGCTTCCCCCCTTGCGGGAGCGTATAGATGACGTTCCTTTGTTGGCTGCCCACTTCATAAATAAATATAATGTTGAGTTCAACAAAAAATTCGACCGGGTAGACCGGAAGGCCATGGACTTTATGATGGACTACCACTGGCCTGGCAACGTGCGCGAACTTGAAAACGTGATTGAACGGGCTCTCGTAATAGATCAGGGGCCTCAAGTGAAGGTTACGCATTTGCCCTTCTGCAATGTTGAATCACCCCCCACTGAGGAACCCCAATCGTTGCAGGAAGTGGAAAAAATCCACATTGAGAAAATGCTCCAAAGAAACGACTGGAACATAGCCAAGACGGCGCGCCTTCTCAATATCGACCGCTCAACTCTGCACAAGAAGATTAAAAAGTTCGGCCTGGAAAGACAGCAATAAGCTATTATGAAAAATGACCCCCAATTCATCTACCTTGTACCCTTGGGGGATGTAGGTGATACACACCTGGAGATCATCGCCGAAAGCATCCAGGAACAGTTCAGCCTGGCAGTCAAGATTACCAGCAATCAGGGGCTCCCCGCCTTCGCCCTGGATGCTGCTCGCCAGCAATATAACTCCAATTTGATTCTGCGAAAATTAATCGACACCGCAGCTCCAGATGCGCTCAAGGTCTTGGGGGTGACCCATGTCGACCTCTTCAACCCCATCTTCGCCTTTGTATTTGGCGAGGCTCAGTTCAAAGGCAAGGGTGCCATTATCTCCAGTTATCGTCTGCGCGGCAACCCCGACAACACCTCGCAAATCGGCTGCCCTCCGCTTATAAGCCGCTTGGAGAAAGAGGCCATCCACGAATTGGGCCATACATTCGGGTTGAAACATTGTGCTGATCCTGATTGCGTTATGCAGTATTCTGTTGGATTGGAGTGCGCCGATCGCAAATTCTCCTTTTTCTGCCCTGCTTGTCGTGACCTCATGATCTGGCATCTCAGCACCGACATCTTTTTGAAGGCTTGACAGTTCAGAGGTCTGAAGAATTACACAACATAATCTCCCCCCTCGCCACACTTAATAGCCCCTAAACTCCCAGAGAATGATTCATGCTTTCCAGTGGTCAAACACCATCCATCACATGTGGTAAGTTCCAACTATATGCGGTTATCCACTTCGCCAACCTGTTGAGTTCATTACAACCGTCGGGGGTGCATTACCCCCTGAACCGCGGTAATCCGTGTCCGGTCAAAGAATTCTTCACTGTATCAAAATACCTCGATATTGTGTGGCAAAAATCAACTTAGCGCAGTATTTTACTACACAATATAATTATACTGTTATATCAAGTTGTTATTTGTGTCTATTTTTTTTGGTGTGGATTAATCCTACACTTCTTCTAATTATAGCACCCAGGCCTATTTCGCCTAACTAATTGTATTTTCAGCAACTTATCAGCAAAAAACAAAAGTGGCACACCCCTTGCTCATAGTAAGGACAAAACCAGCAAGCACTTATTGAATTTACTCTTTATTACTACAAGGAGGTTTCGCCATGAAGGAAGCAAAAAAGATGTCAGGGTTCAAAGCAGTGCCCAATGGCGAGGAAAAATGCATCTGGATGGAAGCTGGAGTTATCGATTACAAACTCTGCAACTACTACTACAATTGTTCTGCCTGTCCCTTTGATAAAGCAATGAACAAAACCGTAAATAAGAATTTGGAGGCGCGTCGTCAGGGACTGGAGCCCACCGGCAAGAAAGCGCACATTGTCTCTTGGCAGGAAAAGATGAAGAAGCGCCCAGGGCTTCAACGTGAGTGTCGCCATGCACTCACCGGCAGGACTACGTTTCGGCTCTGCCCTTACGAGTTTGAATGTCATACCTGTGAGTTTGACCAAATGCTGGAGGATAGTTGGCAGTTGCAGATTCCCGCCCAGATAAGCAACATCCCCCAGGTGAACGGTTTTGGCCTCCCAGAAGGACATTTCTTTCATCTGGGACACGCTTGGGCTCGGGTTGAGCACGGTGGTCGCATCCGCATCGGACTGGACGACTTCGCCATGAAGGTTTTTGGACCCATGGATTCCTTAGATCTGCCGCTGACCGGTGAGGAGGTCAAGTTCAGCGAGGTTGGTCTTGCCTTTAAACGGGAGGGCAGAGAGGCGCAAGCCCTTTCACCACTTTCGGGGGTGGTTGCCGCCCAAAATTATCAGGCTACCAAGAAACCTGCGGTCATCAAAGAGCAACCATACAACGATGGCTGGCTGATGGTGCTTGAGCCGGCAGCGATGAAGAAGGACCTGAAAAATCTCCTCTACGGCCAGGAGAGCACCGAATGGATCCAGGCGGAACATCAAAAATTGGCAGAGATGGTCAGTTCGGTGGGAATGACTTACGCTGACGGTGGTCCCATTGATGATGTGGTGGGCAACGTGCCTGACCTCTCATGGGGTAAGTTGACTGAAGAGTTCCTGCGCACTTAACCCCTCCCCAGAGACACAGAAACCCGGCTCGGACGGAAGTCCCGGCCGGGTTTTCTTTTTGTGGTGGAAGAATGGAAGACTGGAATATTGGATAATCGGCGAGGAATACCTACCCCACTGAGCTTTACAGCGAGACGTAAGATAACACTTTGAATACTTTAGACAATAAGTATTTTTTTACCCGTCGCGCTTTGCGCTTAACGCAAAGCGCCTTCCCACTCGCCTTCCTTCCAGCTTGAAACGCCAGCAAGATCGTAAAGTAGACGTGCCGCCTGTTCATCACGACGCTCAAAGGCCTGGTCACGCACAAAGCTGTACATCTCTAGGGTAACCTCGTCTTTATCACTGGTCTTGGCAGATTTTTTTTCAAAAATACAATAGGCGAGGTAGGATTCGAAGTCACTGACGGTGGGTTCGCTCTGACATCTTTCAAGAAACGTATTGAATTCCATGAAACCTCCTCATGCAAAAACTCGCAGCCAATTCAAACCTTCGGGGAGTATAGCAAAAAGGCCAGCTTGGCGAAAGTAAATACCCCACGAAAAAGAAGAGCTGCAGCCGACAGCTGAGAGCTGACAGAAAAATCCTTGTCTGATGGTATTATCAAGCTTAAGCTGCTCGCTGCGTGCTGCCCCCTGCTTGCTACAAAAAAAGCCCCCAATCTCCAAAGACCGGGGGCTCAATTTCAAGTCTGATTTCTCAATTCTCGGCTACTTTCCTTATTCATCTACTCCTTCGATTACCAGAGAGTCAGCCACCAATTCCCAGAGGTATTTTACCTCCAGATCCATCATGTCGTATTCTTGGCGCAAACTCTTCATGATCTGGTCACGACAGTTGTGGCAGGGCGCGATGAGCATTTCAGCTCCAGTATCTTTAATCTGCTTGGCCTTTACTCGCCCATAGTAGATGCGCTCCTCGGCGTAGGGCATGGCCCAGGCGCCACCGCCGGCGCCGCAGCAGTAATTGTTGACCCCTGTGGGATACGTGTCCACAAATTTCTCCACACACTGCTGTAAAATCCAGCGCGGCTCCTCGTAATAGCCGTGGCCGAAGGTCCTCTCACTCTTACGCCCGTAGTTGCAGGGATCGTGGTACGTGGTGAGTTCGGGGTGTTTAGACTTATCCAGTTTGATCCGTCCCGTTTCAATGTATTCTTTCAGAAGATCATGAACACTCATGAACTTGACACCTTCGTCGGCGAACCAATTTTGCAGACCAAGCCTGGTCGCAAAGTAGGCGTGGCCTCACTCCGGCAAGAGGAGAATCTCACATTCAAGCTCCTTATAGAGCTCCACAATCCTCCGCACCTGCTCTTTCATGGACTCATCATCACCGGTGAAAAGACCCCAGTTGACCCCTTCCCAGTTATCCGAGGTGACGGTCCAGGATTCTTTGGCCGCGTAGAATATCTTCCACCAGAAAAACATGTCCTCGGGCTCGGCAAAGGGCTCCTTGGAGTTAATGGTTACCAGGATTCTGGCACCCTTTTTGTCCACAGGAACCGTGAAGCCAGGCAACTCTTCAGCCAACTCTTCGCCGAGATCCTCCAGCAGGAAGAGGTAGTCTTCCTTGGGGATGCCCACATTGTTGCCTGACTTCAGGCACTGCACCACCCCTTTGTGAAGCACGCCCGGCACCTTGTCCCGCTCCCGATGGGTCCGGGCAGAACGCATCATTTTCAGCAAATCAATGCTCATGGGACAGCCGTGCTCACAGCGGGCGCACAGGGTGCAGATCCAGGGAAAACGTGAATCAATAAGTTCCTGGTCAAGACCCAGCAGGGCCATGCGCACGGCCTTGCGCATGTCCATGCCGTCCACCCCGGTAACCGGGCAGCCACCAGCGCAGGTCCCGCAGGTGAGACACAGATCGGGAAATTCTCCTGCCAGCTTGCGCCGTTCCCTCTTATCCAGGATCAATGGCTCAGATTGCATGGGATTCCTCCTTCTGAAATTTCCTCTGCTCCAACCTCAAGCTGAGCAGCAGTCACCATGAGACCGCTAAGAGCTCGGTGAGGTTATGTCTTCTAAATATCGAGTGATGGCGCCATCGTACTCGTGGGTGAGTCGGTAGACTTTCTTGGCCAAGCGAAAGCGGGTCTCCAGGCTGAGCTGACCATCATTGTCCGTCATCTCTGCAATGATGGGCTCATAGTCTCCCGGGTCCACCACCACCGCCACATCTCGATAGTTCTTGGCAGCAGCCCGCAGCATGGTGGGGCCGCCTATGTCAATGTTCTCGACGGCCTCCTCCAGGGTGCAATCCTCTCTGGCAACAGTCTTCTCAAAGGCATACAGATTCACCACCACCATATCTATCACTTTGAGATGATGGGAAGCCATTGTCTTCATATGTTCCGGATTGTCCCGCTGCGCCAGAATTCCCGCATGCACCTTGGGATGCAGGGTCTTAACCCGACCGTCAAGCATTTCGGGGAAGCCGGTAAAATCCGAAACATCCTGCACCGTAACTCCACCCTCCCTCATCATGCGGGCGGTGCCGCCGGTGGAAAGGATCTCCACCCCAAACTCCTGGAGTTTTAAGGCAAATTCAACCAGCTCAGATTTATCCGTAACACTGAGAACCGCCCGCTGGATCTTGCGTTGCATAATCTATGCCTCCTTCGGAGCAGCAGGCAGTGAAAAATGCGTGGTGCCTACTGCTTACTCACTAATGTCGATAAGGAGTTTCTCAAATACTTCATTAGCCGCCTGAAGTGCCACAGACTCTGGCGGCAGTTCCACTGTGGGCTTCCCCTCCAGGTCAAACTGGTAAATGAGATCATCCTCAGGGATGGTGCTCACCGAGTCAGGACCGAAGATCGCCGTCTCTTTGGTAACCAATCTCTCCAGCTTATCGCGATACTGGTTAACCAAAAGGTACTTCCGGCCCACTCTGATATTAAGCTCATCCACCAGGTCATAAATGCGACGGGCTGAAAGAATCCCACGCCGGCTGGAATCGCTCACTATCAAAAGCAAGTCAATGTATTTGGTGGTAAGCCTGCTGAAATGTTCCATCCCCGCCTCATTGTCAACTACCAGGTAGGGGTAGTTATCCATCATCCGTTCGATGAACTTACTCAGCAGGCTATTGGCTGCACAGTAGCACCCCGGCCCCTCCGGCCGCCCCATAACCATGAGGTCGAAGCCATTAGCCTCCACCAGGGATTGCTCAACCTTCATTTCTATGAAGATATCCTTGGTCATCCCCACCGGGACGTCCTTCTTCATCATCTCCCTGGCTTCACCCAGGGTCTCTTCCACTTCGAGGCCAAGTACCTCATTCAAGTTGGAGTTTGCATCCGCATCCACCGCCAAAATCGGGGTCATGTCCTGCTCTTTCAAAAACCGGACCAGGAGTCCGGCAAGTGTGGTCTTACCGGTGCCCCCCTTTCCCGCCATAGCAATGGTGTATCCCTTTTTTTTCGCCATTTGTAATCCTGATTAAACTATCTTAATCGCCCCCAGGGGAGGACAGATTCGTGTTGTTTTAAATTAGTTTCACACCTAATGAGAGATATCCCCCTATGGAATAACTGAGGTTTACGATTCTCGCCCTTCTTTCTTTGGATGGCATTCGCCACAGGTTACAGGGCCCGACTTCTTTTTATCTTTAGAGACCTGCCGGTGGCAACCTGTGCACATCCTATGGTATGCCTGCTGCAAGTTACGTTTGGTTGTATCCAAATCAGGCTTAAACCGAAAACCCGCCTCACTCTTGTGGCAGGATGAACATTTTATGCCTTCCGCATCTTCTTCCAGTTCAACCTCATCCACAACGTTCTCGCCGCCCTTAAATCGGTGGTGACAATCACTGCACTCCATTTCAGCGTCGATGTGTTGTATGTGGGGAAATTCCACCGCGGGCCGGCTCCGACTGGTGAATACCTCCTTATCATCCAACGAAATGTCATCTGGCTGAGCGTCCAGGTTGACCGCCCACAAGAAAGTTGCGATACCCAGAATCACCATCAATACCAGAAAACGTCCCCGTCGCATAGTTTGTCCCCCCTAGTATACCAGCCCCGCACTGGTTAAATGGGTGAGGATAATCAACCGCTAAAATTACATTACAGAATAAATCCAAAATCCGAATATAGAAATAGCAGCGATTAAGGAATTTAGGGATTCAGAAATTTCGGAATTATAGGCTAAGAGATGGTTATTCGCTAATTCTTCCTGATTGCGAATTCCTCAATTCCCTAATTCCTCAATTCCTCAATTTGTTTCGTGCGTAGCAACCCACGCGTACTTTACTCTTCTTCGTCCTCTTCCTTGGCTTTCAATTCTTCCGGGATTATCAGAGCCTCTTCGAACATCTCCTTGAAAGAGAGCACCTTGATTCCCAGCTCATACTCCTTGCTCAGATCTCTGATCTGATCGTAACAGTTGTGACACGGGGTAATGCAGATGCTCGCTCCGGTGGCCCGGATCTGGTCTGCTTTTACCTTGCCGGATCTTATTCGCCTGTCCCTGAAAGCTCCGGCCATGGGAATGGCACCGCCGCCGCCGCCGCAGCAAAAATTGTAGTCACCGTGCGGCTCCATCTCGACAAAGTCTTCACAGAGGTACTGAATGATTTCCCGGGCATCTTTGCCACAGCCGCCGTTACGGCTGACATTGCAAGGGTCCTGGTACGTACAGCGTTCGTCAGCAAACACGCTCTTGTCCAACTTGAGTCTTCCCTCGCGAAGATATTGGGCAAAGAGGGTTACGCTGTGTACCACCTCGAACTTGTGGTCGCGTCCCAACCAGACAGGCGCTTCAAACTGAAGCGCACGCAGGGCGTGCCCTCATTCAGTTATGGCGACGCGTTTTACCTCCAATTCCTCGGCAGCGTCGCGGACCAGTTGCGACACATAACCCGCAGCTTTTAGATCGCCGGCAAACATGGCGAGATTAGTATCGTCCCAGCCCTTGGAAGACATGGTCCAATCTTCGCCGGCCAGATAAAAAACCATTGCAGCCTGGGAAATGTCCATGGGGTAGAACTTGGGCTCCCTGGCGTTGACCGTGTAGAGAAGATTGGCCCCCTTCTTGTCAATGGGGATGGTGGCACCGGGAAGCTCTTCCTGGAGTTCTTCCTCCATCCACTCAAGGGTATCGATCCAGTCCTCCGTGCTCACCTCCATCTGGTTGCCATGCTCGTAATAACTCTCAATGGTCTTCACCAGGTTCTCGGGCACCTTGCCCTGGGAGACACAGAGACCACGGCCTGTACTGGTTATGGTTGCAATGTCGATACCAAAAGGGCAGAACATGGTGCACCGGCGGCACATGGTGCAATCGCCATAGACCGTCCAGTAAAGCTCCTCTAAAAAAGCCTCATCAATCTTGTCTTTTTTCTTGAAGGCCTCTAGGACCTTCTTGCCCTTGACCGCCGGGATCAGCTTGGGATCCCGATCATTGGCGAGGTAAAAGTGGCAGGTGTCAGCACAAAGGCCGCAATGGGCGCAGATCTCTAGCCACATCTTGAGGCGGGCATTGGTCTTTTCATCTACGGCTTTCTTGAAAGCTTGGGGATCAACGGCTGCTTTTTCCGCCATTTGCTCCTCCTCAGATAACTCGTTTTCGCAACAGCAGCGGTTCCTGGAATCACCAGGAAGGAGCACTCCGCCTGCCGAATTCCATCCCGGTAATCGCCCTGGAAAAGAAAAACATCAGAAAATGGCTCAACTTGGTGAAAGGAATAACCACCAACATGAGTTCACCAAAAAACATATGCAACAGTAGAATGGTTTGATAATCAAAATACTGGTGATAAGCCAGATAACCGGTTACAAAGGGAGCAAGGGTCACCGCTAACAACAGGTAGTCGGCGGCCGTGGTAACGATTCGTACGTGAGGTAAAACCATACGACGTATCCCCAAGAACAAGCCGCTACCAATGGCAATGAGCGTCATGTAATCGGCAACGGATTCAGGCAGGGACCACCAGCTAATCTCCCACGACTCGTACCAGAGAACCCCATGGGCCACCAGAAAAAGTGGAGTCACTATAAGGCAGATGTGAAAAACGAATCCAACCAAGGTAACCACGGGATTCTTCTTGGCGGTCTCATTCAGCGGCACAATCCAGTGGAAGATGGAAAGCCAGAGCCATTTCCAACTAAAAAACCGGTAGATGGGTTTATCCTTTTGCCTGCTCAACTGAAAAAACAAGACGACTCGCAGCACCATCCCGCCGAAAAATACCCCAAAAGCCACCCAGAGCAAGGGGCCCCGCAGCAATTCATACAGGCTCATGGGATTCTCCTCTCTTGACTTAGGCCGTTATCGTCTTACCCTTAAAAAGGGCGACATGTGAAAATTATATCAAACCTTAGCCTAATATATTATTCTGTTCTTGGCTACTCTTTATTCCAACACCGCGGAATGCGGATGTGACATGTGAGGGATTGCCCCCGCTTTTCTATGATACTTCTGGACGAGGCAACAGGCCGGCACCAGTGACAATCTCTTCTACCCGCTCTTCCCACTCAATTGCCATGACATGAACACCGGCAATGCCTTTCATCTCCCTGACTTCCTGGATCTGCTCGATGGCGATCTTGATGCCTTCATCACCTTGCTTTTTCTTGTCCACTCCCTTGAGGCGTTCGATGAAGTCTTCAGGCACGTCTAGGCCGGGCACGAATTTCTGCATGTAGCGGGCCATACCCACCGATTTCAGCGGGGTTATCCCGGCCATTACATAGCACTTTTCCGTGAGACCCAGGTCGTTGGCCTGTTGCATATAGGTGCGAAATTTCTCCATGTTGTAGATACATTGAGTCTGGAGGAAGTCCACCCCAGCTTCAATTTTCTTTGCCAGGCGAGTTACCCGAAAATCAAAGGGATCAGCGAAGGGATTAACTGCTGCACCAATAAAGTACTGGGGCACCCCTTCACACTCATGGTCGTTGATGAGCTTGCCTTCGTCCCTCAGCTTCTTGCAGGTGGCGATAAGCTGCATGGAGTCGATGTCAAAGACATTCTTGGCCTGAGGGTGATCACCGAATTTCTGGTGGTCACCGGACAGGCAAAGCACATTTTTGATACCCAGGGCTGAGGCCCCTAATAAATCAGCCTGGATGGCGAGCCGGTTGCGATCCCGGCAGACCATCTGCAAGTTGGGCTCGATTCCCATGTCCAGCAGCAACCGACAGACGGCCATGCTGGCCATGCGTACCACTGCCGTCTGATTGTCGGTGACATTGACTGATTCAACCATACCCTTGAGATACTTGGCCTTCTCGTGAATATGTCCCGCATCCGCACCACGGGGCGGCCCCAATTCACCGGTGACCGCAAAGTGCCCTGCGGCAAACATTTTTTCTAAATGGCTTCCAGCTTTCATTGCTTTAAATCCTCCCTGACGATCTTGCGAGGTCCGCCGTCGCGACTTGTGGTCCAATCTTTGAACATGACTACATTGGCCATCTTATCCAGCTGTCCCAGACGACTCATGCGCTCATAGATGAGATGCCAGACACAGTCGGTCTCGGGACTGATCTCACATTTTCCTCCAGCAGAACCACCGCAGGGTCCATTCAGAAGACTCTTGGCACAGCGAGCAATGGGGCACAGAGTACCGAAGTTGTGAATACCGCAAGAGCCACAGGCCTGGCAAAACTCAGCCCACACCCCGTGCTCAAGGGCACCGCCGATAAAGGTGGTGTTGAGGCACGGATATACCAGAGCATCCTCGTAGCGCTTGGCGATATACTGCGGTCCCACACTGCAGGCCATGGACAGAACTGCATCGTAGTTGTTTTTGGCAATAGGCTCTTCCAGTTGGTCAATGTATTCCGGGTCACACTGGCGCTCGAGGGTGATCTCCTCGATCTCGATCTCCCGGCCTTCCTTCTTGCGAGCAATCTTCAAGGCCGAAGCCAGAATACCCACTTCCTTCTGTCCTCCCGCATTACAGACGGTGACACAGCCTTTGCAACCGGTGAGCAGAATCTTGTCGAAATCTGCCACCATTGCCAGGATCTCTTCAATGGGCTTGCTTTCCGCCACAACCATTGGTTGTCCCTCCTTGCCGCCACCTACATCAGGTGGCGATCCTCAACGTGAATTAAGCTATATCCTGAAAAAAATTCAACGCCTCACAAATAATGCACTGTTGCTGAAGCCAAGGTTTACTCAGGCGGCCTTGGCTCCTGAGCCTACCGGACTGGGGCCCAATTCCTGAATGCGTTGGGTAAACTCCCGGGCAATCTCAGCAAACCGGGCTCCTTGGGCAGCGCTCAAATTGTACATCTCCACCCGCTCTGGTTCCAGCCCAATATCTTCAAGCACTTTCTTCACATAGGCCACCCGCTTTTTCGCCTTCAGATTGCCGCTGATATAGTGGCAGTCTCCTTCCAGGCAGCCGGCCACGTAAACACCATCGGCGCCATCCTCTACCGCTTTGAGCAGGTGAAGGATATCCACCCTGCCGGTGCAGGGCACATTGATGATCTTGATGTTACTCGGGTAGTTCAATCGCATGGAACCTGCCAGGTCCGCAGCCGAGTAAGCTCAGTACATACAACAGAATGCTAGAATCTGCGGCTCAAAATCTTTCATTTCCTTCTCCCAATCACTGTCTGCTCCCCAGTTCAATCCCAGCTACCAGCGGAGCCAGCATTATATTTTCGACCCTCCCACAGGGGGTAAATGAGGTAATTAGATGATCTAGCTCAACAACAAGGCATCGCACTTGGCAATCAACTGGTTGTCGGTGAAATGCTGCAAGGATATAGCCTTGCCCGGACATTCCGCCACGCAGGCACCACAGCCACGGCATCCAGCCGGATCAATGACAGCAGCGCCTTCCTCACCGATATAGGGAACATCGTATGGACAGGTGCGCACGCACGTTAGGCAAACAGCGCACAGATCCGGTTCCACCACCGCCTTCACCGCTTCCAGGGTAATCACATCCTTGGCCAGCACAGTGGCGGCCCTCGCTGCGGCCGCCTGCGCCTGGGCAATGGACTCATCAATTGGTTTGGGGTAATGGGCCAAACCACAGAGAAAGAGGCCGTCACTACTCAGATCAACCGGCCGCAGCTTGGCGTGTGCCTCCAGGAAGAAGCCTTCGGCATTCTGGCCAATCTTCATGTTTTCGGCCACTTCTTTGGCCTCATTTGGCAGAATGGCGGCGGCCAGAATCAGAAGATCGGTGGGAATGATGACATCCCGGTCCAGAATAGGATCATGGACCTGGACCTGCAGCGGACCATCCCCGTTCCTTACCTGGGGTTTTTGCTCCAGGGAGTAACGGATAAAGAACACCCCTTTCTCCCGGGCCTCTTTATAGAGATCCTCCCGGAAGCCGTAGGTACGAACGTCCCGATAAAGGATATAGACATCCATCTCCGGCTTGCGTTCTTTGAGCCTAAGGGCGCTTTCCATCGAATGGGTACAGCAGACTTTACTGCAGTAAGGGCGATCCGGTTCCCTGGAGCCCACACATTGTATGAACACAGCCCTATTGACATCTTTGAGGACGTCACCTTTTTCTTTCAAGCGCTCATCAAAGTCCAGGTGGGTGAACACCCGGTCGTCCTCTCCGTAGAGGTATTCCGCCGGCTGAAAAGGCTTACCTCCGGTAGCCACCACGGTGACGCCGTGTTGTACCGTATTCTTTTGCCCGGGGTCGTCTCTATTTTCCAAAGTGGTTTCGAAATTCCCCACAAACCCGGCATTGCCGCTGACTTTGGTGTTAAAGTGAACGGTAATGTCTTTGTGGTCTTGGACTCGCGTGAGCAATTGCTCTACAAACTCACCGACTTCCTCGCCCTTCCAGGTCTCACGCAACTTGCGGGCATTACCTCCCAGTTGGTCGGTCATCTCCACCAACTGTACAGGAAATCCCTGGTCTGCCAGGGTCAGGGAGGCCACCATGCCTGCCACGCCACCCCCCACCACCAGAGCGGACTTGTTGAGACCGAGGGTTACTGGTTGCAGCGGGTCGAGCAACAAGGCCCTGGCCACTGCCATGCGCACCAGGTCTTTGGCCTTTGCGGTAGCAGCTTCCTTGTCTTGCTGATGCACCCAGGTGTTCTGGTCACGAATGTTCGCCATTTCAAAAAGATACGGATTCAATCCCACTTCACGGATGGTCTCCTGGAAGAGAGGTTCGTGGGTGCGCGGCGAGCAAGCAGCCACCACCACCCGGTTGAGTTTGTTTTCCTCTACGATTTCTCGCATCTTCTGCTGAGTGTCCTGTGAGCAGGTAAAAAGGTTGTCGGTCACGAACACTACTTTGGGCAGTGTCTTGGCATATTCAGCTACAGCGGGCACATCCGCCACCCCGCCAATATTGATGCCACAGTTGCAGACGAAAACACCCACTCGGGGTTCCTCTCCTGCCACCGAGCGTTCGGGGGGAAGCTCTTTGACGGTGGTCATGGTGTTACGAGCTTCCACCAGGGGTGTGGCTGCCGCAGCCGCGGCCGCACTGGCCTCCATGACCGAGATGGGGATGTCTTTGCAATCCCTAAAGGAGCCACACACATAGACGCCGTCTCGTGAGGTCTTCACCGGCTCAAAGCTGGAGGTCTCGGCGAAGTTGTAATGATTTAACTCCACCTCCAACCTCTCCGCCAGCTCTATTGCGTCACGGGATGGTTGCAACCCCACCGAGAGCACAACCATGTCGAATTCTTCCACTTTGATCAGGCCGCTCTCATCAGCGTACTGCACCTCCAGATTGTCATTATCGGCAGGATCAATGGAATGGATGCGGGAACGGATGAAACGGACACCGTAATCCTCTTTCGCCCGATTGTAGTACTTCTCGAAATCCTTCCCGTAAGTCCTCATATCCATAAAGAAAATCGCCGTATCCAGAGGCTCGTCAGAGTGTTCGTTGGCGACAATTGCCTCCTTGATAGCGTACATACAGCAGACGGCAGAACAATAGCCGTTGTCGCAATGCTGCACGTTCCGAGAGCCAACACATTGGAGCCAGGCGATCTTCTGAGGTTCCTTGTGGTCGGAGGGCCGGATCATATGACCCTGGAAGGGACCAGAGGCGCTGAGAATGCGCTCGAATTCTATACTGGTAACCACATTTGGATGTTTGCCGTAGAGATAGGTATCGATCACCGATGGATCGAACGTCTCAGCTCCCGGGGCAAGAATCACAGAACCCACGTCCAAAGTAACCTCTTGCTCCTGCATGCTGTGCTCTACAGCTTCGGCCTGGCAGGCGGTCACGCAGGCAAGACACTCACAGCAGGACATGCAGTTGAGGCATTTTGCCGCCTCGGCCTTGGCCTGCTCTTCGCTAAAGCCCAGCTCCACCTCAGCAAAGCCGCTCGTTCTCTCTGCCATAGCAATGTGGGCCTGTTTGGCCCTGGGAATTTTCTCAATGTCTTCAGGAATGGGAACAAAATTCTCCTGGGGAAACTCCACCGGCTCTCTGCCAGCCCCCATATCCTCACCCCGCAAATAACGAGAGATGGAAATGGCAGCTTCTCTGCCGTGAGCCACTGCCCCAATGGCCACCCACGGGCCAGTGTGAGCATCACCACCGGCAAATACACCCTCTGCCTTGGTGGCGAAGGTCACAGGGTCAGCCTCGATGGTCCCCCAGCGGCTTATCTCCAACCCTGAGCTCTCAGCCAAAAAGGCTGACTCCGGCGTCTGACCAATGGCCGGAAGCATCCACTCGGTCTCGACAATAAACTCACTGCCCGGCACCGGCACCGGCCGACGTCTGCCAGAAGAGTCGGGCTCTCCCAGCTCCATCTTGATACACTGGACGCCGATCACTTGATTGTCTTTGGTGAGAATCTGCTGGGGAGCGGTAAGATACTGAATATCGATACCCTCAGCCAAGGCATCCTCTACTTCGTATTCGTAGGCCGGCATCTCGGCTCGGGTGCGGCGATAGATGATGGTGACCTTCTCAGCCCCCAACCGCAGAGCAGAGCGGGCCGTATCAATGGCCACATTACCACCACCGACGATCACCGCCCTGCCTTCAAGCTTGGTGAGTTCCCCCTGATTGACTCGGCGGAGAAAATCTACACTGGAAACAACCCCCTCCGCATCCTCACCAGGAATGTTTAACTGCAGGTCCTTATGAGCGCCGATGGCAAGATAAATGGCTTTGTAGCCCTCTTTGAAAAGTCCATCAAAACTCACGTCCCGACCCAACGCAGTATTGAGCTTTATCTCCACCCCAAGCCGGGTGATGGCCCCAATTTCCTTGTCTAAAACCTCAGGCGGCAGCCGGTAGTCCGGAATACCCAGCCGCAGCATGCCCCCTGCAACTGACTGAGATTCAAAGACCGTGGACTCATAGCCTTCCAGAGCAAGAAAATGAGCCGCGGTGAGTCCCGCCGGACCGGAGCCAATGATGGCCACCTTCTCATCTCTCTTCTCAATCTCGGGCAGCGGGATATCGTCAATATCCACCTGATCAGCCACAAACCGCTTCAGGGCACAAATGGATATAGCTTCATCCACCTCAGCCCGCCTGCAGGCGGTCTCGCAGGGATGAGGACAGATGCGACCGATGGTCCCAGGAAAGGGCAGGGTCCTGAGGATGACCTCCATGGCCTCCTGGTACTTGCCCTGGGCAATCAGGGCCACATATCCATGGGCGTTTACATGGTTGGGACAGGCATTGGTGCAGGGGGAGCGATCGCGCTTGTCGATCACATAGCCGCCGGGTATGGCTTGGGCGTAGGGCTTGTAGGTCGCCTTTCTGGGACCAATACCCTCGTCGAACTCACTGGACATGGTCACCGGGCATACCTCGGCACAATCTCCACAGCCGGTGCATTTGTCCAAGTTGATGAACCGTGGCTCCTGCCGCACCGTGGCCTGCAAATTTCCTTCTTCACCTGTAACACCTTCCAGTTCGGCACAGGTAAGCAGGTTGATATTGGGATGCTGCCCACATTCCACCAGCTTGGGCGAGATGATACACATGGAGCAGTCGTTGGTGGGAAAGGTCTTGTCCAGCTGGGCCATGATCCCGCCGATGGCGGGCGACTTCTCCACCAGGTGGACATAATAGCCGGAATTTGCCAGATCCAAGGCCGCCTGGATCCCGGCGATGCCACCGCCCGCCACCAATACTGAGCCTACTACACCGTTTCCTGAACGGGCTTTTTCAGCACACATCTGCAACACTCCTGTAAAGGCTAAATTTTGGCTGAAGGTTCTTGGGTATGATTATCAAGGTGTTATCCAAACTACTCCGAGGCGTTATTGGAAAGGAGTTTTATTATAACTCAAAACTCATGTGAAGAAAAGTGCGCAGGTGAAGTCACCTGAAAATCAAAAACGCAAGTCTGTTACACGATCACCAACAATCTGATCCGCAAAACAATGGTGCTTGTTCCATACGACCAATTGAGTTACGCAATGAGCGAAAAGACCTTATGGCAATGGACTTGACTACTGGCTCCCATACGACGGTATGGCAATACTTTGATGTTGGCATGCAAGAAACGTGTCTTGCGCTCTCGGCGTGAAATAGCCAGTTATATATAGATAATATCGACTGCTCTGTCAAGCGATAAGCCGGTCACATTGTCTGCCCTTCAAGTCGTCGGTCGCGGCTGGAAACGCACTCCCACATTATAGCGCCACTGCCACCAAAACCCAGCGCTTTGGGGCCCTCCCACCATAGTCCCTCCCCCGTCCCTGCCCGAGCGTGGGATCTGCGACAGGGGGGAGGGAAGCAGTGGGGTAATGTAGTTTATTTAGATTATTGAAGCTGCTTACACCATGCCCTAAACGATTTTGTTATGCACCTTGCAGGCGTGCACGGTATTTTTCATCAGCATGGTAATGGTCATGGGGCCTACGCCGCCCGGGACAGGCGTAATGGCTGAAGCCACCTCAACCGCCTCGTCAAAGGCCACATCACCCTTGAGGATGCGCTTGCCCTCCTCAGTCCGGCCCACCTCGTTGACGCCCACATCAATAATCACCGCACCCGGCTTGATCATGTCGCCTTTGACGTACTCGGGCACGCCCGCGGCAACAACCAGGATGTCGGCGCGCTTGGTGTGGAAGGCCACGTCCTTGGTGCGGGTGTGTACCACGGTTACGGTGGCATTGGCCGCGGGTCCTTTCTGCATGAGCATGGCAGCAATGGGCTTGCCCACGATGTTGGAACGACCAACCACCACCACCTCCGCGCCTTCAACCGGAGCTCCGGAGCGAGCCAGCAGCTCCTGAATCCCAAAAGGCGTGCAGGGGCTGTAGTAGGGGTTGCCGATCAACAATTTTCCCACGTTGGTGGGGTGGAAACCATCCACGTCCTTGTCCGGATCGATGGAGAGCAGGACCTTCTGATCGTCGATGTGCTTGGGTAGGGGAAGCTGCACCAGGATGCCGTGAATTTCTGGATCCTTGTTGTACTT